>DATJIL010000232.1:0-10156 GCA_035493385.1 Rudaea sp.
TTGTCTCGATGGACTTTTTCCATCCATCCCAAGGCGCCCACACAAGTCACCTGCGCACACTGTCAAAGATCTTTTTCCTGCCGGATCAACATCCGGCAACCCAAGAACCTTTCGTCCAAGGGAGCCGCACATTATACATTCACTTCCGGAGCCGTCAACAGGCCGCGTAGTCCGAAAATCACGCATGGGCGCTGTGCTAGCATCGCCGCCATCCATCGCAGACGGCATGCGACGCCATGGGCGAGTTGTACGAAGAACGCAGGCAGGAACCGCGCTTCACCGTGCCGGGAAAATACCGGCTGGAAACGGGCCGCGCGGGCGATGTCCAGGGCCGCATCCTGGACTTGTCCCTCAATGGTGCGCTGTTCGAGCATGGCGGCAGTGTCAAGCTGGAACCGGGCTCACATCATGCCGTCACCCTTGAATTCGACGGTCAGCCGCCGTTTCACGGCGACAGCCTGCTGGTAAGGGTGGACAGCACCCACATCGGCATCGAGTTCTACGACATGGACCCGCAGAATTTCGCCGCGTTGACTGCCTTGATCGAAGCACTCAGCCATACCCATCGCTGATTTCGGAGACTTCATGCATAACGGATTCGTTCGCTGCGCAGCGATGCTGGGCATGAGTTCGGCGCTGGGCTTGGGCGCCTGCACGGCGCGAGCATCGGGACCTTACGTCGAACTGGACGGTCATCGCTTCCAGATCGAAATCGCTGCCGATGAGGCATCGCGCGAACGCGGCCTGATGTTCCGCGAGAGCATGCCCGCCGACCATGGCATGCTGTTCGTGTTCGACGACGCGCAAGTGCGCACGTTCTGGATGAAGAACACGCACATTCCACTGGACATTTTATACTTTGACCAAAATTACAAATTGGTCAGCGCGCAGCAGCGGGTGCCGCCCTGCCTGAACTCCGGCAACAATTGCCCGGGTTATCCCTCGGAAGGTGCCGCACAATATGTACTTGAACTCAACGCGGGCATGGCGGACAAGCTCGGCATCAAGCCGGGCGACGCCTTGGCCGTGCATCGCTGATCGTCGCGCACGCACGGCAGGCCGCACTGGTACGGCACGAGGCGCAGGGGCGGGCCATTGCGCGAATAAAGCATCTCGTCGGTCAGCGGCACGAATTGCAGCATGGTCTTTCTCCAAGACTTTGCATACGCATTACAACAGGCGTAGATGCAATGCTCGTGACATGCAACGGGCAATTCGCGGGCACCACTGCCAAGCCTTGCGCCAGCGCGCGCTTCGCGTAAGATCGTGGCAACGCGGCGCCGCCGCTGCCGGAGAAAGGCGATGCACGATGCCTGGCAGGACCTGCGCAATGCCAACGACGCCGACATTCCGCTGTTCGCCACCGCCTTGCTGATCGCCAAGGATGAATACCCGGCCCTCGATGCTGCCGCCTACGAATCGCACCTGCACGAATACACCCGGCGCCTGCGCGTATTGCCCAAGGACAACGAAAGCGCGGCGCAATTGCGGGCAATCAACCGTTTCCTGTACGACGAACTCGGATTCTGCGGCGACGACCGCGATTACTACGATCCGCGCAACAGCTACCTGAACGACGTGCTCGACCGGCGCATGGGCAATCCGATCTCGCTCGCCGTGGTGCAGATCGAGTTGGCGCGGCGCCTGGGCGTGCCGCTGGAAGGCATCTCGTTCCCGGGACATTTCCTCGTGCGCCTGCCGCTCGAGGAAGGCATGGTCGTACTCGATCCCTACCAGAAGGGCCGCTCGCTCGACGTCGCCGAATTGCGCCGTCGCGCACGTGCGCATACCGACGCGCAGGAACTCGACGACGATCGCCTGGCGCGGATGCTGGAACCAGCCAGCCATCGCGCGATCCTCACGCGCATGCTGCGCAACCTGAAAGGCGTCTACGGCGAACGCGAGCAGTGGGACAAGGCCGCGCGTTGCTGCGACCGCTTGCTCATCCTCGATGCCCTGTCGGTATCCGAATACCGCGATCGCGGCGCCTGCTACCTGCATCTGGGTCACGTGCGCGGCGCGCGCGAAGATTGGCAGCGCTATCTCGCGCTGATGCCACAGGCCGACGATGCCGAGGAAATCGCGTTGAAACTGGCGGAGTTGGGCGCGGCGATGCCGCGCCTCAACTGATCCCGATCAGCGAATCTCGATCATCTCGAAATCCGACTTCGTCACGCCGCAATCGGGACAGGTCCAGGTTTCGGGAATGTCTTCCCAGCGCGTGCCCGGCGCGATGCCATCCGCGGGCCAGCCTTCCGCCTCGTTGTAGATGAAGCCGCAGACCACGCACATGAAGCTGCGGAAGGGTACGTTGTCGGATTGAAGTAGGGCATTCATCGAAAATATCGGGGCAAAGCAGGAATTTCGAGCGCTTATTCTACCCGTTACACTTGCGGTCATGCACATGCCCGCATTTCCCGCGCGCGGACTCTACGCGATCACCGATGGGCCGCGCGCCGATCTCATCGATGCCTGCGCTGCCGCGCTGGAAGGCGGAGCGGCGGTCCTGCAATACCGGGACAAGACGTCGGACCACACACGCCGTCGCGACGAAGCAAGCGCGCTGGCCGCGCTGTGCGCTCGACATCACGTGTCGCTGATAATCAACGACGATATCGAACTGGCGGCCGTGATCGGTGCCGCCGGCGCGCACCTGGGCGAGGACGATGTGGACATCGCCGCCGCGCGCGCGCGACTTGGTCGCAACGCCATCATCGGCGTCTCCTGCTACGATTCGCTCGATCGCGCACGCGAACTCGCCGCCGACGCCGATTACCTCGCCTTCGGCGCATTCTTCCCATCGCCGACCAAACCACAGGCACGCCGCGCCACGCCGGATCTGTTGTGCGCCGCGCGCGCATTCGGCAAGCCGCTAGTGGCGATCGGCGGCATTACGCCGGACAATGCGACGGCGTTGATCGCGGCCGGCGCCGATTTTGTCGCCGCGATTTCCGGCGTCTTTGGCGAAGACAACATATTCGCAGCGGCGCGCCGTTACGCCGAACTTTTCCACGAGTAGATGCCCACATGTCCACGAACCACGAACTGTTCCAACGCGCGCAGCCCCGCCTGCCCGGCGGCGTCAATTCGCCGGTGCGCGCGTTCCGCTCGGTCGGCGGCGAACCGTTCTTTACCGACCACGCCGACGGCGCGTACCTATGGGATGTCGAGGGCAAACGCTACATCGACTACGTCGGCTCATGGGGGCCGATGATCGTCGGCCACAATCATCCGAAGGTGCGCACGGCGGTGGAACATGCGGTGCGCGCCGGGCTGTCCTTCGGCACGCCTTGCCCGGCCGAAGTGACGATGGCCGAAACGATCGCGCGCCTCGTGCCATCCATGCAGATGCTGCGCATGGTCAATTCCGGCACCGAGGCGACGATGTCGGCGATCCGTGTCGCGCGCGGTTTCACCGGCCGCGACAAGATCGTGAAATTCGAGGGCTGCTATCACGGTCACGGTGATTCCTTCCTGGTCAAGGCCGGTTCCGGCGCGCTGACCTTCGGCGTGCCGACCTCGCCGGGCGTGCCCAAGGCGCTGGCCGATCTCACGCTTACGCTGCCGTACAACGATCTCGATGCCGCGCAGGAACTCTTCGCAAGTTCAGGCGATGAAATCGCCGGCCTCATCATCGAGCCGGTCGCCGGCAACATGAACTGCATTCCGCCACGCGCAGGCTATCTGCACGCTCTGCGCGAACTGTGCACACGCCACGGCGCCGTGCTGATTTTCGATGAGGTGATGACCGGGTTCCGCGTCGCGCTCGGTGGCGCGCAGCAACGCTACGGCATCACGCCGGATTTGAGCACCTTCGGCAAGATCATCGGCGGTGGCATGCCGGTCGGCGCCTATGGCGGGCGCCGCGACATCATGGAGAAGGTCGCGCCGAGCGGGCCGATCTATCAGGCCGGCACGCTCAGCGGCAACCCGGTCGCAATGGCGGCCGGACTCGCCATGCTCGAGCTGATCCAGGCGCCGGGCTTTTACGAAGATCTCGAACGCAAGACAACGCTCCTCATCGATGGCCTGCGTGCTGTCGCGATCGAAGCGGGCATGCCATTCAGCACGAACCGCGTCGGCGCCATGTTCGGCCTGTTCTTCACGGACGTACAAGTGGAAACGTATACACAGGCCACAGCCTGCGACGTCGCCGCGTTCAACCGCTTCTTCCACGCCATGCTCGACCGCGGCGTGTATCTGGCGCCGTCGGCGTTCGAGGCCGGTTTCCTGTCCACCGCGCACCGCGAGCAGGACATCGCCGACACGATCCAGGCTGCGCGCGAATCCTTCCGGGAGATTCGTCATGCGTCCTGAAACGCTCGCCGTGCGAGCCGGCGCCGAACCCGATGCAGCCACCGGCGCGGTCGCACCGCCGATCCACCTGTCGACCACGTTCGCGCACGGTCCGGCCGCCGAACGCATCGCCGGCTACGAATACCAGCGTGAAGGCAATCCGACCCAGGATCGCCTGGAAACCGCGCTCGCCGCGCTTGAAGGCGGCACCGCCGCACTGGCCTTTGCCTCGGGCATGGCGGCGATGACGGCGCTGCTCGAAGCGTTGCCGAACGGCGCGCGCATCCTGATTCCCGACGATTGCTACACCGGCCTGCGGCTGCTCGCACAGGACTTCCTCGCCCGCCGCGGCATCGCCGCCGTGGCCGTCGACATGAGCGACCTTGCCCGCGTGCGCGATGCCAGCGCCGCCGGCATCGCGCTGATCTGGGCAGAAACGCCATCGAATCCACGCATGCAAGTCGCGGACATCGCCGCGCTGGCACAGATCGCGCGCGCGCTGGGCGCATCGCTCGTGTGCGACAACACCTTCGCCACGCCCATCCTGCAGCAACCGCTCGCACTCGGCGCCGATGTCGTCATGCACTCGACCACGAAGTATTTCGGCGGCCACAGCGACGTGCTCGGCGGCGCCCTCGTGTTTGCGCGGCACGATGCGCTGCATGAGCGCATCGCGCATTTCCGCCATGTCACCGGCGCGATCGCGTCGCCGTTCAGTGCGTGGCTGACGCTGCGCGGCTGCCGCTCGCTACCCGCGCGCATGGCCTGGCATTGCCGCAACGCGCGCGTGGTCGCGGAATTCCTGGCGGCGCACCCGCGCGTGGAACGCGTGAACTGGCCGGGCCTGCCCACGCATCCGCAGCACGCTGTAGCTGCCAAACAGATGCGCGACTTCGGCGGCATGCTCAGCGTCGAAATCCGCGGCGGGCGCGATGCGACGCTCGCCGTCGCAGCCAAGGTGAAGCTGTTCACCAACGCAACGTCGCTCGGCGGCTGCGAATCGCTGATCGAACATCGCGCCTCGGTCGAAGGCGAACATCCGCTGTCGCCGCAGAACCTGTTGCGGATTTCAGTCGGACTCGAACATCCCGACGATCTGGTCGCCGATCTGGCTCAGGCGCTCGACTGATCCGATCGCGCTCCCTTTTCCACCGGGCCTATACGAAACCGGCAGGCCGGCTCTCCATGCAGCATGCAGGTGGTGCGATGTACTGGCTGTCCGGTCGCCGCGCCCATGAACGCAAGGTCGAAACGGCACACATCCGGATGTGCGCGGGCCAAGCCGTGGAACACGCAATTGAAGGCCTCTATCTCGGTGTGGTCGCCGACGACGACCGTTTGCGCCTCGTAGCCGAGCGCATCGAGTTGCTCGGCAAGCAAGCGCACGACCTCGGCATTGTCGCCTGCCGTCGCAATACGCTCGGCCGCCTGCGTGCCGAGCGTGGCGCCCATCGCCGCCAGCATGGACTGCACCGCGGCTACGCCGCCTTGGGCGTATTGGTATTCAAGCATGCCACGCGCCATCAACGCGTAGTTGCGCGGAAACAACTCGCGTCCGGCGGGCAGCAACACGAAACAGGCGCGCGGGCGGCCACCACTCGGGATCGATTCCGCGCGCGCGACCAGACCTTGCGCCAGCAGCGCGGTCAGATGTTGTCTGACCGCGTTGTGGGTGACTCCGAGCGCTTCGCACAACTCCTCGACACTCGCGCCCTGCGGCGAAGCCAGCAGTTTGCGCAACAGCTTCTGTTGCGTCGTGCCGAGGTGCCGCAAGGCGCTCGTGGACTTCACTTCCCTAGTTAGCCTTGTCCGGGAACTGCTTGGCGATGCCGTCGGCGAGGACGTCGGCGATCATGTCCATGTGCTTTTGCATCTCGGCCCAGGATTTTTCCTGTTCGGCCGCGGGCGCATTTGACATCATCTGGTCTATCTGCAGCTTGTGGTCGTTGACGTGCATCGCCAGCGCGCCGTCGAGAGCGCCTTCGGTCCAGTTCGGATTCGCACCGGCGAGGAATTTCGCGATGTCGCCGGCATTGCTCAAGCCGCCTTGCAGGGCCTTGTTCTCGCCAGCCGCGTCGCCGGACTTGGCCGAATCGGTGATGGCCTTGACCTCACCCCAGTGCCCGGCCAGCAGCTTGAGCAGGCCATCACCGGCATCCTTGCCGTAGAAACCGGCAATCGCGTTGGCGATCTGCTTGGCATTGGCGACGACCGCGTCGGCCGCCTTCGCCTCGCCGGCCTTGTTGCCGGCGTGCACCGCCAGCGCGTAATCATGGGTAGCGACCAGATGGCCATGCCACAGTCCGCGCAACGCAGCGTGCAGTTTCGGCGCGGTTCGCGCGGCCGCCTGATCTGTGCTGGCGGTCGCATGCGCCGGCTGGGCGAACGCCGACGTCGGTACGGTGGCGGAAAATGCCAAGCCCAGCGCAAGCGCACAGGCCAGTGAAAGGGGTTTCACGACGAGTTTCATGATCAATCTCCATTGGATGATCGCCGGATGGCGATGCGTTCATTGTGGGGACTTGAAACATAAATTAAAGGTAGATATGTGTAAAGCTATTCGTTGTTATATTTTCTATAACACATTTGCCGCGCGGAAATCCTGCGGCGGCCCCTCGACGGCGCTTGGCCGAGCTACCACGTACCCGCGTTCGGCATCGACGCCCACGGCTCGCGCGGCGGCAGATGACCTTCCTGCAACAACTCGATGCTGATCGAATCCGGCGAGCGCACGAAGGCCATGTGCCCGTCGCGTGGTGGACGATTGATGGTCACGCCCATGGCCTGCAAATGCGCGCAGGTTGCATAGATATTTTCAACACGGAACGCGAGGTGGCCGAAATTGCGCGCCGAGCCGTAGTCCTCGGTCGAACCGTCCTCGCCCGGCCAGTTGTACGTCAGTTCGATCTCCGCATCCGGCGTTTCCTTCGCCGCCAGGAACACCAGCGTGAAGCGGCCTTGCGCATTTTCCTTGCGTCGCGTTTCGACCAGGCCGAGGCCATCGCAATAAAAACGCAACGAGGCATCGAGATCGCGTACACGTACCATCGTGTGAAGGTATTTCATCGTCGGCTCGTCGATCCGGAAGCAGTCAGTGTCGTCATCGCGGTATCTCAAGGCTGCTGGAAACGCGGCAGGTAGTGCATCAACTGGGTGAGACGTTCCAGCGGGTCGGTCATCTGCAGCAGGTGCTGGCGCTCGCGATTCTCCAGCGGCAGCGCCTCGGCGAGGCGAAATCCGACCCAGCTCGCATCGTCGTAGCGCTCGCGTGGCGCACTCGCGTTTTGCCCGCCCATGCATTCGAGCAGGCGCTCGAGGATTGTCACGAGCAGCGCATGTTCGGGCGGCACCTGCACGACGGGTTCATCCGGCCAAAAATGCGCGTCGCCATGCACGAGGCCGTTGTCGCGTACGCGCGTGTGCGTGACCCGGAAGCGTGCGCCGCCGTCGGCGCGAATGCCGAGCAGTCCATCGTCTGATGTATAGAAATCCACAATGCGCGCCAATGTGCCGACCGCTGCCGGCACCGCCGGTTCGCCCGCTTCCCGGCCGTGCAGGATCAGGCACACGCCGAAACCGGCACCGCTGCGCGCGCAATCGCGGACCAGGTCGAGATAGCGGCGCTCGAACACGCGCAATTCGAGCACGCCGCCGGGAAACAGCACGCTGTTGAGTGGAAACAACGGGATGTCGGTGGCCGTCACGCCTGAAGTGTAGGCCGGATCGGTGTCAGCGCAAACTGCGCAGAAACCGCCGCGGCGCGTCCTCGAAACCGCCATTGGACATGAACACGACGTGGTCCCCGGGACGAACTTGCTCGTGCAGCGCGTCGATCAGCGCGTCCACGCTTGGCGCAGTTTGGCCACGGCCATCGAGTGCATCGATGACGCTCTGCGCATTCCAGGCCAGCTCGGGACGCTTGAGGAAAACCACCGCATCGGCGTCGCGCAAGGAAGGTGCGAGTTCGTCCGCGTGCGCGCCAAGACGCATCGAGTTGGAGCGCGGTTCCATGCCGACCAGGATGCGGGCCCGGCCCACGCGCGCGCGCAAGCCCGCGAGCGTGGTCGCGATCGCGGTCGGGTGATGCGCGAAGTCGTCGTACACGTTTATACCGCGGTGCTCGCCAATATGTTCGAGGCGGCGCTTGGCGCTGTGGAAATCGGCCAGCGCAGCGATGGCCCGCGCCGCATCCACACCGCTCGCATCGGCCGCCGCGAGCGCCGCCAGCGCATTCATGACGTTGTGCCGGCCAAGCAGATTCCAGCGTACGACACCGATATCGTGGCCGTCGCGCAGCACGGCGAATTGCGATCCGTCGGCGGGGCGGCCGCCCTCGGCCGCGCCATTGTCAGGATGAATCAGGCGCGCTTGCCAATCGCCGGTGGCCATGCCGAACGTCGTGACCGGCGTCCACGCACCCATGGCCAACACTTCGGCAAGGCGCGCGTCCTCGGCGTTGACGACAAGGCGTCCGTTGCCCGGCACCGTGCGCACCAGGTGGTGAAACTGGCGCTGGATCGCGGCGACGTCGGGAAAGATGTCGGCGTGGTCGAATTCCAGATTGTTCAGGATCGCAACCGTCGGCCGGTAATGCACGAACTTGCTGCGCTTGTCGAAAAACGCGGTGTCGTATTCATCGGCTTCGATGACGAAATCGCTCCCGCCCAGCCTTGCCGACACACCGAAATTCTCCGGCACGCCGCCGACAAGGAAACCCGGCGCGCGCCCGCAGGCGTCGAGGATCCAGGCCAGCATCGCCGTCGTCGTGGTCTTGCCATGCGTGCCGGCGACGGCAAAGACGCGCCGCGATGCGAGCACGTTTTCGCCGATCCATTGCGGCCCGGAAATGTAGGGAATGCGCGCGTCGAGCAAGCGTTCAACCACCGGATTGCCGCGGGACAGCGCATTGCCGACGATGACGAGATCGGGTTTGGCCGCATCGAGGTATTCGGCGCGATAGCCGGTATCCAGATGCACGCCGAGCGCGGCGAGCTGATCGCTCATTGGCGGATAGATGTTCGCGTCGCAACCGGCGACATCAAAGCCAAGCTCTCGCGCCAGCGCGGCGACGCCGCCCATGAACGTTCCGCAGATTCCCAGAATATACAATTTCACAATGCGCTCAGGCTGCCGCGGCAGCGGCCGGGCCGCCGATTGCCGCGCCGAAGCTCAATTCGGCGATGATCCAGAACAGCGCGATCAACAGGCCTGCGGCGAACGGCAGGTTCAAGCTGTGGCGCAGGATGTGCGCGTCGACGATCAGTTTCCACACCACGATCGGCAGCGCGAGCATGCCGAGCAATGCCTGCACTGGCGTGATCGTCTCCGGCGTCGGCGGCTTGCCGCCCACGGCCAGCACGATCGGCACGCTCAGGATCGCGAACACGATGGCGCAACTGGTCAGGGCCAGCGCGGCCTGCACGAAACGGGCGCGCATGCCACGCAGGTTGAGCAGCAGATACAGCACGCCGAGGTTGAAGGCGAGGCCGATCAGGCCCGCGCCGAGCGCATCGCCCGGGATGGCGAGCACGCTCGCGATCGCCAGTTGCAGCAGCAGGCTCGCGCCGCACACCCAGACGAGCAGGCGCGGCGAATGCGGCATGTCCTGCGGGCCGCGGCGCAGCAGGATGACGTCGCGCAAGACGAGCAAAAACGCCGGCATGGAAGTCTTAGCGGACGCGGCCGGCGCGCTCAGGCCACGGCGCGCGGCAGCACGGCGAGGATGCGCGCGAACACCGCGTCCACCGCCCCCACGCCATTGACCGTGACGAGCTTGCCCAGGTCGGCGAAATGCCGCGCCACCGGCGCGGTCTGCTCGCGGTAGACCTCCAGGCGCTTGCGCACGATCGCCGGATCGTCG
>DATJIL010000233.1:0-7558 GCA_035493385.1 Rudaea sp.
CTGCTCGTCGCCGGAGCCGTACAACACCGCGTGGCGGATGCCTTCGGGCAATTGTTCCCACGGCGTGTCGATGTCGAACTTGTAGTGCCGCGCCAGCGACAGGATCATCTGGAAGTAGTACATATTGCGGCGATCCCAGCCGCGCACCGCGCCGGCGGCAAGGCTGAGATTCGGATGCACGACAACGCGCGCCGCATCGAAAACCTGGGTGACGCCGAGGCCGTCGCAGGTGCCGCAGGCGCCCATCGGCGAATTGAACGAGAACAGGCGTGGTTCGAGTTCGGGCAGCGAGTAATCGCAGACCGGGCAGGAATAGCGTGACGAGAACAAGGTCGGCTTCGCATCCGCATCGTCCACGTCGGCGACGATCGCGATGCCGTCGCCGAGGCGCAGGGCAGTCTCGAACGACTCCGCGAGGCGCTGCTTCAGGTCCGGCGCGGGACGGAAGCGGTCGATCACCGCCTCGATGGTGTGCTTGATGCGCAGGCCGAGCGCAGGCACGGCATCGAGTTCGTGCAACACGCCGTCCACGCGTGCGCGCACGAAGCCCTGTGCGCGCAGTTGCTCGAACACCTGCACGTGCTCGCCCTTGCGCTCGCGCACAACGGGAGCGAGCAGCATGAAGCGGCGCTCCGGATTCATCGCCAGGGTCGCGTCGACCATCTGGCTGACCGTCTGCGCGGCCAGCGGAATGCCGTGATCCGGGCAGCGCGGCGTGCCCACGCGCGCGAACAGCAGGCGCAGGTAGTCGTAGATCTCGGTGATCGTGCCGACCGTCGAGCGCGGATTGTGCGAGGTCGATTTCTGTTCGATGGAAATCGCCGGCGACAGGCCCTCGATGTGGTCGACGTCGGGTTTTTCCATCACCGACAGGAACTGGCGTGCGTAGGCCGACAGCGATTCGACGTAGCGGCGCTGGCCTTCCGCGTAGATCGTGTCGAAGGCCAGCGAGGACTTGCCGGAGCCGGACAGGCCGGTGATGACGATCAGGCTGTCGCGTGGCAGGTCCAGGTCGATGTTTTTCAGGTTATGCGTGCGTGCGCCGCGGATGCGGATGAAGTCCATGAACAGGCCGGATTCGAGTGAACGGAGTAGTGTAGCGCGCCGGTCAAGCGATGGCATGGCCGGTCCAGATGCAAAAGAACACCGGCCAGTCGCAAGGGCCGGGATTCGCGTCCCAAGTGGCGGTAAACACGTGGGTTTTCCCCATTTTTGGCTTTGACACGAGCGCGGCGCATCCGTACAATGCGCAGTCCACTTTGTGGATTCTTCCAGAATAACTACAGAACCGAGGTCAAGAAACATGTACGCAGTCATCAAAACCGGCGGTAAGCAATACCGCGTCATGCAGGGCGAGACCCTGCGTGTGGAAAAACTCGAAGCCGATGTCGGCGCCGCGGTCACGTTCGACCAGGTGCTGCTGCTGGGCGAAGGCGAGGGCATCACGATGGGCGCTCCGCTCGTCGCTGGCGCGAGCGTTGGCGCCAAGGTCGTCAAGCACGGCCGCGCCGACAAGGTCCGCATCATCAAATTCCGCCGCCGCAAGCACCACATGAAGCAGATGGGCCATCGGCAGCATTACACCGAGGTGGAAATCACCTCCATTTCGGCGAAGTGAGGAGCAACAGTCATGGCACATAAAAAAGCAGGCGGCAGTACCCGTAACGGCCGCGACTCGAACCCGAAGTATCTCGGCGTGAAGCTCTATGGCGGTCAGGCCGTGGAAGCCGGCAACATCATCGTGCGCCAGCGCGGCACCCAGTTCCATCCGGGCGCAGGCGTCGGCCTCGGCCGCGACCACACCCTGTTCGCGCTGGTCGACGGCACCGTGCAGTTCAGCGTCAAGGGCGCCAAGAGCCGCAGGACGGTGAGCGTCGCCAAGGCGTAAATCGTTGCGTCAGCAATTCGACAGAGCCCCGCCATGCGCGGGGCTTTGTTTTTGGATAGAGTGAAAATCGTATGAAATTCGTCGACGAAGCACAGATCACCGTCCACGCAGGAAACGGCGGCAATGGCTGCGTCAGCTTCCGCCGCGAAAAATCCATCCCGCTGGGCGGCCCCGACGGCGGCCACGGCGGCGACGGCGGCGACGTCTGGCTGGTCGCGGACGAGGGCCTGAACACGCTGGTGGATTTCCGCCACGAACGCACGTTCCGCGCCCAGCGCGGCGAGAACGGCATGGGCCGGCAAATGGCCGGCAAGCGCGGCGACGATTGGGTCATCCGCGTTCCGGTCGGCACCGCCGTCATCAATATCGACACCGACGAGACCATCGGCGACCTGACCGCGCATGGGCAGCGTCTGAAGGTGGCGCAGGGCGGCCACGGCGGCGCCGGCAACACCGCGTTCAAGAGTTCCACCAATCGCGCGCCGCGCAAGGCCATTCCGGGATCGCCCGGCGAAGAGCGCGAGCTGCGCCTGGAATTGAAGGTGCTGGCCGATGTCGGCCTACTCGGCTTTCCGAACGCAGGCAAATCCACCTTCATCCGCGCGGTCTCCGCAGCCACGCCGCGCGTGGCGGACTATCCGTTCACCACCTTGCAGCCGCATCTGGGCGTCGTGCGCATCGCCACCGACCAGAGCTTCGTTATCGCCGACATCCCCGGCCTGATCGAAGGCGCCGCCGATGGCGCCGGCCTCGGCATCCAGTTCCTCAAGCACGTCTCGCGGACACGGCTGCTGCTGCACCTGGTCGACATGGCCCCGCTGGACGATGCGGTCGATCCAGTCGAACAGGTGCATGCGATCGAGGCGGAGCTCGAGAAATTCGACCCGGAATTGCTGGAACGGCCGCGCTGGTTGGTCTTCAACAAGGCCGATCTGCTGGACCCCAAAGAACGCGAAAAACTCGCCAAGGCCATCGTGCGCAAGTTGAAATGGAAGGCGCCGTGGTTCGTGGTTTCCGCGATCGCGAAGGATGGCACCTGGGATGTCTGCCTGAAAATTCAGGCTTTCTTCGACGCGCTACGGAGCGAACAGGCGTGAGACGGCGAGCAACAAAAAAGCCGACAGAAGTCGGCTTTTTTGGGGAGGCGCTCAATCGCTCAGAGAGCTTTGATATGCGCGGTCAGGCGGCTCTTGTGGCGCGAAGCCTTGTTCTTGTGAATCAGGCCACGGCTGGAATAGCGGTCCATGACCGGCTCGGCAGCCTTGTAGGCGGCTTCGGCGCCGGCCTTGTCCTTCGCGGCGATGGCGTTGACGACTTTCTTGATCGCCGTGCGCAGCATCGAGCGCGAGCTGGCGTTGCGCGCGTTGCGCTTGACCGCCTGGCGGGCGCGCTTTTTGGCGGATTTGATGTTGGCCAAGGGAAAACTCCGTTACAAAATGGGATGGATGGGCGAAAAGGACCGGTAATTGTAGGCGGCGCGCGGGTTTGCGTCAATCAAGCCGGGGTTTTCGCGTGAAGGCGCCCAGTCTGCTGCGCGGGGTTTTTTCGTTCAGCGCGATGACCATGATTTCGCGCGTGCTGGGCCTGGCGCGCGACGTCGCGATCAGCCACGTCTTCGGCGCCAATGCCGCTACCGACGCCTTCGTCATCGCATTCCGGATTCCGAATTTCATGCGCCGGCTGTTCGCCGAAGGCTCATTCTCCACGGCCTTCGTGCCGGTGTTCACCCAGGTCAAGGAAACCCGCAGCCATGCCGAACTGCGCGAACTGACCGCGCGCGTGGCCGGCACGCTGGGCGGCGCCTTGCTGATCGTTACCGCGCTCGGGCTTATCTTCGCGCCGCAACTGGCGATGACCTTCGCGCCGGGCGCGCTGGAAGAGCCCGGCAAGCTCGGCCTGACGACCGACCTGTTGCGGCTGACGTTCCCCTACCTGCTGTTCGTCTCGCTGACTGCGCTCGCCGGCGGCGTGCTCAACAGTTTCCACCGCTTTGCGCTGCCGGCGCTGGCACCGGTCATCCTCAACATCTGCATGATCGCGGGCGCACTGTGGCTGGCGCCGCGCCTGCAGGTTCCGATCCTGTCGCTGGGCTGGGCCGTGCTCGTGGCCGGCGTGCTGCAACTGCTGTTTCTGTTGCCGGCGCTGCGCGGCATGAATCTGCTCTCGCTGCCGCGCTGGGGCTGGAAACATCCGCAGGTGCGCCGGATCATGCGCCTGATGCTGCCGACCCTGTTCGGTTCGTCCATCGCGCAACTGAACCTGCTGCTCGACACCATCGTCATCTCGCTGCTCGCTACCGGATCGCAGACCTGGATGTACCAGGCGACACGGTTTCTGGAATTGCCGCTGGGCGTGTTCGGCGTCGCGTTGGGCACGGTGATCCTGCCGGCATTGTCGCGGCATCACGTCGCCGAAGACGGCGCGGGATTTTCGCGCGCGCTCGACTGGGGCCTGCGCACGACCTTGCTGATCGCGGTCCCGGCGATGTGCGCCTTGATGATCCTCGCCGAGCCATTGGTCGCCACGTTTTTCCAGAACGGCCAGTACACCGCGTTCGACACGCACATGACCGCCATCGCCATCGTCGCGCTGGGTACGGGCGTCCCGGCCATTGCACTCACGCGCACCTTGCTGCCGGCGTTCTATTCGCGGCAGGACACGCAAACGCCGGTGCGCGCGGGCGTGGCCGCGCTCATCGTCAACATGGTGTTCAATTTTGCCCTGATCGCCGTGTTGTTCGAGGCGTGGGCAGCGCCTGGGCTGAAGTCGATTCCCTGGTTGGACGGTATCGCGCGCTTGCCCGGATTGCATTTGGGCCTGGCTATCGCGAGTTCCGTGTCCAACTACCTGCAATTCGCGCTGCTGTGGCGCTACCTGAAACGTGCCGGCGTATACAACCGCCAACCCGGTTGGACGCGGCATTGGCTGCGGCTCGGCATCGCCAGCGCGGCGATGGTGGCCGTGCTGGCGGCCGGCGTCTGGCTGTGGCCGGACTGGACCGGTGTACGCATCGCGGTGCGAGTCTGGCATCTGGCAGCACTCGTGTTGGCCGCGGCCTGCACCTATGTGATGGTGTTGCTCGGAACCGGCTTCAGGATGCGGGATTTGCGCGGTATCTAATCTTTGTGCGCCGCAGCGTAACGGCTATACTCGCACCATGAATTGGTTGCATCGAGACGCCGCGGGTCCGTGCCTGGCGCCGCGCGGAAGTGCGGTCTGCATCGGCGCATTCGACGGCGTCCATCGTGGTCATCAGGCGGTGCTGGCGCAGGTCCGCGCGAGCGCGCAGGCGCAAGGACTGACGCCAGTCGCGGTGAGTTTCGATCCGATTCCACGGCGATTTTTTGCCCGCACCGCGCCGGTGCCGCAACTGGCCACGGTGCGCGAACGAGTCGAGTATCTGCTGGCGGCGGAAATGGAACGCGTGCTGCTGCTGCGCTTCGATGCAAAGCTCGCGGCGATGAGCGCGCAGGATTTCGTCGAGCAGGTGCTGGTTGCGCGACTCAATGCGCGGCAGGTGTGGGTTGGTGAGGGATTCCATTTCGGGCACAAGCGCGCGGGCGACTTGGAGCTGCTGCAACAGATCGGCAAGATGCATGGATTCAAGGCGGGTGAAGTCGCACCGTTCACGCTGGAAGGCGAGCGCGTATCGAGCACGCGCATTCGTGCGTTGCTCGAAGCGGGCGATTTCGATGCGGCGGCGCGCCTGCTCGGTCGCCGCTTCGCCATTGGCGGGCATGTCGTGCGCGGTGCGCAGCTTGGGCGCAAGCTCGGCTACCCGACGGCGAACCTGCGTCTGGGCTCGCGTGTATCGCCGGTCGAAGGCATCTTCGCCGTGCGCGTGCACGGCGTGCGGTCGCAGGCGATGCCGGGCGTGGCGAGCCTGGGCACGCGCCCGACTGTCCCGATGCAAAACAAAGTTGGCCGGGAAGTGCTGCTCGAAGCGCATCTGTTCGACTTCGACGGCGACTTGTATGGAAAGCGCATCGAAGTGGAATTCGTACACAAGTTGCGTGACGAGGCGAAGTTCGACGGCCTCGACGCGATGGTGAAACAGATCGACCTTGACGCGCAGGCAGCGCGGGAAATTTTGGGTTGCGGCACGACGGCCGCTTCCGGAGCATCGACGTGAGCATAGACTACAAGAACACCATCCACCTTCCGCAAACCGCCTTCGCCATGAAGGCCGACTTGCCCAAGCGCGAGCCGGGCATGCTGGCCGATTGGGAAAAATCGCGGCGCTACGAGCAGATCCAGGACAAGACCGCGAATCGCGAGCAGGCCTTCATCCTGCACGACGGTCCGCCGTATGCGAACGGCGCGATCCATCTCGGCCACGCGGTCAACAAGATCCTCAAGGACATCGTGGTCAAGTCCAAGCTCATGGCGGGATTTCGTTCGCCTTATGTGCCGGGTTGGGATTGCCACGGCCTGCCGATCGAGGTTGCGATCGAGAAAAAGGTCGGCAAGGTTGGCGTGAAGGTCGATGCGGCGGAATTCCGCAAACTGTGCCGCGAATACGCAGGCAAGCAGATCGACTTGCAGCGCGCCGATTTCAAACGCCTGGGCGTGCTCGGCGAGTGGGACAACCCGTATCGCACGATGGATTTCCAGTACGAGGCCGACATCATCCGTGCGCTGGCAAAGATCGTCGCGAATGGCCATGTGGTGCGCGGCTTCAAGCCGGTGCATTGGTGCTTCGATTGCGGTTCGGCGCTGGCCGAGGCCGAAATCGAATACCAGGACAAGACCTCGCCGGCCATCGACGTGGCCTACGATGCGGTCGATCCCAAGGCGCTGGCGGCCAAGTTCGGCGTCGATGCCGGCGATGCGATTGTTTCGGTGCCGATCTGGACGACCACGCCGTGGACTTTGCCGGCTAGTTTCGCGGTCACGCTCGGGCCGGAACTGGATTATGTTCTGGTCGAAGGTCCGCAACGTGCCGGCAAGCGCGTGTTGCTCGTGCTGGCACGTGCGCTGGCGGAAAAAGCGCTCGCCCGGTACGGCGTCGAAACGCCGAAAAACTTGGGCGAGGCCAAAGGCGAGTCGCTGGAAGGTGTGTTGCTCAAGCATCCGTTTTACGACCGCCAGGTTCCGATCATCCTCGGCGATCACGTCTCCGCCGAAGATGGCACCGGCGCCGTGCACACCGCGCCAGGACACGGCGCGGAGGATTTCGCGGTCGGCCAGAAATACGGCATTGTGGAAAAGCATACTCCGACCGAATTGAATCCGGTCGGCCCGAACGGCGTGTACCTGCCGGAAACACCGATCTTTGCGGGCCAGTTCATCTTCAAGGCCAACGACGCCATCGTCGAGCTGTTGCGTGAACGCGGCATGCTACTCGCGTTCGCCAAGATCACGCACAGTTATCCGCATTGCTGGCGGCATCGCACGCCGGTTGCGTTCCGCACCACGCCGCAGTGGTTCATCGGCATGGAGCAGAAGAACCTGCGTGCCGATGCGCTCAAGGCCATCCACAACGACGTCAAATGGTTTCCGGACTGGGGTGAAGCGCGTATCGCGTCGATGATCGAGGGCCGTCCCGATTGGTGCATCTCGCGCCAGCGTACTTGGGGCGTGCCGATCGCGTTGTTCGCGCACAAGTCCACAAAGCAGCCGCATCCGCGCAGCGTGGAATTGATGGAACAGGTCGCGCAGCGCGTCGAG
>DATJIL010000234.1:0-4106 GCA_035493385.1 Rudaea sp.
GGCCGAGATCGCTCAGCAGCGGATCGAGCGCGGGAAACAGGCGCGTGTCTGCGAAATGGCCGAGTCCGTCCATGCTGTGCGCGGCGAGCTGCTCGCGCAGGGCCGCGATCGCGCTGTCGGCGGGTGCGCGCTCGTCCTGGATCGCGACCAGCAATTCGTGCTGCCGCGGCGGCATGCTTTCGGCTTCGAGCGCCTCGAATGCCTGCCCGATGCGCTTCTGCGCTTCATTGACCGCGGCGAGGCCCTGGTCGAAGGTCATCAGTCCGTTGCGCACCTTGAAGGTGACGCCGATGATGGCGATGCCGTAGGAATCGGTCAGCGCCTTCACCTGGGTCTGGCCGCCCAGCGCGTTGTCGTACAGGCGATTCAGCGTGGCCTCGTGGTTTCGCTGATAGACCGCGTCCAGCGCCAGCACGCAGCCGGCGGCGACCAGCATCACGCCGAACAGCAGAAGCAGTTGGCGACGCACCGTCCAGAACCTGGCCTTCCAGAACTTGGCCTTCCAGAACCAACGCCTCATGGCTGGCGGCGTCGCCACTTCTCGATCGCGACGCCGAGCTGGTCGCCCGGTACGGCCATGCCGATCAATTCGCCCTGCGCGCGGCTACAGCCGAGTTCCGCCAACATCTGCCATTCGTCGACGCTGCGCACGCCTTCGGCCACCGTGACCAGCTTGAGCTTGCGGCCGAGATCGAGACTGGCCTCGATCACCGCGCGATTGCGTGCATCGGCGGCGCCGTTGATGAAGCCGCGGTCGATCTTGAGTTCGGTCACCGGCAGTTGCGCCAGTTGCGACAGCGACGACCAGCCGGTGCCGAAATCGTCGACCGACAGACCGAAACCCTTGAGGCGCAGGCGGGCCAGCACGTTCAACACCTGCACGGCTTCGTGCATCATCGCCGATTCGGTGATCTCCAGTGTGACGTCATGCGGGTCGACGCCGGCGGCCTGCACGATCGCCTGATAGCGATCGGCCGCGGCGGTGTCGGTGAGGTTGTGCATCGACACGTTCACGGAAACGCCGAGCTTCATGCCGGCCTCGCGCCAGCGCTTCAGCCAACGACAGGTCTGCGCCAGGACCCGTTCGGTGAGCGCGTCGATCAGGCCGGAGCGTTCCAGTTCCGGAATGAAGCGGACTGGCGGCACCGCGCGGCCGTTCAACGACCAGCGCGTCAGTGCCTCCACCCCGGTGACGAAGCCGTTGCCGATCGCGACCTGCGGCATGAACCACGCCTCGAACGCGTCGCTTGCCAGCGCCTCGGCCAAAAGACCTTCGTCGATGTCGGGGCTCGAGTCTTCGGCGGCCAGCAGGTCAGCGGTGAAATAGAGATCGATCACTTCCGCGAGTTTGGCTTGCGTCAGCGGCTTCTCGACCGTGCCCAGCACGCGCATGCCCGACGCACGCGCCATCAGTCGCACCGTGTTGAGCAACGCGGGATCGAGCGCCGTCAGCACCACCACCGCGTTGGCCAGGCGTTCGCGCGCAACATGGCCGATGAACTCGATGCCGTCCATGTGCGGCAGATCCAGATCCACCAGCACCACGTCGGCCGGATGTTCCTGCCGGCCCAGCTCGGCGAGCGCGCTGCGGCCATCCGGGGCGTCCAGCACCGAGCCGACGCCCATCTGTTGCAATAGGCGTATCGCCACCTGACGCTGGAAGTCATGATCCTCGACCACCAGCACCGATACTTGTGCAAGCTTCGTCCTCATGCCGGCCCCTTGTTCCTGATCGGCAGTTTTACCCGGAGTCTAACATCTGGCCCACGGCATAGCAGGCAACGGCGCACGGTTTGGCGCATCGTTCGGTGCTTTGCTGCGCTAGGCTGTGAACATGTGTGTCGTCGCCTTGGCCTGGAACACCCATCCGCGCTGGCGCCTGCTGCTGATCGGCAATCGCGATGAAGCCTACGCGCGACCGTCCGCGTCGCTCGCGCACTGGGTGGATGCACCGGACATGCTGGCGGGCCGCGATCTGGAAGCGGGCGGCACCTGGATGGGCGTGCACGCGTCCGGACGCGCGGCGGTCGTCACCAACGTCCGCGATCCGCGCGCCGCGCACGATCGTGCTTCGCGCGGCCTGCTGGTTTCGGATTTCCTGCGCGGCGGCGATTCGGCGAAGCGTCACGCCGAGGCGATGGAAGTCGATGCCGTGCGCTATCGCCCATTCAACCTGCTGCTGTTCGATCGGGCATCGGCGTGCTTCGTGTCCAACCATCCGCAAGTGCGCGCACGCGAACTCACGCCGGGCCTGCACGGTTTGTCGAACGGCGACCTGGATGCGGCGTGGCCGAAGGTGCGGCGGGCGAACGCCGCGCTGCAATCGTGGCTCGATGCGAACGGCGAGGATTTCGAACCGCTGTTCGCCGCGCTCGCCGACGAAATGCCCGCGCCGGATGCCGAACTGCCGGACACGGGCATCGGCCTCGAGCTCGAACGGCGGGTGTCGCCGCCGTTCGTGCGCGGCGCGGTTTACGGCACGCGCGCGACCACCCTGATCGCGATGGATTACCACGGCAGTGGTCGCATCATCGAGCGGCGCTTCGGGCCGCAAGGCGTGCCGCAGGGGCAGACCGCGCTGCACTTCGGCGACGGATGAAGTTTCCTCGAAGGCTATTACGAGTCTCCTTCAAATCACCTCGTGATTCCGGGGCCATCCGCCGGTTTCATCGGCGATGGAATCCGCATCCACCTTCCGGAAAAAACCGGGCTCCGGTTGCGCCCACCCAAAGCGGCCGGCCCGGGAACGACAAATCCAATCGCCGGATTATTGCGGGGATGCGGGCGCCGCGGCGGTCGCGGGTGGTGGCGCGGAGATAGTCGATTCCGACGCCGCGTGGGCCGTCGTGGCCGCCGGCGGCGCATCCGGTGCGTGGAATACCGGCGCCTTGCCAAGCAGCAGCGCGCGGATGCTGCGCAGCTTGTTCTTCAGCGCGCGCTCGTGCTCAGGGCCGATCCGGATCATCAACTTCTGTCCGACGGAAAGGCTTTCCCAGGTCGGATCGGCGAATGCGTAATGCCCGTCGGGCTTGGCGACCAGCGCTACCGGCGGACGCGCGTTCGGTGCCGCCAGCATGTCGTTGATGGCCTCGACCAGTCGGTCATTGAAATAGCCCTGCGGATAACCGAGCTGGCGATACGCATCCTGGAACAGCGGATACCAATGCACGTACCACGTCACCAGTGTGCGCGCGTCCACGTCTTCCACGATCTTCATGTACGGTTCGTAGCGTGCATAGTCCCTTGCATCCAGCACGGGATGATCGCCGGAGCTGTCGACCGTGAACACGCCCTTGGGCGTTCGCATCGGCAGGATGCTGGCGCCGATGCTGCGGCGGGGCAGGGCATCCACGGTTGCGACGATGTGCGGGACCAGACCGCGCGCAAGCAGAAGCTCCGACAAGCCTTCCGCGCCCGGAATCGCTGCAAGCGCCTTGGCGACCACGTCGTCGCTCGCCTCCAGCGGCGGCAGCGGCGCGGTGGTGGCGGACGCGGGATGGGTCTGCGCGTCGCTGATGGGGTACTCGGGCGGCGGGGGCGGCGCGGTGCTGGCCGTGGCGGGTCCGGAAGGTTCGGGGCCGTGACGCGTGAAATCCAGGCCGGGCATGCGCGTGAAATACCACCACGCCGCCACGGCCACGATCACGATCACCACGATCGCGCCCATGATCTTGCCGGTTGCCGATTTGTGCCGAGTCACATCGCCCCCGAAGCCTGGAACTATCTGGGTTGGATACGCGCGGGCCTCAATGGTTCCGTCAAATGAACGGGCTCACGCCGATCAGCCGCTGGTGCAGCAGGAACGCGAAAATCGCCCACGCCGCCACGCCCGCCACCACGGCGAGCGCGTCGCCCGCGAGCGTGCCCGCAGGGTACACGGTGCCGGCGGCGCGATCACGCCGGCGCGACCCGGCGAAATCCGCGACGGCCCACACGAGGAATCCGCCGAACAACACCACGTCATGCACGAAGCCGGTCGCCAGCAAATGGCCGAGCGCCCACAGCTTCGTGCCAGCCAGCATCGGATGGCCAATCTTCGCTTTCAGGTGATTGCGCGGCACGTAGGCCGCCGCCACCAGCACGAACGCAACCAGCGTGAACAGCGC
>DATJIL010000235.1:0-2753 GCA_035493385.1 Rudaea sp.
CGCCTGTCCGAGCGTTTCGGCTGGCCCGTGGACCTGCGCAGCGAGGTCGGTGCCGGTACCACCGCAACGATCCGGTTTCCGCAGCGCTTGCCAGCGCCGGCGCCGGCGTCATAATCGGCGCATGCTCCCGCGGAGGCCGCACCGATGTTTAGCAAGTTCGCCGCCATTGTCCTGGCCGTTTTTGGCGTCGCGGCCATGAGTCAGGCAGCGGATCGGGCCGTGCTCGTCATTCATGGCGGCGCCGGCGTGATCAAGCGCGAGATGGATCCGGCCACACAAAAGGCGATCCGCGCCGCGCTGACCAAAGCGCTCGAACAAGGTTACGCGCAGCTCATGGCCGGCAAGCCGGCGCTGGATGCCGTGACCGCGGCGATCGTCGTGCTCGAAGACGATCCGCATTTCAACGCCGGCAAGGGTGCGGTGTTCAACCACGACGGCAAGAACGAACTCGATGCCTCGATCATGGATGGCGCGACGCTAAGCGCCGGCGGCGTGGCCAACGTGCATCACGTGAAAAACCCAATACTGCTCGCGCGCGCGGTGATGGAACACTCGCCGCACGTGCTGATGTTCGGCGACGGTGCCGAGGAATTCGCCAAGACGCGGGACATTACCCTGGTCGATCCGAAGTACTTCTGGACGCAGAAGCGCTGGCAGGAACTGCAGGACGCGCTGAAGAAGGATGCCGCCGGCCAGCACGCCGATGCCGAGAAGGAGGGCCACTTCGGCACGGTCGGTGCGGTCGCGCTGGACAAGGACGGACACCTCGCCGCGGGCACGTCCACCGGCGGCATGACCGACAAGCGCTTCGGCCGCGTCGGCGATTCGCCGATCATCGGCGCGGGCACGTATGCGAATGCCGGCTGCGCCGTGTCCGGCACCGGCTGGGGCGAGTTCTACCTGCGCGCCGTGGCCGCGCACGAGATCTGCATGCGCGTCAGCGAAATGCACCAGCCGCTGCAGCAGGCGGCCGAGTACGTCATCAACACGCAGATTCCCAAACTCGGCGGCGACGGTGGCGCAATCGTGCTCGGCGCGGATGGCGAATTCGCGACGCCGTTCAACACCGAAGGCATGTTCCGCGGCTGGGTGGACAAGAGTGGAAAAATCCACGTCGCGATTTTCCCCGGCGAATGAACCCGAAAGGCAGGACGTCATGACCTTATGCCCCGTTGCTCTCGCGGTCGGCTGCAAACGCTGCCCGGTGTTCGCGATCTGCCCGGCGAAATCGCTGATCGGCGATTACCGGCCGGAAAGCAAAAAATCCGCGAAGCCCGAAGCGCAGGCAGTGCGCAAACCCAAACGCTGAAACGGCGAGAAGCTACAGGCGCAAGCTGACGGTGAGTTTCGCCTGCCACGGCGCAATGAGCTGGTTGCCGCGCACGTTCTGCCACAGCGGCGCTTCGAAGTCGGCGAAAACGCGCAGGCGCTTGAAACGCAACTCCAGACCCGGCGCGGCAAGCAGGCGCGCATAACCGGTGTTGTCCGCATCGGCCGCCGCACCGCTGTCCGGACGGCGCAGCGAGGCGACGACCTGCGCCAGCGGCGTCAATTCGACGCCCGGCGCGAGCCGCCAGCTATCCGGATACGCGCCGAAGGCGGCATCGAGTTCCGTACCCGGACGATAGCCGCCCTGCGAATCCACCGGCGTATCCAGAATTGCCTGCGCGAAGCCGCTCCACTTGCCGTCGAGGCCGCCGAAGCGGAATTGATGGTAACCGCCGAGCAACGCGTCGGTGCTGCCGGTGCCGATCTGGGTGTCGCGGTCCAAGCGCGGAACTTTCCAGTCGCCGTTGGCCAGTTTCAGGCCGAACGTGAGCCCGCTGGACATGTCGCCGGAAAATCCGGTGTACATGCCGGTGATGCGGATATCGCCGATCTGGCCGTGGTTGGTGACGATCGGAACGCCGTCGTCGATGGTCGAGAAATGGCGCTCGTCGTAGGGCAAGTCCACGGACAAACCCCAGTCGCGATTGAACATGTGGCGCAGGCCCACGCTCTGGTACAGCGTGCGGATGTGCTGGTCGGCGTTGTCCGCGGCCGGCGCACGCGAAGTGCCGGACCAGTTGTCGGTCTGATCGAGATAGCTCGCCTGGTAGAAAAATTGCGTCCCCGATCCCTGCGGCAGCATGTCCGCTCCGCCGACCTCGAACACGCCACAACCGCAGGCGCAGGCCCACAGCCGCAGCGGCGCGCACAACACGATGACGAGACTCAGACGCAGCAAACGCATGGGCGCATATCCGACCTGGCAACTGTTGCGCATTGTACGCAACGACATGCACTGGCCATACCGTCGCAAGGCTTTACAACCGCTTACTTTAGCTACCTGCCGACTGCGCTATAGTCGCGCGCACGTGTGCCCGCCGCGGCGCTTGAGCAAGCTTTCGACATGGAATATCGCAAGCCGTTTTTCGTGCGCAATCGTGCGTTGCTGATCATCCTGGCCGTCATCGCCCTCGTCGCGGTGGGCGGCTATTGGCTGGCTCATCGCACGACGGTGCCGACCAACTTCCGTTTCGGCCGCGGCGCGCCGGCGGGAAAATTCGCCGGCATCGCCATGCCGGTGGGCGTGGCCACGGCCAAAACCGGTGATATCGGCATCGACCTCGAAGCGCTCGGCACGGCCACGCCGTTGCGCACGGTCGCGGTGCGCAGCCAGGTCAATGGCCTGTTGCAAAGCGTGAATTTCAAGGAAGGCCAGGAGGTCAGGCAAGGCGATGTGCTGGCCCAGGTCGATCCGCGTCCGTTCG
>DATJIL010000236.1:0-9322 GCA_035493385.1 Rudaea sp.
AGCGATGCAAGGCCTCGATCCGACCCCGTAGCAGCAGGCTCGGCCCAGCCGAAAAGCCGCTGCATGACTTTCGCCAGTCGAAGGCGCGCTTAAACGCTTGCACCATGCGGCGCATCCATGTTTGCCATGGATCACTGGCAATCACGCGCCCGTGTGGCGCACGTGCGGGATGTCCGATGCGGATACTTCGATTCGCTTGCGCGCTGTTGACCCTCATCGCGGCGCCTGCCCTGGCCATCGACATCGACGGCAAGATCGATCCCGTGGAGTGGCAGGGCGCGCGGCACATCACCGATTTCCGCCAGACCCAGCCGCTGAGCGGCAAGCCCGCGCAATATCCGGTCGAGGCATGGGTGCTGGCTACCCCGCAAGGCCTCGCCGTGGCGATTCGCGTCGCCCAGCCAGCCGGCGTGCCGCGCTCGCAGCAGCAGGTGCAACGCGATTTCCGCGATCAGGTCGATCGCATCAATGTCGAGGTCGATTTCAACGGCGACGGCCGCACCGGTTTCGACTTCGCAGTGGCTTCCACGGGCGCGGTCGACGACGAAGTCATCACGAACGAAAACAACTTCAATGCCGACTGGGACGGCCTCTGGCAACACGCGGTCGCGCAGGATGCGCAGGGCTGGTCGGTGGAGGTGCTGATCCCGTGGTACACCGCGCCGATGCAGCATGCCGTGGGCGGCAAACGCACGATCGGTCTTTACCTGGATCGCGTGATCGCCGCGACTGGCGAGCGCGTGGCATGGCCGGCGGTGTCGTATACGCAACCGCGTTATCTCTCCGCGTTCGAGCGCATCGAAGTGCCGGCGTACAGCCAGTCGCTGTTGGCGATCAAACCTTACGTTTCGGCGCTGTACGACAACGTGCATGGGCGCAGCAACCTCAGCAAGGGCGCGGATATCTTCTGGAAGCCGAACGGGCAGTTCCAGTTGACCGCGACGCTGAATCCGGATTTCGGCCAGGTCGAAAGCGACGACCTGGTGGTGAACTTCAGCGCGCAGGAGACGTTCTTCTCCGACAAGCGCCCATTCTTCACTGAGAACCAGGGCATCTTCGATTTCAGCCTGCTCGACGACAACAGCCAACTTGTCTACACGCGCCGCGTGGGCGGGCCCGCCGACGACGGCAATGGGGCGGGAGATATCGCTGAAGCGGTGAAATTCAACGGCAGTTTCGGCACGACCAGCTACGGCGTGCTGGCCGCCGACGAGCGCGGCAGCGCCGGGCGCACGTTCGGCGCCGCGCGCGTGGTGCACGATTTCGGCGATGAGAGCCTGGGGCTGCTGCTGACGCGCGTGGATCATCCGTTCCTGGATCGCGACGCCACGGTGCTGGGCATCGATCAACACTGGCGTCCGAGTGCGGGGTTGGTCATGGCCGCAAATGTCATTGGCACGCGCATCGACCAGTCCGGCCGTACCACGCAAGGTCTCGGCGCCACCTTCATCGCCAACTACGACATGGGCGATGGCTGGCGCCAGCAATGGCTGGGAATGCATTTCGACGATCGCTTCGAGGTCAACGATTTCGGTTATCTGTCGCGCAACAACTTCGACTACGCGCACTGGGAACTGCAAAAGCGCGTGACCGACTTGCCGGCGGATTCGCGTTACGCCTCGCACGACTGGCATTTCCGCCTGGACGGCCTGGACAACGACGACCGCCACCTGACCCTGCGGCGCGAACTGCGCATCAACCGCAACAGCGACCTGCACGACGGCAGCAACGAGTTCGCGCAGGTCAACATCGACAGCGCCGGGTGGGACGACCTGCTCACGCGCGGCCACAACGCGCTGCACCTGCCGCCCTCGATCAACACGCATTGGGAACATACCGGTCCACGCCATGGCGATTGGTCGTACAAGACGCAGGCGGAGTTCTACACCGGCGGCTTGGGCGGCAATCATGAAGTCGGTTACGACTTCAAGTTCATCCCGACGTATTTCGTCAGCGACAATTTCAGCGTTTACGCCGGCCCCTACTACGAGCACACGCCGGACTGGCTGATCTGGCAGCACGACAACCTGATCGGCCGTTTCAACCAGCACACGCTGGAGCTGCAATCGGGCTTCGACTGGTACGCCAGCGAGCGCCAGCAACTGCGCCTGAAATTGCAGGCGATCGGACTGGACGCGCGCATCCGCGGCGCCTACGAGGTGGCTGCGAACGGTGCGGCGATTCCGAGCAGTGCGCCGGTCCATGACTTCCGTCTGCGCCAGCTTGGCGTGCAGTTGCGCTACCGCTTCGAGCTGGCGCCGTTGTCGTATCTGTACGTGGTATATGGCCGCGGCGGTTTTGCGCTGGATGACATGCCCGGCGTCGTATCCGGTGCGCCGTCGCAACTCGGCAACGCATTTTCGCTGCGCGACGACGAGCAGTTCCTGGTGAAGATTGATTACCGGTTCGGTTTGTAGCTCTATCGTCGGCAGGCAGGTCCCTACTTCGGCAGCCCGAGGTCGTCGAGCAAGGCTTTCAGGAATCGCGCCGCCTCGCCGCCGGTGCAGGCGCGATGGTCGAAGGTCAGCGAGATCGGCAGGCGTCGGTGCACCTCGATGCCGCCGATGACGGCGACCACGTCGTGCGAGAGCTTGCCGGCGCCGACGATGGCGACGCACGGCGGCACCACAACGGGCGATGCATAGCGGCCGGCGAACATGCCGAAGTTGGACAGGCTGATCGTGTAGCCGGCAAGTTCGGATGCCGGAATCGAGCGATCTTCGACCGTGGTGCGCAGGCGCTTGATCGCGGCGCGGATGCCGGCCGCGTCGAGCACGTCGGCATTGCGCAGCGCAGGCACGAACAGGCCGTCGTCCGTATCCACGGCGATGCCGATGTCGACGTGTGGATGCAGGGTGCGGGTGAGGTTCTTGCCGTCGTACCATGCATTGAGTGCGGGCACGGTCTTGCACGCTGATACGATCGCGCGGATCAGGCGCGCGGTGATGTCCTGCTTGCCGATCCACTCGTGCAGGTCGGCGTCGTCGACGATGGTGGTCGGCACGACTTGTGCGTGCGCGTCGGCCATGACGCGCGCCATGTTGCGGCGCACGCCCTTGAGCTGGTCGGGCTGGCCGAAAACCTGCTGCGCGGATGGCGGCGCGGTGCGCATGGGCTGGCCGGATGCGGAAAGGGCAGTCCTTGCTCCGCCACCCTCACCCGGCGCGCGTGGCGCGCCGGCCTCTCCCGCGAGCGGGAGAGGCGAAATGCGCGCGGTTGCTTGGCCCCCTCTCCCGCTTGCGGGCGAGGGGTGGGGTGAGGGTGAGAGTCTTGCGGTACCCGCCGCGGCGGCGTTCTTGACGTCCTGCATGGTGACCGCGCCGCCGGCGCCGGTCGGCTGCACGCGCGCGAGATCGACTTTCAGTTTTTTCGCCATCGCGCGCACGGCCGGCACGGCTTTCACGCCGCCAACGCTGGCGGCCTGTTCGACGATGACTTCGTTGCTCGACACCATTGCGCCGACCACGGTGCCTTCGTCTTCGCGGTCGGCAGTTTTTGTCGCAGCAGGCGCTGGAGCCGCCTTGGCTGCCGCCGCTGGCGCGTGATGATGTCCGCCCGCCGCGTTCTCGGCGCGCTGCTTGGCATTCGGATCGAGTTCGAATTCGGCCAATGCGGCGCCGGTGTCGATCACGTCGCCGGCCTTGCCGTGGAGTTTCGTCAACTTGCCGGTGTAGGGCGAGGGCACCTCGACCACGGCTTTGGCGGTTTCCATCGAAACCAGCGGCGCGTCGAGCTTGACGCTTTCGCCTTCCTTGACCAGCCATTCGACGATGGTGGCGTCGGGCAGGCCTTCGCCGAGATCGGGCAGATGAAAAGTCTTGATGTTCGACATGATGGCCTCAATGAAGATGCAGCAGGATCAGCGCCATGAGCGCGGGAAACGCCTGCACGAAGAAAACCTTGCGATTGCCGAGCGACCACGCGCCGAAGACGCCGGCCACGAACACGCAAGCGAGGAAGAAAATCTTGACATGAAAATCGCCACTGGCGAGTCCCCAGACCAGGCCAGCGACAAGAAAACCGTTGTACAGGCCCTGATTCATTGCCAGTTTCTTCGACGTTGCGGCGAATTCCGGCGTCAACTGGAAGACCTTCCGGCCCAGAGGCTTGGTCCACAGGAACATTTCCAGCACGAGAAACCACGCGTGCAGCAGGGCGACGAAGGCGACGACGAAGTCGGCGGCGAGATGCATGGCGTAAGTCCTCAGCCCGCCGCCAGCGTCTTCTTGGCAGCATCGACGACGCGCGCCGTGCTCGGCAATTGCTTGTTTTCGAGCCGGTACAGTGGCGTGTGGATATCCCAGCCGGTCACGCGCACGACTGGCGCGAGCAGGTCGTAGATGCATTCTTCGGCGATGCGCGCGGCGATCTCGCCACCAAAACCCGCAGTCTTCGGCGCTTCGTGCACGATCACGCAGCGGCCGGTTTTCGCCACCGATTCGGCGATCGTGTCGAAGTCGAGCGGTGTCAGCGTTGCCAAGTCGATGACTTCGGCACTGATGCCTTCCTTCGCGAGTTGCTCGGCGGCTTCCAGCGTTTCCTTGACCTGCGCGCCCCAGGTCACCAGCGTGATGTCGGTGCCGTCGCGCAGCACGAAGCACACGTCCAGCGGCAGCGCCTCGCCGTCGTCCGGCACTTCTTCCTTGTACTGGCGGTAGATGCGCTTGGGTTCAAAGAAGATCACCGGATCCGGGTCGCGGATCGCGGCGAGCAGCAGTCCATAGGCGCGTGCCGGCGAAGACGGCAGCACCACGCGCAGTCCCGGCACGTTCGTGAACAGATGCTCGTTCGCTTCCGAATGATGCTCGGGCGCGTGGATACCGCCGCCCCAGGGCGCGCGAAACACGGCCGGGCAGGTCAGGCGCCCGCGCGTGCGGTTGCGCATGCGCGCGGCGTGGCAGACGATCTGCTCCATCATCGGATAGATGAAGCCCTCGAACTGCGCTTCTGCGATCGGCCTCATGCCCTGCGCGGCCATACCGACGGTGACGCCCGCGATCGTGGTTTCGTCCAGCGGCGTGTCGAACACGCGCCATTCGCCGAATTTTTCCGAGAGGCCCTGCGTGGCGCGAAATACGCCGCCGTTAACGCCGACGTCCTCGCCCAACACCACAACCGACGGGTCGTGTTTCATTTCGTAGGCGAGCGCCTGGGTCACCGCTTCGATGAGGGTAATGGCGGCCATCAGTGCGCTCCCTTCTCGAGAGCCATCGCTTCGTCGCGTTGTTTGACGAGATCGGCCGGCAACTCCGCGAACGTGTAGTCGAACATCGCGGTGACCGGCTGCGCCTTGGTTTCGAGGTAGGTGTTCACTTCATTGTCCATCCACTCGCCGCACTCGGCCTGCCAGGCGTCTTCGCGTTTCTGGTCCCAGGCCTTGCTCGCTTCGAGCCAGGCGCGCAGGCGCTTGACCGGGTCTTTCTTCCAGGCGTCCTCGACTTCTTCCTTTCCGCGGTAACGGCGCGCATCATCGGCGGTGGTGTGGTCGCCCAGGCGATAGGTCACGCATTCGACAACGCTGCCGCCGTCGCCCTTGCGCGCGCGCTCGATGGCATCGCCCATCGCTTTCTTCACCGCGATGATGTCGTTGCCGTCGACCTGGATGCAGGCAAGTCCCGCCGCGATGCCTTTCTGCGCCAGGGTCTTGGCCCCGGACTGGATCTTGCGCGGCACCGAGATCGCCCACTGGTTGTTGACGATGGCGGCGACCAGCGGTAGGTCGCGCGCGCCGGCCACGTTGATCGCGCCGTAGAAATCGGACTTCGACGAGCCGCCGTCGCCAATCGTGCACACGGCGACGCGTTTCTCCTTGCGGATCTTGAAGGCGAGCGCGGAACCGGCGGCATGCAGGCACTGCGTGCCGATCGGCACCGACCAGGCGAAGTCGTGCCGGGCCGGTTCGTTGACGTAGTCGTTGCCGCGTTCGTCGCCGCCCCAGTACATGTAGACGTCGCGCGGACGCACGCCGCGATACAGCTGCGCGCCGTATTCGCGGTAGCTCGGCGCGAGCACGTCCTCGGGCTTGAGCGAACTGCCGATGCCGACGTGGGTCGCCTCGTGGCCGAGGCAGGAAGCGTACGTGCCGAGCTTGCCGGTGCGCTGCAGCGCGATCGACTTGGTGTCGAACACGCGCGTGGACACCATCAGCTTGTACAGCTCGACCATCTGTTTCGTGTCGCGCGCGAACTCGGGCAGGTCCTCGCGCACAAGCTTGCCTTCGGCGTCCATGTATTGCAGGTATTCGATTTCGAACTTTGCGGCGATCGGCACGGCGTGATCCTCGATTCAGCGCATTAGTAAAGCGTGCCGCGCCGGCAATGGCAAGGTTTTGCGCAAAAAAGCGCTGCGTCCCCACGCAGATTCAAACCTGCGTTTGACCCGTGTCAATGGCGATGCCGCGCACGAGCACGTACCATGGACCGCTCCGCCGTCACCCGGTTTCGATCACCATGGCCAAGACGAACGAACGCGAACTCGAAGCCGGCATCCAGACCGACCTGCGCAACCGCGTGTCTTACGGCAGTTACCTGCAGCTCGATACGCTGCTGGCGGCGCAGAAGCCACTGTCGAAGCCGGCGCACCACGACGAGATGCTGTTCATCATCCAGCATCAGACCTCGGAGCTGTGGCTGAAGTTGCTCGTGCACGAACTGGGTGCCGCACTCGAACACCTGCGTGGCGACGACGTGAACCCGTGCCTGAAGATTCTCGCGCGCGTGAAGCAAGTGCAACGCCAGCTGTTCGAGCAATGGGCCGTCCTGGAAACACTCACGCCGAGCGAATACGCGCAGTTTCGCGACGTGCTCGGCCCGGCATCCGGGTTCCAGTCGCTGCAATACCGGTTGGTGGAATTCCTGCTCGGCAACAAGAACGCGAAGATGGTGACGGTGTTCGCGCACGCGCCGGCGGACCAGGCGCGATTGCGCGAGGTGCTGGACGCGCCGAGCCTGTACGACGAATTCATGCAATATCTCGCGCGCCAGGGCCATGCCATCCCCGCAGCCTGCCTGCGCCGGGATTGGTCGCAGCCGCACCAGCGCAACGCCGACCTGATTCCGCCGCTCAAGCGCATCTACGAACAGCCGGACCGCTTCTGGGCCGAATACCACCTGTGCGAGCAGCTCGTCGACGTGGAAGAGAGTTTCCAGCTCTGGCGTTTCCGCCACATGAAGACGGTCGAGCGCATCATCGGCTACAAGCGCGGCACCGGTGGGTCGTCAGGCGTGGAGTTCCTGAAAAAGGCGCTGGACCTGACCTTCTTCCCGGAACTGATCGACGTTCGCACCGTGATCGGTACGCACGAACTGCGTTAGAAGGCCATTCGTTCTAAAATGGCGGCTTGATTTGCATGTGGAGAAGACCATGAACGCACCCGCGCAGGCCCGCACTTCGGCGGTGACCGTTGAAAATCCCATGGGCATCGACGGCTTCGAGTTCGTCGAATTCGCCTCGCCGAATCCTGCGGCGCTGCACGCGCTGTTCCGGCAAATGGGCTTCGTGCAGGTGGCGCGGCACAAGACGCGCCCGATCACCAACTACCGCCAGAACGACTGCACGTTCCTGATCAACGAGGATCCGGACTCGTTCGCCGCCGACTTCGCCGCCAAGCATGGCCCGAGCGCCTGCGGTTTCGCGATCCGCGTCAACAAGCTGGCCGAGTGGGTGCGCGTGCAGGCGCTCAAGAACGGCGCCAAGTCGATCGAACACAAGGAGACGAGCAAGGCCGTTGCCGCGCCGGTGATCGAAGGCATCGGCGGCTGCATGTTCTACATCGTCGACCGCTACGACGACAAGGGCACGATCCACGATCCGGACTGGGAATGGCTGCCGGGCGCGGACAAGATGCCGAAGGGTTTCGGCCTCACCTTCATCGACCACCTCACCCACAACCTCTACCACGGCAACATGGCCAAGTGGGCGGACTACTACGAGCGACTGTTCAATTTCCGCGAGATCCGCTATTTCGACATCAAGGGTGCCAAGACCGGCCTCGTGTCCAAGGCGATGACTGCGCCGGACAACATGGTGCGCATTCCGCTCAACGAATCGTCCGATCCGAAATCGCAGATCAACGAGTACCTGGACGAATACAAGGGCGAGGGCATCCAGCACATCGCCTGCTTCACCGACAACATTTACGAAACCGTCGAGACCATGCGCAAGCAGGGAGTGCAGTTCCTCGACACGCCGAATGCCTACTACGACGTGATCGACGTACGCATTCCGAACCACGGCGAAGACGTGGCGCGCATGAAGCAGGACAAGATCCTGATCGACGCCGATGCGGAAACGAAGAAGAAGCTGCTCTTGCAGATATTCACCCAGAACGCGATCGGGCCGATCTTCTTCGAGATCATCCAGCGCAAGGGCAACAGCGGATTCGGCGAGGGTAATTTCCAGGCCCTGTTCGAATCCATCGAGCGCGAGCAGATGCGGCGCGGCGTGCTGTGAGCGGTTTGCAGTACCAATCCGGTTTCGGCAACGAATTCGCCACCGAGGCGGTTCCGGGCACCTTGCCCGCAGGGCGCAACTCGCCGCAGTCGGTTGCGCATGGGCTGTATGCCGAGCAGTTGTCCGGCACGGCGTTCACCGCACCGCGCCATGCAAACCGGCGCAGTTGGCTTTACCGCATTCGCCCGGCGGCGGTGCATGGCGCGTTCACGCCTTTCGAACAAGCCGCCTTCCACAACGATTTCGGCAGCGGCGCGGTCACGCCCGAGCGCCTGCGCTGGAGTCCGCTGCCGCCGCCATCCGTGCCGACGGATTTCGTCGACGGCCTGTTCACCATGGCCGGCAACGGCAGCCCCGCGGCGCAGGCGGGCGTTGGCATCCACGTGTATGCCGCAAACCGTTCGATGCAGGGCCGGTTCTTCTACGATGCCGACGGCGAACTGCTGATCGTGCCGCAGCAGGGCCGGCTGCGCATCGCCACCGAACTGGGAATCCTCGAAGTCGAGCCGCAGGAAATCGCGGTGATTCCGCGCGGCATTCGTTTCCGCATCGAGCTACCCGATGGCGCGGCGCGCGGTTACGTGTGCGAAAATTTCGGCGCGCTGCTGCGCCTGCCGGACCTTGGGCCCATCGGCAGCAACGGCCTGGCCAATCCGCGTGATTTCCTGATGCCGGTCGCGGCTCACGAAGATGTCGATGGCGACTTCGAGTTGATCGCCAAATTCCAGGGCCACCTGTGGCGCGCGCCAATCGGCCATTCGCCGCTCGACGTCGTCGGCTGGCACGGCAATTACGCACCGTACAAGTACGATCTGCGCCGTTTCAACACGATCGGATCGATCTCGTACGATCATCCGGATCCCTCGATTTT
>DATJIL010000237.1:0-11760 GCA_035493385.1 Rudaea sp.
AACGAACCAGGTCGCATCGGGGAAAAACACCATCGGCCCGACCAGTGGACGCACGAGGATTTCCGCGCGGCAGCGGTCGCGCTGTGTCATCACGTTGAAATCGCGCACGGGACCGGAGAGCAGTTTGCCAAATACCGGCGCCTCGCCGGCGAACGGCACGAAGCGCAGGCGTTGGTCCAGGCGCCGCGTTTCGGCGTCGTCGCAGCGCAGTTCCATGCCGACGCCTTCGAGCAGGGCGATGTGGCGGTCGCAGCCCGGAAACGCGGAAAACGCGCCGTCGCTTTCGATCTCGGCGATGCTGATGCGCCAGTCGAACGGTGCTGTCGCGTCTGCGCCGGATTCAGGAGAAACCGCGAGTTCGGTGGTCCAGCCGCCGCCGTTCTTCCAGCGCATGCGCCGGTAATCAATATTGCGCAGCACGCGCATGCGCATCAGGCAACGTCCATGAGCGCGTGCAACCGCGCGGTGGAAGCAGCCAGGCTTTCGCGCCAGTCGAAGCCGACGATGGGTTTGCCGGTGGCGGCATCGTCGAAGTCTTCGCGCTGGCCGGGCGCGAGCAAGTGGCGGTAATCCACAGTGATCTCGGTGCCGGGCGCCAAATCCGCAAGCGCGAACACGAAGCCCAAATGCCACAGCCCGCAAGGATCGAAGGAATGGTTGATGTAGCACTCGTCCGGCCATTCCGGCGTTACCGTGTAGCGATCCTCGAACCAGCGCACGGTGGAGGCGAGCAGGGCGCGCGCATCGGGCAGGGATTCGATTTCCTGCCATTTGTATACTTTGCGGATGTCGTCGGGTGCGGTGATCAGCTTGCCCGCTGCGACGGCTTCGTCGAGGAACAGGCCCTTGCCCGCGCCGGGGATCAGGGAGGGACAAACGCGGTAGCGGGGCAGGATCATGGTGGCGTCTTGATTTCGCGGCGACGGATGATCGCACGAAACATCCGCGTCATGCGCGAGGGTCGCGGCGCCCGTCCAGCAATATGCCGAGGTCGGCGTCCTTGTCCTGCCACAGTGCGTTCATCCAGCGCTGGAAGCGCACGCGGAATTCGCGGTCGCCCTGATAGTCGCCGCCGGTGAATTCGGCGGGAATGGGGCGTTGCCGCACCAGTACGCGTATTTCGGCAACCCTTCCGGTGAGCAAGTCGCGCATCGACGGCGCTCCCGTCGGGTAGGCGATGCTGACATCCACGATCGCGTGCAGGGCTTCGCCCATGGCGCTGAGCACGAAAGCCACGCCGCCGGATTTGGGCTTGAGCAGGTGCACGAAGGGCGAGGTCTGAGAGGCCTTCTTGGCCGCGGTGAAGCGCGTGCCCTCGACAAAGTTCATGATCGACACCGGCAGCGCGCGGAATTTTTCGCAGGCGCGGCGCGTGGCGGCGATGTCGCGTCCGGCCAGTTCCGGGTGACGCGCAATCTGCTTGGGCGTGTAGCGGCCCATGAACGGGAAATCCAGCGCCCACCACGCCAGTCCGAGCAACGGCACCCAGAACAGCTGGCGCTTGAGGAAAAAGCGCAGCAGCGGAATGCGCCGGTTGAACACCTTCTGCAGGACGAGGATATCCACCCAGCTTTGGTGATTGGCGAGCACCAGATAGTGGCCGTCGCGGCGCAGATCCACGCCATCGAGCAGGCGCACGTCGACGCGCGTGGGTGTGAAGCGATCGAGCATTGCGTTGTTCACGCCGATCCAGCTTTCCGCGATCCCGGTGAGCAGGCGATTGCCGATCGCGCGCGTGCGCGCAAAGGGCAGGGCCGCCTTCAGCAGCGCCACGACGAACAGCGGCAGCACGTGCAAAAGGGTGCTGGCCACGATGGGAATCAGCACCAGGCTGAGGCGGATGGCGGACATCGGGTGGACGAGTCTAACAGGTCGCGCTGCACACGCTGGTTCGCTCCGGCCCGTCGCAACGCGGTAAAATGCGTGTTCGCCTGCCAGAATGGTGTCGTATGGATTCCAGCAAAACCCGCGCGTTCGTTTCCGCCTTGTGGGACGAGCAGATCGTGCCGCAACTCGTCGAATACATCCGCATTCCGAACAAGTCGCCGATGTTTGATGCGCAGTGGGCGGAGCACGGCTACATGGACAAGGCCGTCGCCCAACTCGCGGCCTGGGCCAAGGCCCAGCCCATTGTCGGCATGCATCTGGACGTGGTGCGCCTGCCGGGACGCACGCCACTCATCTTTATTGATATTCCCGCTTTCGCGGGGCGCGAAAGCGGCATTGATATCCCCGCCTTCGGCAGTGCGGGTGGCGCAGCCGAGGATTGTGTACTTTTATCCGGTCACCTGGACAAGCAGCCGGAAATGACCGGCTGGGCCGCGCATCTGGGGCCGTGGACGCCGGTCATCGAAGGCGATCGCCTGTACGGACGCGGCGGCGCCGACGACGGCTACGCGATGTTCGGTTCGCTCGCCGCGATCCGCGCGCTGCAGGAACAAGGCGTGCCGCATGCGCGCTGCGTGGTGCTGATCGAGGCCTGCGAGGAATCGGGCAGTTACGACCTGCCGTATTACGTCGACCATCTCGCCGCGCGCATCGGCAAGCCTTCGCTCGTCGTGTGCCTGGATTCGGGCTGCGGCAACTACGATCAATTGTGGTTGACGACATCGCTGCGCGGCCTCTCCGGCGGCAACCTCACGGTGAACGTGCTGGAGGAGGGCGTGCACTCGGGCGACGCTTCCGGTATCGTGCCGTCGAGTTTCCGCATCCTGCGCAACGTCCTGTCGCGGCTCGAAGACGCGGCGACCGGCAGGATCGTGCCGCAGGAACTGTACGTGGACATTCCAGCGCAGCGCATCGAACAGGCGCGGCGCACTGCGCAGGTGCTCGGCGACGATGTCTTTTCCAAATTCCCGTTCGTGGAGGGCATGCGCCCGGTCGAGTCCGATCCGGTCGAGCTCGTGCTCAATCGCACCTGGCGCCCGGCGCTGTCGATCACCGGCGTTGCCGGCATGCCGCCGCTGGAGTCGGCCGGCAACGTGCTGCGTCCGTTCACGGCGGTGAAGCTATCGCTGCGTCTGCCGCCGACGCTGGACGGCGACGCGGCCGGCCCGTTCGTCAAGCGCCTGCTCGAAACCGATCCGCCGTATGGCTGCAAGGTCGAATTTGCGCTGGAGAAAGCCTCGTCCGGCTGGAACGCGCCGGCGTTGGCGCCGTGGCTGGAGGCATCCGTGGATGCCGCATCGCGCGAATTCTTCAGCGCGCCACCGGCCTACAACGGTGAAGGCGGCAGCATTCCGTTCATGGGCATGCTCGGCGAGAAATTCCCCGGCGCGCAATTCCTCATCACCGGCGTGCTCGGTCCGCACTCGAACGCGCACGGGCCGAACGAGTTCCTGCACATTCCCACCGGCAAGCGCGTGAGCATGTGCGTGGCGCGGGTCGTCGCCGATCACGGCGCGGCACAGCGCAAGGGCCTGACCGCCGGCGTGGCAGCGAGTGCCGCGCACTCGCACCACGACGCTTCGTGTTGCTGATCAGGCTTTGCCGGGCACGGTGCGCAAGTAAGCCCAGAGCGCGTCGAGCTCGGTGTCGCTCATCGTGCGCAGCGCGCGCCAGGGCATGAAGGAATCCAGCGCCTTGCCGTCCGGGCGCTTGCCCTGGCGCAGGGCGTTGTAGAAGTCGGCCTTGCTCCATGTGCCGATGCCGCGCACTGGGTCAGTGGTGATGTTCGCCGCATTCGCGAACGATGGCGGCGTGCCGGGCACATGGCCGCCGGTGAAGTCGTCGCGATGGCAGCCGGTGCAGCCCTGCGCGAGGTAGCGGCCGTATTCGACCGTCGGTGCCGCTTCCACAGCGGCGACATGTGGCGCGTGCTGATCGACCTGCAGTCCATACGCCAGCGGCGCTTTGCCAAGCAGGAACAGCACGCGGATCAGCGGTCCCGCCAGCGGTGGGGGCACGCTGTGGTCGACCGGCGGGCGCGAGGCGATGTAGGCCATCAGGTCGCGCGTGTCGGCATCGCTCAAGCCAGCGAAGTCGGTCGCCGGCATGTAGATCAGCAGGTGTCCGTCACTGCCGATGCCGTGGCGGATCGCGCGCTCGAATTTGATCGAATCCGGGTTGCCGATGCCGCCCTGGCCGCGGGTCAGGTTCGGTCCGGCGATACGGCCGACCGGGAAGGATTCGACGAGAATGTTTCCGCCGAGGTCCTTGCCATGGCATTCGCGGCAGCCGCGCGTGGTCGCCAGGTGTTCGCCGCGCGCGATCGACTCCGCGTCGGTCGGGATCGTCAACGCCGGTTCGTCGATTTGGATGCGCTGCGCGAGCAGGCGGTTGCTGCGCCAGTAAACGAAGATCATTCCAAGAATCGCCAACACCACCCCGACCAACACGATCTTGCCCAGCAAGCGCAGGAATCTCATGCCGCTCCTCTCCAGTTGTTCCCAAGAAAACGCTTCAGCGCGCCGCTTCGATCCGCAGTGTCCCCACACGGCAGGTGTTGCGCACGCGGCCGCCGCAAGCCTGCGGCACGAGCGTATCGCGGTTCAAGCACACGCGCACCTCGGTCAGGGTGCCGCCGTCGTGGCAGACGACACTGAGCGTGTTCGCGCCCAATCCCGGATTGCTTGCGGCAAACGCCTGCACGATCTCGTTCGCGTTCATCGACGGCGGTGTGCGCGGCGTGGTCAGCGGCTGTGGAATCTTCACGCTGGCGAAGGCGCGATCGGCCAGGTCGAAATAGCCGGCAGGATCCAGGCCCGAACACGCGCCGTGGGTTTCCCATTCGTGCTCGATCAGATGCCGGCTCGGCATGAACGCCAGCGCGTGCTGGATCGTGGCTTCGTCCGGCACGGCAATGCTGGCGCAGTGCTCGGGCCCGAAGCCGTTGCGGTACTGCGGCCACACCCCGTGCAGCACGAAGCCGTAGCCCTTGTGCCGGCATTGGCGCTCGTCGTCCGGATGGGTCACGCAATAACTCGGCGACCACGACAGCGACATCAGCCAGTAGTCGAATTTCCCGGCTTGTTGCGCATTGCCGCCGCGATGCCCGTGGCCGCGCGCAAAGGCAAGCGTTGCGACACTCAGGGCCAGCAAGCCGATCAGCAGGGCGCGGCGGGGAGGGGACATTCTCGATCTCCGTGCAAAGGGTTATGCAATCAACGCAGCAGGTATTCGCGCAAGGCCACGGCATTGTTGTGTTCGGTGTCGGCCGCGGCGAAGACGAAGGTGACGGTTCCCTTCGCGGTCAGTTGGCGCAAGTCGGCGACGATGGGGTTCTGCTTCAACTCGGCGAAATAGCGCTTGCGGAATTCGATCCACTTGGCCGGATCGTGGCCGAACCACTGGCGCAGCTCGGTGCTCGGCGCGACATCGCGCACCCAGGTGTCGAGTTCAAGGAATTCCCTGGACTTGCCGCGCGGCCACAGGCGGTCGACGAGGATGCGCTTGCCGTCGGCTTTGGCCGGTGCCTTGCTGGCGTGCTTGAGTCTGATGGTTGCGGGCATGGCGCGGTCCTCGAACATCGCTTGTTACAAGATTGCGCGCGCGTGGCATGCAGGTCAAGGCACCAACGCGGCGCGTTATAATCGCCGACTCGAACCGAATAGCCATCGACATGACCAAACGCATCGTCCGCCGCCGCTCGCCGATCCACGGCAACGGCGTCTTCGCCGCCCGCGATCTGCCCGCACGTACCGAAATCATCGAGTATCGCGGCCGCCGCCTGACCCATGCGCAGGCCAACCGCGCCTACGGCAACGACGTCGACAGCGGGCACACGTTCCTGTTCACGCTCAACGAAAAATACCTGATCGATGCGAACGTCGACGGCAACGACGCGCGCTGGATCAACCACAGTTGTGCGCCGAACTGCCAGGCGTGGGTGATCGAACACGCGAGCGGCGATCCGCGCAAGGATCGCGTCGTCATCGAGACCCGACGCCGCATTCGCCAGGGCGAGGAACTCACCTACGATTACGGCATCACGCTCGAGGAACGCCAGACCGCGAAACTCAAGCGCATCTGGGCCTGCCGTTGCGGTGCGAAGAAATGCAGCGGGACCCTGCTCAAGCCCAAGCACTGACCGAACGGCTCAACCCAACGTTTCGCCGCGCTGGATGCGCAGCCAGGTGACTGCGGCCAGCGCGAGCAGCGCGCCGGCGATGAGCAGGCCGAGCCAGAACGTGTAGCCATCCGGCGCCTCGCCGCGACCGCCGCCGGGATCGGCCGTTACCGCGGGTGCGGGCTCGTCCCGCTTTTTCTCTACCGGCGGTGCACGGTTCGCGTTCGGCGCGGGAACGACGGCTGGCTTTGGCGCCGGCTGCGCGGGCTTTTCCGGTGCAGACACCGGCTTCTGCGTCGGCGCCGCCGCTGCGGCAGGTGGCGCCGGTGTGGGAGCGACAACCGTCGCCGGGCCAACCGGTCGCATCCTGGATTCATAGTTCGGCGGTGGTGGCGGAGGTGGCGGCGGCACGGTAGGCGGCGCGTGTTCGGTCGCGGCATTGGATCCGCCGGACTGTCCGGCCTGCGCTGCATTGGCGCCCGCATTGCCGGCAGCGTTCTGGCCCGCTTGCGCGGTACCAGCGACGCCATTGGGCAGCACGATCCCGCCATTGGCCGCGTTCTGCGCCTGCTGGTTCGCCGCGACGAATCCGGACGACTGCTGCTGCACGTCCGTGGATGGATTGTTCGGATCGACCGTGGTCACCCCGGCCGAGGTGGCGCCGACGCCGGCGAATGCGGACGCTGCGCAGGCGAATCCCGTACACAGCGAAAAATACAGAGCGAATCGGTGCACGGCGCATACCTGCTGGGGGTTGCGCGTATCTTATCGCCGGGGTGGTGGGCAGTACAGGGATCGAACCTGTGACCCCTACCATGTCAAGGTAGTGCTCTACCGCTGAGCTAACTGCCCACAGGGGATGTTCCCGAGGGGCGCGCATGATACATCGTGCGCACCCTCCGCGCCAAGCGTGGCAGGTGCGCTTGGAGACCGGCCGGCGCTCGCCGATAATCACGCGTCATCGAGAACCGGCCGCGCATGCAGTTCGATTCCTTCACCTTCGTCGTTTTCTTCGCGGTCGTCTTGTGCGTTTACAACGCCTTGCGCGGATGGGCGGCGCGCAAATGGTTCTTGCTGATCGCGAGCTACGTTTTCTACGCGGCCTGGAACCCGCTGTTCCTGCCGCTGCTGATCGGCTCGGCGACGCTGGATTTCTGGATCGCGCGGCGCATCCATGCATCTGCGCGGCCCGGCGCGCGCAAACGCTGGATCGTGGCGACCCTGCTGATCAACCTCGGCGTGCTCGGCCTGTTCAAGTACCACGCCTTCCTGCTCGACAATTTCGCCGCGTTGCTGGCACTGGCCGGCCTGCGCTATGTGCCGGCGCGATTCGACATCGTGCTGCCGATCGGCATTTCGTTCTACACCTTCCATTCGCTGTCGTATTGTCTGGATATCTACCGCGGCAAATTCGAGCCGACGCGAAACTGGCGCGATTACGCGCTCTACGTCGCGTTCTTTCCGCAGCTCGTGGCTGGCCCGATCACACGCTTCACGCAGATGCGCGAGCAGATCGAAACGCCGCGCCGGACCACGCGCGAAAGTCTCGGCCTGGGCTGCGCGTTGCTCGTGCTCGGCCTGTTCGAAAAATGCGTGCTTGCCGATACCGTTTTCGCACCGGTGGCGGACACGTTTTTCAATGCCGTGGGCACCGCGCACGCGGCGGCCGCATGGAGCGGCACGCTGGCTTTCAGCGGGCAGATCTTCTGCGATTTCGCCGGTTATTCGACCTGCGCCATCGGTGCTGCACTGGTGCTCGGATTCACGCTGCCGATCAACTTCCGCTATCCGTACGCCGCGATCGGTTTTTCGGATTTCTGGCGGCGCTGGCACATCTCGCTGTCGACCTGGCTGCGCGATTATCTGTACGTCTCGCTCGGCGGCAATCGGCGCGGCGCATGGCGCACCTACGTCAACCTGATGCTGACCATGCTGATCGGCGGACTCTGGCACGGCGCGGCTTGGACGTTCGTGATCTGGGGTGGGTTGCACGGTTTGTTCCTGGCCGCCGAGCGTTTCACGCGCGAGCGCCTGTTGCCGGCGAACTGGCAGGCGCCGGCGCTGCTGCGCTTCGGCTATGGCCTGTTGACCTTGCTGCTGGTCACGCTGACCTGGATCTGGTTCCGTGCGCCGGATGCGACAACGGCGTGGCAGGCTTTCGCCCATCTTCTGCCGGGCACGGCCGGGAACGGTACGGACCTGGATAGCGGCCAGATGTTCGCCGTCGTCGGATTCGCCCTGGTTACCGCGGTGCACTGGCTGATGCGCGATCGCGATCTGCTGACATGGCAGCAGCGCCTGCCGGCGCCGGTGATCGGCATTGCGCTCGGACTGATGCTGGCGATGATCATGCTCTCGCCCGGAGACAATCATGCGTTCATCTACTTCCAGTTCTGACGCGCCCGCGGGTCGGCGCTGGCTCGGCGCGTGGCTGCTCGCCGTCGCGCTGGCGGTGGCGATCTGCGCCTTGGCCGAGGCGCACTGGCGCGCGGCGGGTTATCGGCCGAACATTCTCGATTCGCGCCAGCTTTGGGCGCAGCAGCGCGAACGCGTGGATAGCGGAAGCGGCGTCCCGCTCGCCCTGCTCGGCGCCTCGCGGACCGAATTCGGCATCGATCCGAAGCGCCTGCGCGAACGCCTGCCCAAGTATCGGCCGGTGATGCTTGCTGTGGATGCGCATTACCCGCTGGCGACCCTGCGCGACCTGGCGGCCGATGAGAGTTTCCGCGGCGTGGTGTTGTGCGACCTCGACGCGGTCGGCTACCTGCGTGTGTATTGGGACATGCAACAACCCTACGTCGACTATTTCCACAAGCAGTGGACGCCGAGCTGGAACCTGCATCGTCGTCTGCTGACGGACTGGCAGCGCAATGCGGTCATCGCCAATCCGGCTTTCGGCTGGAAGGCCAGCCTTACGCATGCGCTCGAAGGCGGCGAGCCGTTCCACGATTACATACGCTATTACGCCAATCGCAGCGGCGACATCGATTACCGACAGACCGATCCCGAATCCACCAAGCGGCATTTCGCCCAGACAATGGAAGGCAACATCGCCGCATTGCCGCCACACGATCCGCAACGCTGGCTCGGGGATCTGGCGCCGATGCATGCCTGGATCGGTGCGATCGCCGCGCGCGGCGGCAGCGTGATTTTCTATTCCAGTCCGGTCAACGGACTGCAACGCGACGCGCTGCAGCGCGTGTTTCCGCGCGAACAATACCGGGATCGCCTCGTCGCGGCGTTTCCCGAGGCGCATTTCCTCGATGCGCTGGACGTTCCGGCATTGTCGCGCTTCGACCTGCCGGACGATTCGCACATGGACTACCGCGACAAGCCGGCCTACACCGATGCGCTCGCCGCAACTTTGGTCGAGCGCGGGTATCTGAGTCGCTGAAGCGGACTCAGCCGCGCAATCCCGCCTCGCGCAACCGATGTAGTTCGTCGCGCAGGCGCGCGGCGTCCTCGAATTCCAGATTCTGCGCGTGTTTGTACATCTGCGCCTCGAGGCGCTTGAGTTCGGCGGCGAGTTTTTCCGGGGCCAGCGCAGCGTAATTCGCGGCTTCCTCGGCGACACGCAATCCGCCGCGCGATTTGCGGCCCGTACGCTCGGCCTCGGCGTCGGCGCGCGCGCCTTCCATGATGTCGGTGATTTTCTTGACCACCGACTTTGGCACGATGCCGTGCGCGGCGTTGTATTCCTCCTGTTTCTGCCGGCGCCGGTCGGTTTCGTCGATCGCCGCGCGCATCGAGTTGGTGATGCGGTCGGCGTACAGGATCGCCGTGCCGCGCAAGTTGCGCGCGGCGCGGCCGATGGTCTGGATCAGCGAACCGGTCGAACGCAGGAAACCTTCCTTGTCCGCATCGAGGATCGCGACCAGCGACACCTCGGGCATGTCCAAACCTTCCCGCAACAGGTTGATGCCGACCAGCACGTCGAACTTGCCCAAGCGCAGGTCGCGCAGGATCTCCACGCGCTCGACGGTTTCGATGTCCGAGTGCAGGTAGCGCACACGCACGCCGTGCTCCTCGAGGTAATCGGTAAGATTTTCGGACATGCGCTTGGTCAGCGTCGTCACCAGCACGCGGTCGCCCATGGCCACGCGCAACTTGCATTCGCCCAGCAGGTCGTCGACCTGGGTGCGAACAGGGCGCACTTCGACTTGCGGGTCGACGAGCCCGGTCGGGCGCACCACGAGTTCGACGATGCTGCCTTGCGTGTGCGCCAGCTCGTATTTGCCGGGCGTCGCGGAGACGAAGACGCAGCGCGGCGCGCGGCGTTCCCATTCCTCGAACTTGAGCGGGCGGTTGTCCAGCGCGGAGGGCAGGCGGAAGCCGAACTCGACCAGGGTTTCCTTGCGCGAGCGGTCGCCCTTGTACATGGCGCCGAGCTGCGGAATCGTCACATGCGATTCGTCCACGACGAGCAGCGCGTCGGCGGGCAGGTAATCGAACAGGCACGGCGGCGGCTCGCCCGGCGCATGTCCGGTGAGATGCCGCGAATAGTTTTCGATGCCGTTGCAGTAGCCGATCTCGGCGAGCATCTCCAGGTCGAACTGGGTGCGCTGCTGCAGGCGTTGCGCCTCGACCAGCTTGCTCGCCGCGTACAACTGTTCGAGGCGTTCCTTCAACTCGACCTTGATCGTCTCCACCGCCTCGAGCACGGTGCGACGCGTGGTCACGTAATGCGAGCCGGGATAAATCGTGTAGCGCGGGATCTTGCGCTGCACCGCGCCAGTGAGCGGATCGAACAGCGACAGGTTTTCGATCTCGCCGTCGAACAATTCGATGCGCACGGCTTCCATCTCGTTTTCCGCCGGGAACACGTCGATGGTTTCGCCGCGCACGCGGTAGGCGCCGCGGTGCAGTTCGTAGTCGCCGCGCTCGTATTGCAATTCAGTCAGGCGCCGCAGCAGTTCGCGCTGGTCGAGGCGGTCGCCGCGCACCAGGTGCAGCACCATGCGATGGTATTCGCCGGGGTCGCCCAGTCCGTAAATTGCCGACACCGTCGACACGATCACCACGTCGCGGCGCTCGATCAGCGCCTTGGTCGCCGACAGGCGCATCTGCTCGATGTGCTCGTTGATCGACGAATCCTTTTCGATGTAGGTGTCGCTGGACGGAACGTAGGCCTCGGGCTGGTAGTAATCGTAATAGCTGACGAAGTATTCCACCGCATTGCGCGGAAAGAACTCCTTGAACTCGCCGTAGAGCTGCGCGGCCAGCGTTTTGTTCGGCGCAAGGACGAGCGTCGGTTTCTGCACGCGCTCGATGACATTGGCGATGGTGAAGGTCTTGCCCGAGCCGGTGACGCCGAGCAGGGTCTGGTGCGCCAATCCCTGTTCGAAGCCGGCCACGAGCATTTCGATCGCCTCGGGCTGGTCGCCGGCGGGCCGGAAGGGCGCAACGAGTTGGAAGCGATCTGACATCGGCATCGGGGATGGCGCAAGCGAACCGCTGATTATAGCCCGGTCACGATTTCGCAGTCGGCATTTTCCTGTACACGGCGAAACCACGCGCCGATCCTGTGGGTGGATTGCGATACCATGGTGACCAGCAATGCCGGACGCATCCGTTCCGGCAAGGCCAGCGCCAGCCAGGCGGCGGTCGCCTGCGCCGGGTTGCCGACACCTTGACCTAACTCCCGTTGTCCATGAAAATACGCGGCTCGCTCCGAGTTTTTCCCCGATAGCTCAGCGGTAGAGCAAGTGACTGTTAATCACTGGGTCGGCGGTTCGATCCCGTCTCGGGGAGCC
>DATJIL010000238.1:0-12021 GCA_035493385.1 Rudaea sp.
AGGGTGATGATCGAAAGCCTGCTCACGCCGGGCGAAAGCATCGGCGACGCGATCCTGGCGGTGAAGCACAAGGCCACCGATCCGGTTTTTGTGCAGATGTACAACCTGCTTGGCGATCCGGCCGTCGTGCTGTCGCTGCCACGCCAGACGCTGCAAATGGGTGTCGAACACGGACGCTGGGAAACCCGCGTGAACGTGCGCATTCCAGCGGCGGACTTCGGCGGCCATGTCGATGTCGACTGGCTGGACAAGAATGGCGATCGCCTTGCCTCCGCGCGTTACGAAGCACGCGACGTGCAATTCTCGCTGGCGCCGCCGGACAAGGCCGTGCGCGTGCAGGTATATGTCGCCGACACGCGCAATGGTCTGAACGCATTCGGCAGCGCCGACCTGACGCCGCCGCCACCGCCGGTAGCCAAGCCCAAGCCGAAACCCGCGCCACACTTCACGTCGCGGCCGCGCGGCCCGCCCGCGCCCGACACGATCAGTCGCGGCGATTTCGATGGCGATTGAGGCGCCCGCATTTGCCTTCGTGTTCGTCTGCCACGGCGGCGAACTGGAGATCAAGTCGCTGCTGCTCGCCGCCTCGCTGCGCGAAACATTCGGCGATGCGCCGGAACTCATCGCCGCCGTGCCGCAGCCCGCGTCCATATGGCGCGAACCGTCACCCGCCGCGCTGGAAATGTTGCGCCGCCTGCGCGTGGACGTGCGGGCGGTGGAAAATCCCATCGGTGCGGAATATCCGATCGGCAACAAGCTCGCTTGCCTGAGCGTTCCCGCGCGAGCACGGACGGTCGTCGTTCTGGACAGCGACATCCTGTGCCTGCGCGGCTTCGACAACGATCCTGCCGCCGCGACCGGATTCGCCGCCAAGCCGGCGGACAAGCGCACGTTTCCCGGCGACGATGAAATCTGGCGCCCGCTGTACGCCGCCTGCGGCGCGGAGCCATATGCGCGGCAAGTGACGACGACCTTCTCCGGCGAGCCGGGGCCGCCATATTTCAACAGCGGCGTGGTGTTCACGACACAACCGGTGCGGCTAGGCACGGCCTGGAGCGAATGCGCACGCACGCTCAATCCGCTGCTGGAGGTGCAAGGGCAGCGCCACTGGCTGGATCAGGTTGCATTACCCATTGCGGTACGCCGCTGCGCGCTGGATTTCACAACGCTAGGCGAAGACTGGAACTTCCCCGCTCACTTGCGTCCGCTCGGCGCGGCGAGTCCATATTTCTGCCACTACCATTGGCCGAAAGTGATCGCTGGCGAGACGCTGTTGCGCACGCGCGTGCGCGAACTTGCGGCGCGGCATCGGCAACTGCACGATGCCATCGCTACGCACGCGGGATGGTCGGAATTGCTCTGCGGCTGAACCGGCCGCGGGATTATTTCATCACGCCCGGCAGCAACGACTGCCAGCGCGTGGTTTCGGCTTTCTTGTGCGTGGCGCTGCCGGAGTTCGCCGGCACATGCCGTCCGGGCGGATGCGCGGTATCGGGCTGCTGGCGCGCAGTGCGCGGCGTCGCGGTTTCGGGCGTGGCCAACGGCTCGCGCACGGCGTCGTCGTCGATGGAATCGGTGGGATCGGAGATCGACGCGCTGCCGCCGCCGGCCGCGGGCGAGGCGACCGTATTGGCGGCCAACAGGTTGCCGTCGCCGCCGACGGACATCGGATCGGCGAACGCGACAAGTGGCGCGGCGCCAAAAATCAGTGTGAGGATGACGAGTGACTTGATCATGAGCGGCTCCCCGGACCAGCGGAATGTCACGCAGGTAGACGCGCATCCTCGCACGTTCCATGGGTACACACCAGTGACTGCGTCCGGGCCGGGTTCCTGCGGGCGTTATCGCCCCGTTAAACTGGGCGCATGAGCATCGAGCCCGCCGCGCTGTTACGCGCCTTGCGCACCGATCGCGCCGTATCTGGCAGCGAGCTGGCGGCGCGGCTGGGGGTGACGCGCGCCGCGGTGTGGAAGCAGATTCGCGGTTTGCGTGCGCTTGGCGCGCCGGTCGACGCCGTGGCCGGGCAGGGTTACCGGCTGGCCTGGCCGTGCGAGGCACTGGATGCCGACGCGATTCGCGCGCTGCTCGACCCGGCGCTGCGCCGCCGGCTGCGCAACATCGCCGTGCATTGGCAGGTCGATTCCACGAATACCGAATTGCTGCGCAATGCAGCTGCGGGCGCACGCGATCTGTCGGTGTGCCTCGCCGAAGTGCAGAGCGCCGGGCGCGGTCGCCGCGGGCGCACCTGGATTTCGCCGCTCGGTGCGAATGTATACTTTTCCCTGCTGCGGCGCTTCGAGGGCGGCATGGGCACGTTGTCCGGATTGAGCTTGGCCGCCGGCGTCGCCCTCGCGCAGGCGCTGGAGGATGGCGGCGCCGCCGGCATCGGCCTGAAGTGGCCGAACGACGTGGTCGTGGATGGCCGCAAGCTGGCCGGAATCCTGGTCGAGGCGGGTGGCGAATTCCTCGGGCCGTGTTTCGCGGTGGTCGGCATCGGCATCAATCTGCGCCTGCCCGATGACGTGGAAACCGGCCAGCCGGCGACGGATCTCGCGCGCATTTGTGCCGGGGCGATGCCGTCGCGCAATCGCGTCGTCGCACGGTTGCTGGCGCGCCTCGTCGACGCGCTCGATCGTTTCTCGGTCGATGGATTTTCCGCATTCGCGCAAGCTTACGCGGCACGCGATGCGCTCGCCGGCCGGTCAGTCCGTGTGCAGGCGGCCAGTGGCGTTCACGACGGCGTTGCCGACGGCGTGGACGCGCGCGGCGCGCTGCGCGTGCGGCATGGCTCCACGCGTGCTGTCTACGATAGCGCAGAAGTTTCGGTGCGCGCGGCATGAAACTGCTCGTCGATGCCGGCAATTCGCGCCTGAAATGGGCGTGGTGGGATGGCGTGGCACTGACGGGCGTATCCGCGATGCCGAATGCCGGGATGGATTTATCCGCATTGTGGAAAAATGGACAAAATGCGGATGCGGTGTGGATCGCCTCGGTGGCGTCCACCGCGGCGAACGCGGCGCTGGCGGCTACGGCGCGCGATCGTTTCGGCGTCGAAGCGGTTTTCGCCGCGCCGCGCGCGCGGGCCTGCGGCGTGCGCATCGCCTATGTGCAACCGGAAAATCTCGGCGTGGATCGCTTTCTCGGTTTGATCGCCGCACATGCGCATCAGCAAGCACCGACCGTTATCGCCAGTTGCGGCACGGCGTTGACCTTGGATGCGCTCGCCGCCGATGGCGCGCATCTGGGTGGGCTCATCGCCGCCGGTCCGCAGCTGGCGCAAGACGTCCTGCGCGGCGGCACCGCGCGCCTGGCCGCCGTGCCCGCCGGCCGCGTCGTGGAAATCGCGGACAACAGCGCCGATGCGATCGAATCCGGAACCTGGCTGTCCGCGGCGGCCTTGATCGGGCGCTTCGTCGCACAAACCGCACGTCGATTGGACAGCGCGCCCGCGCTGATCCTGACCGGCGGTGGAGCGGCGCGGCTTTCGCCATGGCTCGATGTGCCGCATCGCATCGATGCCGAACTCGTGTTGCGCGGCCTGGCGCGGCTTGCCGATGCCGGCGCCTGAGCGCGCGGACCGTGGCCTCGGCTAGAATCCCGTGTTGCGAGGCGGCGAATGCGCTGCCGTTGGAATCGTGATGTTCGTCCGACTGTTGTTCCTGCTGCTGCTGGCGCTGAATATCGGCGTGACGGCCTGGTTGTTCCTCGCCCCGCAGCCGCAGGCGCGCGCGTTCGCGCCGACCGATCCGGGCGTGGCCGAACTCGTGCTGCTGTCCGAGCGCGACCGCGGCAGCGAAGCGAGCGCAGCGGAGCTGGCGAGCGCCCCCGAGGCCGCCGCCGACCTGCGCAACGAGACCTGCGTGAGCATCGGCCCGTTCCCGACCCAGGCCGACATGCGCGCCGCGCTCAATTCGCTCACGCCGCTGGTGCCACGCATCCAGTACCGCGACGCGCACACCACCGAGACGCGCGGTTTCTGGGTGTTCCTGCCGGCGCAGCCGAGCCGCGAAAAGGCGTTGGCGCTGGCGCGTGCGCTGTCGTCCAAGGGCGTGCGCGACTACTACGTCGTCACCGCGGGCGACCAGCAAAACACGATCTCGCTCGGCCTGTTCCACGAACAGGCCAATGCGCAGAAGCGTCTGAACGAGATCTCCGCGCTCGGCTTTGCGCCGCAACTGATCGCACGCACCGAAGATCTGCCGGTGTACTGGGTGGATTTCGCCCAGAACAACGCGCATCCGGTGGACTGGCGCAACCATGTCAAATCCCAGCTCGACCTGCGCGAGCAATCGGTGACGTGTTTCTGACCAGCGCGTCGATTCGTGCGAAAATGGCCTGCGCGCCGGCATAGCTCAGTTGGTAGAGCAACTGATTTGTAATCAGTAGGTCGCGGGTTCGATTCCTGCTGCCGGCACCAATTCCCCATCGAACGTCCGTTGCGATTGCGACCGCGTGCACAAATGCATTGTGCGCATCGTCATCATTCGATGATCGCGGATTTGCTAGCTTGCGCCGACCATGCGCGCAGGGAGCGTCGCGATGCGATCCTACGTTGCTGCAATCCGGTTCGACGCAATGCGCCTGCTTGCCGCAATATTTGCGCTCGGCTTCGCGAACGGCGCCATCGCGCAGGCGCCGCTCAGTCATTTTCCCGATCCGATTTTCCACGACGGCTACAACGGACTGAATGCCGTCGGCACGGCGAACATCGGCGCGGGCGACGCCTCGCGCTTCCTCGCCCAGGCCACGTTCGGACCGACCGACGCCGACATCGCGAATCTGCGTTCAATCGGTTATCAGGCTTGGCTGACGCAACAGTTCGCGGCGACGCCCACGTACGCGATCACCGATCTGCCGGGCAAGACGAATTCGGCGTATCTGAATTGGGTCGCGAACGTGCTCAAGGAGCAGGTTGGCCAGGACAACCGGCAGGAGGCGTGGTTTCTCGGCGCGCTCGGCGGCAAGGACCCGCAGTTTCCGAGCAACTCCGCCTACAACCATACCGATCAGTTGCGCCAGCGCGTGGCATTCGCGCTGAGCGAAATCCTGGTCGTGTCGGACCAGAACCCGTTGCTTGACGGTTTTCCGCAGGGCCTGGCCTGGTACTACGACATCCTGATCCGCGATGCGTTCGGCAATTACCGCACCCTGCTCAACGACGTCACGCTCAGCCCGGCGATGGGCGTGTACCTGAACATGATGGGCAACCCGCGCGCCAATTCGGCGATGAACATCCATCCGGACGAGAACTATGCGCGCGAGATCAACCAGCTTTTCAGCATCGGCCTCGTCATGCTCAATCCCGACGGCACGGTGCAGCTTGACGGCAGCGGCAAGCCGATTCCCACTTACACGCAGAGCACGATCACCAACTTCGCCCACGTCTTCACCGGCTATACGTGGTACGACTGCGACGAGAACACCAATCCCGGCGATTTTCCGAATTGTGGCCCCGACTACGGCGGCGCCGGCCGACCGCCATTCGCCGACAACTTCATGCACCCGATGGCCGGATTCGCCTCCTACCACGACAACGGCACCATTCTGCCCGACGACTTTGCGCACAAGCAGTTGCTGTACTACACCGGCGCGGCGATGAGCAGCGGTGAAACCTCGCCCGGTACGCTCGGCCCCGGCGGCACGCCGGCCACTGATCTGGCCTTCGCGCTGGACAACATCTACAACCATCCGAACGTCGCGCCGTTCGTGTGCAAGCAACTGATCATGCGTCTGGTGACGAGCAATCCGAGTCCGGCGTATGTCGCGCGCGTGGCCAAGGTTTTCAACGACAACCGGGCCAGTTCCAGCCAGTTGCAGGCCGTCGTGCAGGCGATCCTGCTCGATCCGGAGGCGCGTTACGGCGAGTTCTCGAATCCGACGACCTACGGCAAGTTGCGCGAACCGCTGCTGACGGTCACGCATTACTGGCGCGCGATGCACGCGGTGCATGCGTGCGGCGCGAACATCGCCGCGGTCGGTACGCCGGGTACGAACGGCTACCAGTACCCGACCAATTATGCCAACCAGCCCTACCGCTACGCGGGCTACGGCACCGCATGGTCCACCGGCCAGACGACCACCTATGGCGTCGGCTTCAGCCAGGCATCGCTCGATGCGCTGACCGTGTTCAATTTCTTCAAGCCCGGCTTCGTTCCGCCGGGCGAAATGACGGCAACCGGGTTGTTCGGGCCCGAATTCCAGGTCCAGACCGACAGTGTCGTCGCCAGCTCGAACAATTCCTACGCGAATTTCGCCTACAACCTGGATACGACCGATACCTGCGACGAAAATCCGCAGGACAACGGCTTCGACCCATTCGGCGACGTGAAGATCAATCACGCGCAGGACCTGGTGCTGGCGGGCAGCGGCAGCGGCGGGCCGGCCGATCCGTCGGATCGCCTGATTGCCGCCTACAACGCGCGATTCATGTCCGGCCAGATGTCGCCGTACATGGCCAACCAGATCAAGAGCTACCTCGACACCATCGACTCGAGTTGGGCCTATCCCACTGGATCGGACTGGCGCCTGCAGCGCATCTATCGCGCCTTGTACCTGATCCTGACCTCGCCCGAATACCAGATACAGAAGTAGGAAAGACCATGCGCCCTGATCGCCGCAAGTTCATCAAACAGACGATTTGCGCCGCGCTCGGCGGTGCCAGCGCCTACTCCGCGCTCGGCAACCTGCAGTTGCTGCAGGCCGCCGTGCGTGCGAATTATTCGTTTAGCGATTACAAGGCATTGGTGTGCGTGTTCCTGTATGGCGGCAACGACAGCTTCAACACGGTGGTGCCGTTCAGCACGACGGCGTTCAATGCATTCTATGGCAGCGGGGGCGTGCGCCCGGCCCTTGCCCTGAATCGCAGCCTGATGACGAACACCGTGCTCAATGCGCCGGCGAGCGGCGCCGGCAGCCCGGGCGACGGCAACACCTACGCGCTCAATCCGGCGATGACGCCGCAGACGATTTCCGGCACGAACGTGAGTGCGGATTTCGCGTCGGTCTTCAATGCCGGCCAGGCGGCGATCGTCGCGAACGTGGGCACGCTGGTCGCGCCGGTGACGCAGTCGCAATACCTCAACGGCAATCCGGCGCTGCCGCCGCAGCTGTATTCGCACGCCGATCAGGAGGCCTACTGGCAGGCGTCGCCGCCGAGCAACCAGCCGGTGACGGGTTGGGGCGGACGCATCGCGGACCTGGTCGCCGGCGCGAACAATTCCAATGCGCCGGTGATGACGGGATTGAACGGGCAGGATGCCTTCACGCGGGGTCAGGTTGTCAATGGCTACGTCATGGGCGCCAACAGCGCCTCCACGCTCAACCTGCTGCAAGGCAATGGCGGTCCGCAGACGTGCGCCGGCGCGGCGAATGCCTACGATTCCGGCCTGGCACAGGCATTCTGCAACATGCAGGGTGCGGGGACGCAGGCGAACGTGCTGGAGCGCACGATCGCCAACACGATGAATCATTCGATCGCGACGGCGAGCCTCATCAATGCGGCGATCAATGGCGCGCCGGCATTCAGCGCAAACGACCAGTTTCCCGCGGCCTTGTCGACCGGCTACGACCTGGATGTGCAGTTGCAAACGGTCGCCCAGCTGATCTGGGCCGCGAACCAGGGCAATACCGGCATCACGCGGCAGATCTTCTTCGTCACCACCGGCGGCTACGATTCGCACAACGACGAGTTGGCCACCCACGGCTCGCCCGGCAATCCGGGCGTGCTGTCGCTGTTGTCGCGTTCGCTGGCCGGTTTCTACAATGCCTTGAACAGCGTGGGCCTGGCGGGCAAGGCCACGGCGTTCACTTGCTCGGACTTCGGCCGCACCATGACCAGCAACAACGGCGGCACCGACCACGGTTGGGGCTCTCACCAATTCGTCGTCGGCGGCGCGGTGCAGGGCAAGAAATTCTACGGCAACGGCTGCGGGTTCAGCGCGGCGTCGAACTTTGGCGTGGTGATGCCGAGCCTGACGAATCCCGCGTCCACCGACTCCAACGGCGTTCCGCTCAACCAGAACGATTCCGGCGACGGCATCGGACGCATCATCCCGACCACGTCGGTGGACCAGTATGCGGCGACACTGGCGCAGTGGTTCGGCCTGAGTCCGAGCGACATCGCCCTGGTCTTTCCGAACCTGGCCAACTTCTCGAATGCGGCCAATTACCTCGGCTTCATGGGCTGAGGTTCACGCGCGGCGGCGCAGGCGGGTGGCTCCGATCAGGAGCAATGTCGCGCCGAGCAGGACGGCGAATCCCGCGCCGATCGAGGGCGCGACCGAGGTCGACGCGGGCGGCGGTAGCGGCGCCTGCACGAGGATGGTGCCGTACATGCCTTGCCCGGGCGCACCATGGATCAGGCAGTAATAGCCGACCGCGCCCGGATTCGGAAATGTCAGGTTGAAGGTCCAGTTGGCGCTGCTCGGCGCGCCCGTATCGCCCTTGCTGTCGCCCTTGCAGCCGGCGGAACAGGTGAAGGAACTGTCGTCCGCGACGACGTTGTGGAAGCCGCCCTTGTTGACGAAAACGACGGTATCGCCGGGAGCGATGGTCAGCGTTTGCGGTGCGAACGCGAGCCCCGCCGGGCCGCCCACGTTCACGACGAACACGTTCGCGCGCACGCCATTGCAAATGCACGCACCGGCGACCAGGCACAGCAGTACCGAGAGGATTCCCCGCATCGCGCCATCGTGCCTGATCGTCGATGACCGCGCCGTGACCGGGTGCAAGGTTTCAGCGCTTGGTGAATGCGCCGAGCAGTCCGCCCGCGCTTTGCAGGATGCCGGCCAGTCCGCCGCTGTTGCTCAACACACTGTTCAGCAACCCGCCCGCGCTGCCGCCCTGCTGCTGCACCTGCTGGACTTCCTGTGTGAGCATGCCGCCGAGTCCGCCGGCACCCACGCCCTGGCCCTGCGCGTGATTGGCCAGTGCGCCCATCACGATTGGCGCGAGGATGGCCATGAGCTGGCCGGCGTTTTGCCCGCCCAAACCGGTGGCTTGTCCGAGGCCTTGATTCGCCGCATTCTGGTTGCCGCCGAAAATGTGGCCGAGGATCGCGCCGCCCATGCCGGAGCCACCACCACCCAGAACGCTGCCGAGAATGCCCGACAGATCGCCGCCATGCGCGCCGAGCGCATTGTTCAGCGCATTCGCGCCGGCGGGCGTGCTCGCGTTCTGCGCCATGCCGCCGACGATCAAGGGCACCGCGTGTTCGATGGCCGATTGCGCCTGTGCCGGATCGACACCGAGTTTGGATGCGATCGCGCTGACCTGGTCGGGGCCGAGGTTGGATAGCACGTTGTCGACGAGTCCGCTCATGGGATTCTCCTTGCCTTCGTTGGGGATGCGCCGCGCACGACGACGGCAACGCCGAGTGTAGCGCGCGCCGGCATCGGATGCAGGTGCGCCGCGCGACGGCTGCCGTTATCCTATACGCACGCGCAGGCATCGGTCCTGTCGCGACATGCGGAAAAATATACTATGCGGCATTCTTTACCTGTTTCCCTGATCGGCGCGCCCACCGACATCGGCGCCGGCGACCGCGGCGCCAGCATGGGCCCCGAAGCGCTGCGCGTGGCCGGCATCGCCGAGGCGCTGATCGCGCGCGGTCTCGACGTCGCCGATCGTGGCAACCTGTTCGGACCGCTCAATCCGTGGCTGCCGCCGAGCACCGGCTATCGCCACCTGACGCAGGTCACGGAGTGGAACCGCGAGGTCATGCGTGCGGTCGGCGCCGAACTCGAGCGCAAGCGCCTGCCGATCCTGCTCGGCGGCGACCACAGCCTGGGCATCGGTTCGATCACCGCGGTCGCCAACCATTGCCGCAAGGAGGGAAAGACCCTGCGCGTGCTGTGGCTGGATGCGCATGCCGATTTCAACACCTCGCAGATCACGCCGTCGGGCAACATCCACGGCATGCCGGTGGCCTGCCTGTGCGGACTCGGCCCGCGCGAGCTGACCGAACTGGGCGGCCCGGCGCCGGCGATCGATCCCGCCTGCATCCGCCAGGTCGGCATCCGTTCCGTCGATTCCGGCGAAAAGCGCCTCGTCCACGACCAGGGCCTGACCGTGTACGACATGCGCTACATCGACGAAGTCGGCATGCGCCGCACGATGGAAGCCGCGCTCGCCGGCATGGATGCGAACACGCACCTGCATGTCAGCTTCGACGTGGATTTCCTCGACCCGGACATCGCCCCCGGCGTCGGCACCACCGTGCCCGGTGGGCCGAACTACCGCGAAGCGCAGCTCGTCATGGAGATGATCGCCGACACCGGGCGCCTGGGTTCGCTCGATATCGTCGAACTCAATCCCGCGCTCGACGAACGCAACCAGACCGGCAAGCTCGCCGTGGACCTGGTCGAAAGCCTGTTCGGCAAGTCGACGCTGATGCGGGAGTAGGACGGCTAGTTCTCGAACCCGTCGTAGAAGATATCGTCGGACGTGTTGAGGCAACCGGGTTGGCCGGAAATGGTCGACGAGATATCCGGCAGGAGCACGTCATTGATCTGCGTCGGATGGAATTGCAGGACGTTCTGTCCGCCGGCGCACCCATTGACGTTGCAATAGCTCATGATCGTTCCGGCCGGCGCGCCGGGACCGCTTGCGGGGCAACTGGTCGCGCCGCTATAACATCCAACGCCTGCTTCGCCGTTGTAGCACTGGTCGATCGTGTTCGTTGCGACGGGCGAGTTGCCCGTGCTGATGTCCGTGCAATGGGTGTGGTTGGCGCCAAAATTGTGTCCGAGCTCGTGGCCGTCCAACCGCGCCGCCGTTGCGCCATTGGGATCGAACGAAAGATTCGGATAAAGCATGACCAGGCTGTAACTGCCGCCGTTGCTGGCGGTCTGGCAATAGCTGCCGACCCAGGCGATTCCCGAGGCGCTGCAACTCGTGCAACCTGTGCCGCAGGAACTGCATTGACCCTTGCCGGAAAGCAGCGTCGCGAATGTCCTGGACACGCCGGTCTTGTTCGCGGCCCAGTTGGATCCGAAGTTGTTCAAATCCGTGCCATTGGCCGGGAAAGTCGTCACCGGAAACGCGCCCCCGCTCGCATAGGGATCGCTCGCCGGAACGGTACGGAATGTCGTGTCGCCTTGCCTGAGGTTCACCAGCAGATCGCGCTCGTACATGGTGTTCATGGCATTGAACATCTTGGCGATCCAGTTGGTGGCATTCGTCGTGTTGTTGCTGAACAGACTGGACATGAATGCGGTGTCGGTGTCCACGGCGACCGTGGCGATGCGCAAAGCGTGACTCGCGGCCAACGCGGCGTTTGTGCTGCGCATCGTCAGCTTGTTCAAGCCGCGCACATCGAGATTGTCGAATTCGTTGCCGCAGGTGAAGCCGAGTTTCGTCCCTGCGGGCGTCGCAGATTCCTGTGGTTTGGCTCCAACTCCGATCGCGCCGGATGCGGTGATGGCGGCGCCGAGAACGAACGAGCCGTCCGGCCCCTCGCCGCTGCCGCTATCGAAGGAGCCGTCGGAAGTCAGGGCCAGCGCAACACGCACGCTATCATCGTCGGAATAACCGCGCAGGAAAATCAGGTTGCTGCGCGGAACTTCCTGTTTGCCGGCGGCGCCAATGACGTAGAGACGCGCTCCGGGGGCGTAGATTTCCACGCGCTCGAAACTTATCGTTGCAGTGTGGCTGGGGCCCGCCGGAAATCCAGTGATGACCAGCGAGTGTCCTGATGGCAGCGCGGCAAGCCGCGCCATTGTGGCGCGGCTAAAAGTGCCGCTAGCAATAGCCGACGCGCAGAACGACAGTGAGCTGAGTGCAATCCAAAAACCGATTCGGGTTTTCATGTCGGCCCATCCCCAGACAAGCTGCCGCCAGTCTATGCCTAGCGCGCGATAACGACATGTGAAGGACTTGGCAGTCCCATCATCCGGCTGGATCCGGCACGAAACCGTTCGGAAACGGCTGCGGTTCGCGCGCGATCGGTCGTGGCGCCGGGATCACGCCGCGCGCCACGAGATTGCGTTGGCTGTCGTACCAGATCGAATCGACCTCGTCCGG
>DATJIL010000239.1:0-5114 GCA_035493385.1 Rudaea sp.
CTGCCGCGCGCGGTATGCCTGGTCGGCGTCGCTCCCGCTACCGTGCCAGGACTCACCGAGGGCTTGCGCGAGCGCGGCTACGACGTGCGCGAGTTCGCGGAAGCCACGGCCTTGCTCGACTTCCTCGCCCATGCGATTCCGGGCGCGTTGCTCGTGGATGCGCGCAAGCTGCGCATCATGGCACGCGTCGCGGTGCAGTACGCCGGCATGGGCCTGAGCGGGGAGCGCATGCCGGCGGTGCTCGCGGTATCGCCGGACGGCGACCTGGGCCACCGCCTGCTCGCCATGCGCGCCGGCGCGGCCGCACTGTTCAGCGCGCCGGTGGATTCCCTGCGCGTGATCGGCAAACTCGACGAACTGCTGCATGCCGACGCCCAACCCGAGTGGCGCGTGCTGCTGGTCGAACCCGACCGCGCCCACGCCACCGAATCCGCGCGCGTGCTGGTCGAGCGCGGCATGACCGCGCGCCTGGTCAGCAATGGCCAGGCCGCGCTCGCCGCGATCGGCGACTTCCGCCCCGACGTCATCGTCATCGATCACGACCTGCCGGACGTCAGCGGCGTCGAACTCATCCAGCTCATCCGCCAGCAAAACGAATTCGCGGCGGTGCCGATCATCCTTGCCGCCGACGCGAACGGCACCGCGCAGCGCTTCGACGCGATCGCTGCCGGCGGCGACGAAGTACTGCTCAAGCCGGTCAAGGCACGTCACCTGATCGGCGCGGTACAGGCGCGTGTGCAGCGCGCGCACTGGCTGCGCGAAATGATCGGCAAGCCCGGCGGCCGGGATGCGCGCACCGGTTTGTATTCGCGCACCACCCTGATCGAGAAACTCGAGACGGCGCTCGGCGACCGCTCGGCGGCCTTGCTTTACATCGCGCTCGACCGCGCCGCGCTGTTGCGCGAGCAGATCGGCCTGGCCGGCCTTGCCGCGCTCGACGCACACGTCGGCAACCTGCTGCGCAGCCAGCTCGACGAACTGGATTTATCCGCGCAGTACCAGGATTTCCATTATTTCACCGTGTTGAACCGGCGCAGCCGCAGGGAGCTGACCGCCGCCGCGGAAGTCGTTCGCGCAGCACTGTGCGAACAACCGTGGCAATTCAACGGGCGCACTTACACGCTCAGTGCGAGCCTTGGCCTGGCCCTACTCGGCAGCGAAAACGCGAGCGTCGACTCCGTGGTCACCAACGCGCAAGCCGCGCAGCTGGCCGCCGCGCACATGGGCGGCAACCGCGTGCTCTGGTTCGAGGCCAAGGAAGCCGCGCTGCTGCCGGTCGATCCGCTGCTGGCGGTGCGTGCGGTGCTGAGCCGGCCGCTGGTGCCCGAGCAGACGCAATACGAATTCGCCGCGATCGCGCCGCTCGCCGGCAAGCTGCACGGCCAGTTCGAGCTCGGTTTCAAGGTGCGCAGCGTGCAGCATCCCGGCACCAGCATTTCCTATGACGAACTCGCGCCGGTCGCGATCGAATCCAAGCAGATCGGGACCCTGGACCGTTTGTTGTTACAGCATTCGCTCGAGGTGCGCGAGGAACAATTGCGCCGCGGCCGCCAATTGCGCCTGTTCGTGCCGCAGGCGGTATCCAGCGCGATGGAGGCAGAGTTCGCCTGGTGGCTGGAGCGGCAACTCAAGTCGCGGCACCTGTCCGGCACCGGCCTGACCATCGAACTGGCCTGCTCGACCCTGATCGACGCCGGCGAACGCGCGCGCGAACAGGTCAAGGCACTGCACCAGCATGGCGTGCGCTTCTGCCTCGTCGACTACGGCCGCGACTGGGCCGCGGTGCACGCGCTGAAGAACCTGAACGTGGATTTCGTGCGCCTGGCGCCGTCGCTGGTCGAGGAACTGGGCAGCGCCAAATCCATCAGCGACACGATGCTCGCACTGGTGCGCAAGGCGCATGCGAACGGCGTCGCGGTAATCGCGCCGGAAGTCGACAGCCAGCAGCGCGCCCACCTGCTGCTGCGCCTGGGCGTGGATTACGGCATCGGTCCGGCGTTTGCACGCCCGCAACCGCAGCCGGATTTCGATTTCAACCGGCCACTCTGGTAGCTCTTGCCCCCTCTCCCGCTGGCGGGAGAGGGCTGGGGTGAGGGTGGTTTGCACCGGAATTCCAGCCACCCTCACCCGCGCCTTCGGCGCGACCTCTCCCGTCAGCGGGAGAGGTGGAAATCTAGAGCATCCCCGTTTCCAATTTCGCCGCATCCGACATCATCGAATGGTTCCACGGCGGCTCGAAGGTGAGTTCCACGTCCGCCTCGGCGATGGTCGGAATCGCCATGAGCTTGCTGCGCACGTCGTCGACAAGGATGTCGCCCATGCCGCAGCCCGGCGCGGTCAATGTCAGTTTCACTTCGACCCTGCGCTTGCCGTCCTCGCCATGCCCGACATCGCACGCATAGACCAGGCCCAACTCGACGATGTTGACCGGAATTTCCGGATCGAAACAGGTGCGCAGTTGTTCCCACACCAGCTTTTCCACATCGGCGTCGCTGGACTGCTCGTCCACCACGATCGCCGCTGGCGGTTCCTTGCCGATCGCGTCGGCATCCGCGCCGGCGATGCGGAACAGGTTGCCCTCGACGAAGACGGTGAAGCTGCCGCCGAGCGCCTGCGTGATGTAGCCGTTCTGGCCGGCGGGCAGGGTCACTTCCTGGCCCTGCGGCACCATCACCGCGGCGCAGTCGCGCGCGAAAACGATCGGTTCGGAACTCTGGCTGTAGGCGCCCATCGCAAATCCGTACGATTTTGGTCCTCATTATCGCAGGAACCGCAGCGGATTGCCGCCACCGCGTCTCGCGCTATCAGGATTCCTTGATCTGCGACAGGCACTCGGCGAGGATCCGCACCGCGGCTTGCAGGTCCGCCGGCGGCAGGTCGGCATAGCCGAGCAGCAAACCCGGATGCCGCAACGGCTTTTGGCAATACGGCGCCACGAGGTAAATGCCGACGCCGCGCGCACGCGCACGCTCGACGAGCGACTGCGCTTGTGCATGGCTCGCGCGCGGCAGCCAGGCGAGGATGTGCATGCCGGCGCTGGAATCGGCGACCTCGACCGCATCGCCTGCGTGCCGCTGCAAGGCGCCGAGCAGCGCGCTGCGACGCGTGCGCAGCGTGTTGGCGGCGCGGCGCAGATGGCGCTCGAACGCGCCGCTGCCGATCAGGCGCGCCAGCGCGGACTGTTCGATCGCCGTGCTGCCACGGTCGGTCAGCCACTTGGCCGCGACGAAGGCTTCGCGCAATCCGGGCGGCAGCACCATGTAGCCCAGGCGCAGCGCCGGGAAGATCACCTTGGAAAAACTGCCGACGTAAAGCACACGGCCGGTACGGTCGAGCGACTTGAGCGCGGCCAGCGGGCGCGTGCCATAGCGGAATTCGCCGTCGTAGTCGTCCTCGATCAGCCAGCAGCGGCGGCGCTGCGCCCAGTCGAGCAGTTGCATGCGTCGTGGCAAGCTCAGCACCGCGCCGGTCGGAAACTGGTGCGAGGGCGTGACCACCGCCAGGCGCGTGCGGCTATCGCGTGGCAGTGCGTTCGTGACCAGGCCGTCGCCGTCGACGCGACAGGTGCGGATGACGGCGCCGCGCGCCGCGAACACCTGACGCGCGCCCTGGTAGTGCGGATCCTCGAGCAGCATGCTCTCGCCGGCGTCGAGCAATACGTCAGCGGCCAGCGAGAATGCCTGCTGCGTGCCGTTGACGATCAACACGTCGTCCGCTGAGGCGTTGATGCCGCGTCGCCGCGCGAGGTACTCGCAGATCTGCGCGCGCAATTCGGGCAGGCCCTGCGGATCGGGATAATCCGCCTGCACGTGCGCCGCCGCCTGGTTGAGCGCGCGCCGCCACGCGCTGGCCAACTGCGGATTCGTCATCGGCAAACCGTACTGCAGGTTGTAGCGCAAGCCGCGATGCTGGCGCCCCGGAATCGCACGGTCGTAAACCTGCTGCATGCGGCGCCCGCGCCGCGACAGCGCCGGCGTGCGCGTGGACGCATGCGCCGACGCCGCGACGGGTCGCCGCGTCGACGCAGCAAAGGCGGCGACGTAGCAGCCCGAACCCGAGCGTCCTTCGATCAAACCTTCCTCGGTGAGCAGCGCGTAGGCGGCGAGCGTGGTGTTGCGCGAGATTTCCAGTTCGCGAGCGAGCGTGCGCGTGGCCGGCAGGCGCGTGCCCGGCGCGCAGCGCCCGTCGAGGATCGCCTGCTTGAGCGCACGCGCCAGTTGCAGGTAGCGCGGTCCCTTGTCGTCGAGTTGCAAGAACATCGTGGCCCCATCAATCCGGCGAAAACCGGCACTCGCCGGAGCCAATCTGAAGGTTTAGATTGGGCGCGTCAAGCCGGCAGGCCACGCCGGAGCAGGATCCGCATGTACAGCGTCGATTTCATCTTCGCGCCGGGCGACTACGATGAGCGCTTCCACGAACTGAACGCGATCATCGACGCCGCCGCGCGCGCAACACCGGGCTATCTGGGCGTGGAGTCCTGGCGCTCGCCGGATGGCCGCCTGCGCAACGCGAAGTACTACTGGGAAACGCTGGACGCCCTGCGCGCGTTCTCGCAGCACCCGCAGCATCTGCAGGCCAAGCGCGAACACCAAAAATGGTATCGCGGCTATCACATCGTCATCGCGCAGGTGATCAAATCCTACGGCGACGGCGCGATCGCGCATTTCACGCCGAACGAAAAAGACCGGCTTACCTGAAGAGGGGTACGAGATGACCCGGCCGACACCCGTTACCCTGCGCGGCGAACGCGTCACCCTCGAGCCGCTGCGCCACGACCATCACGATGGCCTGGTCGAATCCGCGCGCGACGGCGAGTTGTGGAACCTGTGGTACACATTCGTGCCGACGCCGGAGGCGATGCGCGCGGACATCGACCGCCGCCTCGCACTGCAAACCGCCGGCAGCATGGTGCCGTTTGTCATCATCGCCAACGCAACCGGGCGCGTGGTCGGCGCGACCGGCTACATGAACATCGATGCGGAAAACCGGCGCGTGGAAATCGGCCATACCTGGTACGCGGCCAGCGCGCAGCGTACCGGCATCAACACCGAGGCCAAGCGCCTGCTGCTCGCGCACGCGTTCGAGGAACTGGATTGCATCGCGGTCGAGTTCCG
>DATJIL010000240.1:0-4061 GCA_035493385.1 Rudaea sp.
ATCGCCAGAACGCGAACGAGCGCGGCATCGCCTTGTTTCGTGTAGCCCCAACGCAACAGAGCGAGGGCGTGCCAGAAATTTGCCGTGACGTCGTCGGGATCAAGCTCGAGCGCGCGCTTGAAGCCTTGGTACGACTCAAGATGGCGGCGCTGTTCCGCACGCACGTAACCAAGCACGGCATAGGGTTCGGCCAATCCGGGATCGAGTTTCATCGCGGCCTGCCACTGCTGCTCGGCCGCATCGAATGCCGGCGCGACTGCGGCCGCCATATAGATCGGCGACACGGCATACAGCGCCGCCAGGCGCGAATACGCACGCGCGTATTGAGGATCCAGGTGGATGGCCTCATGCAGCTGCGCAATGGCATCGGCCATATGCTTGCCGTCACGGCGATTGAACGTGTCCGTTGCCTGCAGGTACAGCGCATACGCCTCCGGATTGCTGGTGCTGACAGGCACCAGGCGCGTTTTCTGCTCGCCTTGCAGCGAAACCTGGAGTTTGTCCGTGATCGCGCGCGCGATGCGCTCCTGCAAGGCGAACACATCGGAAAGATCGCCGTCGTAGCTTTCCGACCAGATTTGGAAATCGTCGTCGCTGCGGATCAGCTGCGCGGTGATGCGCACCTTGTTGCCCTGCGTGCGCACCGAACCTTCGAGCACGTTGGCCACGCCCAGCGCCTTGCCGATCGTGCGCAGGTCCTGGTTGCGGCCCTTGTAGTAGAACGACGAGGTGCGTCCGGCGACTTTCAAATCCCTGACTTTGGCCAGCGCGTTGAGGATTTCCTCGGCCATGCCATCGGAGAAATATTCCTGGTCATGTCCGGGCGACAGGTCGGTGAACGCGAGCACGGCGATCGACTTGTCGGGCACCGCGGCTCTCACTTCGCCCTTGCGGAACGACGGCTGACCGTAGAAATACCAGCCGAGCGCCAACACGGTCAGCAGCGCCGCGATGGCGAACAGGCGCTTGCTGCCGGCGTTGCTGCTATCGAACCTGACACCCTGCGACGTCGCATCAAATATCCATGCCAGCACCAGCGTGATCGGAAAACCCAACAAGGAGACAAGTATAAAAATGCGCAAGGCCCATGGCGGCGCATCGAAGGCCGGAAACGCGATCGACATCGCCTGGATCGCCAGCCAGGCCACCACGACATAGGCCGCGCCGACCTTGAAAACTTTGCGGCGCTTGAGTTCAGCGAACAGGCTCATGGCGACGGCACCTTGAATTCCGTGACTGGCTGCTGCGTGAACGCGACGAAGCGTCGGTCGCCGCGAATCGGATCCCACACCGGATCGAGGGCGAGCAGCGCCGGCGTGACGCCGCTGGGAATCTGCAGCAGCTCCGGCAGCAGCGCGATCGCAGCATCGCGGTCGCCCTTGAGCGCGTGGATCTGGGCGAGCGTGATCTTCGCAACCGCGATTTCATTGGCGTCGCTGCCGTGAATCGCGATCTGATGTTGCGCGGCGTCGAGCGCCTTGTCCCAGTCGCCGAGGCCGGCGTATACGAGCGGCGACATCGAGCCGGACTCCGACAAGTGATCGATGCCGCCGGGAATCTTGTCCAACGCGTGCGCGAGCCGTTCGAACGTCTTGCGGGCGGCGTCGGCGTGGCCGTTGACTCGCTGCACGATACCCAGACGGATCAGGCCTTCGATGTCGTCCGCACTGAGCATCGCGTCGTCACGCAGTTCGGCTGAGCGCATGAAACGCCCGAGCGCCAACTCGTCGCGCTGCAGCGTCAGCACGCGCATGCGTGCTTCGGCTTCGATCGACTCGTACCGATCCCCGGGAATGCGCGCGAGCCAGGCTTGCGCGGCGTCAAGGTGGCCGAGTTGCATTTCGACCTGCGCCAGACCCGCCGGCGCGGCCGTGTCGTCCGGCGCGATCTTCAGCGCGCCTTCGAGCAATGCGCGCGTCTCGTCGAACCGGCGCAGGCGCAGGAAAATCTCGACGGCGCCCTGGACGCGGATCGACACGTTGCGCGGATCGCGGGCAATGGCATCACGATAGTGCGCGATCGCGTCGTTCCATCGCCCCATGCGCCGCTCGATGAAGAACAATTCGGCAATGATGTCAATATCGCCGGGTTGCTGCGCCAGCGCGCGTCGGTAGACATCCAGTGCCGCCGGGTAGTCGCGCTTGACGCGGTACAGATACGCGCCCTGCGCCAGCAGGCTTTCCGCAAGCTGCGGCTGCAGACTCATCGCCGTGTCGGTGGCGCGGCGCACCGCCTCTGGCGTGGAGCGCGCGGCATCGACGCCGTTCAGATACATATTGCTCATCGCCACCGCAGCCCCGGCCCAGGCCTGGGCGAACTGCGGATCCTCTCGCGTCGCTTCGAAGTAACTGTCGATCGCCCGAATCGCCCCCGCGTACGTGTATTGGGAATTGTCCTCCACGCGACCGCGCAGGTAGGCTTCCCAGGCGCGGGGATTTTGCGTTCCCTTCGCGGCCACGGCCTCGCGCTCGGTTCCGGTCAACGTCGCCTTCAACGCGTCGGCGATAGCCTGCGCGACTTCGCCTTCGACGCCGAAGACGTCATCGAGCGTGCGGTTGTAGCTCTCCGCCCACAAGTGTTCGTCCTTTGCCGCGCCGATCAGCTGCACGTTGATGTGCACGGCGTTGCCGGATTTCTGCACGCTGCCTTCCAGGATGTTGGCCACGCCCAGCTGGCGCGCGATTTCCGCGAGGTTTTCCGGTGCGCTGGCATAGTGCCGTGTCGAGGTGCGCGAGGTGACGCGCAGGGCGCCGATCTTCGCCAGCTTGGTCAGGATCTCGTCCTGGATGCCATCGGCGAAGTAGGCGTTGGCCTTGTCGTCCGACAGATTTTCGAACGGCAACACGGCGATGGACTTGTCGGTTATCGGCATCGACGGCGTCGCCGCGGGTTTCGCTGCATCCACGGCAACCGCCTTCTGCGGCGCCTGCGCCACGCGCCACAGCAATCCGCCGCCGATCGCGAGCAACAGCGCGAGGATCAGCAACTCGGTGCCGGTGACCTTTTGTGCGCCTTTCTCGCCGTGATACCAGGCCAGCACGAGGGTCACGAAGAAACCGATGGCGAGCGCGACGGTGATGCCGCGCCGAACCGCGTCTGGCCAGCCGAATTGTTGTCCGACGACGTCGATGCCCTGCACCGCCGCGAATGCGAAGGCGACATAAGCCAGCGCCCACTGCACCAGCTTGCGTTGCTTCAGGCGGGCGAAAAAGTCGTTCACGGCATCGCCTTCGCATCGGTCGTGGCCGGCACGCCGAGCCGCTTGCAGAACGCCGCGAAGCGCGGATCGTCCTTGAAGCGCAGGATGAACGGGTTGACGAGCAAGAACTGCAGGCCCGAATCGCGATTGGCCAAGGCGCGATCCAGCCAGGCGAAGGTCTGGTTGGCGTCGCCGCGCACCGCCTGCACCTCGGCGATCTGGAAGTACATGCCATCGGCATCCTTGGCGATCAGTCGTTGCAGCGCCGCATCCGCCGCGGCGCGATCGTTGCCGATCTGGCTCGCCATCGCCAAGGCGTAGTCCTGCCAATTTCCCGGCGGCACTTTTTGCGCCGCGTCCAGCGCGGCCTTCGCATCGTCTCGACGAACCTCGATATCCACAAGTCCCGCGTCGAAATGCGCAGCGGCGGGCTGCAGCTCGATCGCCCTGCGGATTGCCCGTTCGGCCTCGTCGAGGCGGTCCGCGGCCGTAAGATAACGTGCAAGCAGCAGGTAACCGCTGGCACGCATCGGATCGGTCACCAGCGATTGCCGGGTCATGGCGATGGCTTCTTCCGAGCGACCGGCCTGGGCGCGACCCACGCCGAGGTTTTCCATCGTCTGGTTGTTGCCCGGCTCGAGTTCGAGCGCGCGACGCTGCTCGGCTTCGGAGCCCTTCCAGTCGAAATCGATTATGCCCAATTGCTCGCCGCGCACGTTGTGCGCCGCCGCGAGATTCGGATCCAGTCGCAGTGCGGTATCCGCGGCCTTGCGTACCTGCGCGTAAATCGGCTGCCCCTGGACACCGGAGAGAAAGGCGCTCGCCAGCCAATCGCCCGCATGCGCCATCGCCGCCCAGGCCA
>DATJIL010000241.1:0-11213 GCA_035493385.1 Rudaea sp.
CTGCTCGGCCTGGGCATCGTCTTGTCGGCATCGCTCGGCGCGGGTTGGCGTCGCGGTCTGGTTTTCTGGATCGGCTGGATCGCCGCGCTCGGACCGGTTTTGATCCTCGACGACGCCTACAACCAGTACGCGTATCTGGCCGGCGCCTGGGCATGCGCTTTTATCGCCTTCATCTGGGGGAGGATTCCCGCAGCTTTGCGCGTGCTCATGATTTTGCCGATCGCGATGCTGCTGGTTCACGGCGGGCAGCAAATCCGCGACATCCGCCACATCGGTACGATTCAACACAACCTCTACACGGATTTGCCGGAGATCCTCGCCGGTGCGACACGTCCGGTCGCTATCCAGGCGCAACGTGACGGCGACGATTTCATTCTGCGGCGTCTTCTGGCAGACATCCCGAGTTACCAACGCGTACCCATCGTCGGCCGCGTACGGTACGTCTCACATACGATGCAGGGCACTCAGCCAGATTATCGAATGGCGCACGATGGCCATCTCATCCACATCGGACCGGATTCCGCACGCTGACGTGAATTCCGCAGACAGCAAACGGTGCGCCTGTGGCACAATTCCGATCCGCAATACGTGCTTCATCGATCCGTTTTGGAGGTTTGCATGTCCGCAACCGCAACCATCGACTTGGAACGGTATCTAAAGCTGTTCCAGGCCCACGGCGGCACGGACGAACCGTACCTTCGCCATCATTTCCGGCGCTTCGCCGACACCAAGCAACGCCTTCTCTCGCACTGGGACCGCGATCGCGGCAATCGGCTGCTTGATATTGGTGCGCATTGGCTGCATCAGGCGCTGCTCTATGCGATCGACGGTTTTGAAGTAACCGCGCTGGACTTGCCGATCACGTTCGAGTTGGCGAATGTGCGCAGTCTCGCGCAGGCGCATTCCATCGCACTGCTGCCGAATCCCGACTTGGCGCATCCCGTGGCGCTGGCGTCGCTTCCGGACGACAGTATCGATGTCGTCTTGTTCACCGAAATCATCGAACACATCACGTTCAATCCGGTGGCGATGTGGCGCGAAATCTACCGGGTCATGAAACCCGGCGCGCGCCTAGTCGTCACCACGCCGAACTACTACGCCTTGCGCGGACGCACTTGGCAATGGGGTCGTTTCTTCAAACGCTTCGGCGGCGGTCTCGACGTGCTCGACATCCTCTCGCGACACACGTACGCGCATCACTGGAAGGAATATTCGCTGCGCGAGTTGATTTACTATTTCTGCGTGCTGTCGCCGGATTTCATGTGTCTGAATTCCGCTCACGTCGAGGAATACAACCCCGGCTACCTGCCTGTGCCCGGTGCGCGTTTCGCGCGCGCTCTGGAACATGCGATACCAATCCTACGGCCCGACGTGTATCTGGAAATCGAAGTACTGCGCAAGGACAAGGGTATTGTCGTGGAGCCGCACTGGTAGGCGCCGCACGCAGGCGCAAATGCGTCAGCGCCGCGCGTGTTGCTCCGCCAACGTCAACGCCACCTTGTCGCGCAGGTACACGGGAAGCGCCTGTTCCGGCGGCACGCCCAATCCGGCGGCGAACTGCGGCGAGGCGAGGCGCGCGATATCGCGAGCCTGCGGGAAGCGCGCGCCATCGGCGAACGTGGGCGGTGCGGGAAGACGTGCCGCAAGCGCATCGCGATACGCATCCCAGCCCGTACCGACGATGCACCATTGTGTACTTTGCGGTAAAAGCAACTCGCTCGCCTGGCCAACGCTTTCCTCGTTCACGGCTGCGACGAGGCCATCCGCACCGCGCCGGAATGCGCTGGCGTAAACCTCGCCCATGCGCGCGTCGATGACGGCAAGGATCGGCACGCCGGCATCGGGCGCATCCTGCGCGAGCGCGGCCAGCGAGGAAACCGGAACGATGGGAATATCCAGCGCCAACGCAAGCCCCTGCGCCACTGCGATGGCAAGACGCACGCCGGTGAACGCGCCGGGTCCGCGGCCGACGGCGATGCCGTCGAGTTGCGCGCGTGAGATCCCCGCTTCGGCGAGCAGCGATTCGATCATGGGCAGGATCAATTCGGCGTGCCGGCGCGGCGCGATCTCGCTGCGTTCGACGATGCGCCCATCGACGCTCAAGGCGGCCGAACAGGCTTCGGTAGCAGTTTCTATGGCGATGATGTTCGGCATGGCAGCATCGTAACGGCTCTGGAGCGGCGACGGAACCCTGGTTCGCACGCGCCAATCAAATCGCCTGCGGCGGATTGGACTCGTACGCGGCCATCAAACGCCGCTCGATTTCTGAATCGACCTCAAAACGGCAATCGTCGATGGACGCAAGTATTCGCACCGGCGCACTGGCATTGCTGAAGAAGGCGGCGCGGAAAGTCGCTAGCTCGGCGAGGTGCACCGGACGCACGCGGCTGCTCATGTCCTGACTCGCCAGCCCGGCATCGACCAGGCGCATGCCGACGCCGTCGAGTTGCGGCGCCTGCGGCCACACGACGTCGCCATCGCGGTCGACGAATCCGATGTTCCAGATCGAACCTTCGCTGATGCGACCGCCGGCATCGACGAACAGCGCATCGTCGAATCCCGCAAGACGTGCAAGGCGACGATGATGGAACAGACCAAACGTGCCGACGTGCTTGATCTGCGGCGCCTCGCGTGCGTAAACGAATGACTTGACCCGCAGCGGCTGTGTCGCCGGAGCGGAAGCGGGACTGGCACCGACCAGCACGTCGACGTCCACCGCTCTATCCATGTGTTCGCGGTCGAGCGCACGCGCGAACACATTGACGCGCAACGACCACGCGCCCGTCGCGCCGGAAAGCGCATGCAGCAAATAGCCGCGCACGCGTTCGCGGTCGAGTTCGCTGCCGAACAGTTCGCGTGTCGCCGCTTGCAGGCGATCCAGGTGCAGGTCCAGCCCGCGCACGCAGCCGTCCTCCGCGCGCATGACGGTGAAGTGGCCGTAGTTCGTCTGCGCCGGATGACGCAAATCGTCCACGCCCGCCGGTGCGCCGTTCAATTCGAGTCGCGCGGTGGCCGGGTGCGCGTCTGCGTTCACCTGCGCATCAACCCAGGTCGGCCAGCGACGCATCGTCGGCAAGCATCGCATCCACCGCGAAAAACGCCTGCACGTCGGCAAGCTCGCGCGTGCGCGGCATCGGCGGCAGGCTTTGCAGGAACAATTTTCCGTAGCCGCGCGTGGTCAGGCGCGGATCGCATAGCATCAGCACGCCGCGGTCGCCGGCATCGCGGATCAGGCGTCCCGCGCCCTGCTTGAGCGCGATCGCCGCAGCCGGCACCTGCCAGGCGAAGAAGGGATTCGCGCCGGATTCGCGCAATGCGGAAAGGCGCGCTTCGAGCACCGGATCGTCCGGGGCGGCGAACGGCAGCTTGTCGATGATGACGCACGATAGCGCTTCGCCGGCGACGTCCACGCCTTCCCAGAAGCTGGCCGCACCAAGCAGTACGCCATTGCCGGAATTGCGAAAATCTGTGAGCAACTGGTGGCGCGGCGCGGTGCCCTGCACGAACAGCGGATATGGCAGGTCGCTCAACAATTCCGCCGCCTTCTTCAGCGCACGATGCGAGGTGAACAGGAGAAAAGTACGTCCACGTGCCGCGGCGATCACTGGACGCGCGGCAGCGACAACGCGCTCGGTGTAGTCCGGAGCACTCGGATCGGGCAGGTTCTTGGGCAGATAGGCAAGCGCCTGCGTCGCGTAATCGAAGGGACTGGGCAGGTTCACTTCCACCGGATCGTCGAGGCCGAGCTGGCGCGAGAAATGTTCGAAACTGCCGGCGACCGACAGCGTGGCCGAAGTGAATATCCAGCCCGCCAGCGACTGTTCGCGCAAGGCGCGCAACGGCGGCGCCAAATCCAGCGGCGTCGCATGCAGGGCGAACCCGTGCGGCGTCGTCTCGTACCATTGCACGGCGTCGTGAGCGCCGCCGTCGATGACGGTGTGCAATCGCTGGCACAGCGCTTCGGCGCGTTCGTGCGCGCTGGCTATTCCGCGCGAGCGCTCAGCCTGCGCGCCGAGCGCATCGGCGAGCTTGCGCAAGGCGTCTTCCAGCGCGTGCAAATCGGACAGCGCACTGGTGTTCTGCTCGATCTGCGCGAAGGCGCCCTTTGCCGGCAGCGCATCCAGCGCCAGGCGCACGCGGCGCACCACCGGAGCGATCGCCTCGTACGGTTCGCGCAAGGTGGCCAGCGCACCGGACACGCTCGCGCATTCAGCCAGCGTGTCGCTCGCCAGCTCCGTCATCTGGCGCGCAGTTATACTTGTGGAAAAGAATACGCCGGCCAGCTCCGGAATCTGGTGCGCCTCGTCGAGCACGAAGGCGTGCGCGCCCGGCAGGATTTCGCCGAAGCCTTCCTGCTTGATCGCAAGGTCGGCGAACAGCAGATGATGATTGACGACGACGAGATCGGCTTCCTGCGCCGCGCGCCGCGCCTTGACCACGAAACAATCTGCGTACAGCGGGCACTCTGCGCCGAGGCAGTTTTCCGCGGTCGAGGTCACGCGCGGCCACAGCGACGAGTCTTCCGGCACCTCGGAAAACTCGCCCCGGTCGCCGCTCGCGGTACGTTCGCCCCAGGCGCGTATCGCCTGCACCTGACTTGCCTGCTCGCGCGAGGCGAAGCGTCCGTCTTTCAGCGTCTGCTCGAGGCGATAACGGCACAGGTAATTCGCGCGGCCCTTGAGCAGACTCGTCTTCAGGCGCGCACCGAGCACGGCGCGCACGCGCGGCAGGTCGCGATGGAACAACTGATCCTGCAGGGTCTTGGTGCCGGTGGAAACGATCACGCGCTTGCCGGACAGCAGCGCCGGAACCAGATATGCGAAAGTTTTTCCGGTGCCGGTGCCGGCCTCGACAATCAGCGTCTGGCGTTCGGCGATCGCTTCCTCGACCGCTTCAGCCATGTCCTGCTGGCAATCGCGCGGTACGAAACCGGAAACTTCCGCCGCGAACGGGCCATCCGCGCCGAGCAATTCGCGCGCACTGGCGATGCGCATCGTCAGAACCGCGTCACCGGCGGCACGCGGCAAGCTTCGATCTTCGCGCGCGCCTGCACCGCGCTGCCCTCGTCGCCCTGCACGGTGAGCGCACGTGCTCGCGTTTCCAGATTGCGCGCGCACAGGTCGCCGATTTTCGGCCCGAGATCGTACGACTGCTGCGCCAATTCGCCCGCACGTTTCCAATCGCCGGATTCAACGGCGAGCTCGGCGGCATATTGCAGGATGTCCGGCGCACGTGGCGCGATCTTCAGCGCCTTGTCCACGTCGGCTTGCGCGGCGGCAATTTGACCCTTGGCTTCCTGCGCATGCGCCGCGTCGAGGAATCCATTCACGGCCGGATCGCGCACGGCATGCACCTGCACGCTGGATTCGTAATGTGCGCCGAGTACGCGGATCGCCGCGACCGCACCGGCGTTGTCGGGCGTCGGCACCTTGACCGGCGGCGACGAACACGCCGCCAGCACGATGCTCAGGCCGGCCAGAGGCACCCAGGGATGTGGAAGAAAACGATAGGCGGACAAGACGGTGGTGCAGGCAAAATACGTCGCGCAAGTTTACCCGATTCGGTGACAGGACAGGCCGCTTCCGCGATAATCCGCGGGCGTTCCCGTCGCAAGTTCCGGAGGTTTTCATGCGTACCGGCCTCGTGCTTTCCACGGCCATCCTCGGCTGCACGCTTTCGGCATCCGCGTTCGCCGATTTCCGTGCGGATTACCGATTGCTGAAAGGCGCGGCGCCAGCGCCGCTGCAGAGCGTCGAGCTGTCCGGCTCGCACCTGCGCACGGACAGCGGCGGCAGCATTGCCCTGATCGACGCGGATACCGGCAGAACCATCGTCCTGATGCCCGCGCAACGTAGCTACATCGAACCGGACGTCGTGATGACCCTGATGCCGCAACTGCGCCAAACCGGAGCGGTGCTGGCACGCCAGCAACTGGAGCAGATGGACGATCCCAATCGCACGGCGGCAAACTTCGGCAACAAGCTTACGCCAATGTCCGTGGCCATCGGGCTGCTGGAAGCCTACGAAGCGCAAAAGCGCGTGAAGTTCGAAAACGCCGCGCGCCCCGGCCTGGAGATGATGGCCCACGGCGGGCCCCACGGATTCCTGGAGGTGCGTACCCGGAAGCAGGCGCAGGGCGACAGCGCCGCCGGCATCGATTGCGATATCTACCGCCAGTCCACGAACGGCGAACCCAGTTACGACATGTGCTTCGTCAGTACCGACAAGCTCGGCCTTGCCCCAGCCGATGCGCGAGCGCTTGCGAAAGCGCTCGCATTGCAGGCGCGCAGCGCGAGCACTGCCCTCTCGGCCATGTTCGAACGCGAGTCGCACGGCGATCGTCTTCCGGACGACGAATTGCTGATCAAGCTCACGCATTACGATAGCGACGGCCAGCCGATCCTGGTCGAAGCGCTCGATCGCCTCGTCATCGGTGCCCAAAATGCGGCGGATTTCGCCATTCCCGCCGGCTACACGGATCTCGGCGCAACCCTGCGCCAATCGATGCAAGCGTTGGACGCCGCCGGGATGAACGGGAAATCGCCTCGTTGACCGCATCTCTTCCGTCATCCGCCCGACCGGTGCGCGTGTGCATCTTCGGCGCCGCAGCGGCGCCGGAGTGGCAGCGCACGGTCGCGGCGGCGCTGCCCGCGCATGCGCAGGCGTTGTCCTTCGCCGAAACCGAGGAGGCCGCCGCGCTGCGTGCCGCCGCCAAGCGCTTCCCCGGCGAGAACCTCGTCCTGCTGCGCAGTGGCGTCGCGTTGCCGCCATTCTGGTTCGAGCGCTTGCTGCCGGCGCTGGAATTGGCGGATGTCCTCGTCGCCTCGCCGCTGGACAACGCCGATCCCGCGATTGCGCCCCTGCCCGCCGGTACGCGCAGCGACGCCGATCCGCAACGCATCGATGCGTTGTGCTGGGCCCACGGCAGGCACGACGCGATCGACTGGCCGGTATTCTCGCCGCTTCTGAGCGTGTGGAATGGCGCGGCGTTGCAACGCACCGATCCCGACAAAATCCACAAATCCACATTGCCCGCTTCCACCGCGCCGTTGCGCAGCGTACTGCTCGACCATGTCTACGTCGCCGACCCGGCGCGAGGCTTGCGTGGCCCGCATCCGCCGGTCCCCGGCGAAGATGTCCCGCCACCATCGCCGCTGGGCGAATTGCGCGAAGTGCTGCATGCCGCGCTTGCCAATTCGCCAGTCCAAGCAGCTTACCCGGGCCTCGACGCAAAACCCGTCGTCCTGCACGTGCTGCATGGCTGGGGCGGCGGCGCCGAACGCTTCGTGCGCGACATCGCCAGCGTCGACCACGCCCGCCATCACCTGGTATTCATGGCGCGCGGCAACTTCGACCGCCGCCGCTACGGCGAAGTGCTGGAACTGCGCGACGCGACGCTCGCCACGCCACCGCTGCGTACAACGACGTTGCCCGATGCCATCGCCAGCACCGCGCTTACGCATCGTGGCTATCGCGAATTCCTCGACGATATCCTGCGCGATTTCAACGTGGATGCTGTGGTCGTATCGTCTCTGATCGGCCACAGCCTGGATGCGCTGCGCACCGGCTTGCCGACCACGTATTTCATCCACGATTTTTATCCGTTGTGGCCGCTGCTGCACCGCAACCTGGACGATGCGGCGGTGACGTTCGACGCCGCGCAATTGCGCGCCGACCTCACCGCCGCGGATGCCGGTTTCGAGTTCGCCGAGCGCGATCCGGATGGGTGGCTGGCGTTGCGCGAGGCACTGGCCGACGCGGCGCTTGCCGCGAAGGCAACGCTGGTTGCGCCGAGCCGCTCGGCCGTGGAAATATTCCTGAAGCTGCAGCCGCGCCTGGCAGAGTTGCCGCAGCATGCGATCGCGCACGGCATCGTGCCATGGCCGGGCGCGGCGCAACTGCCGCTGCCGACGCCGCTGCCGCGCGAAAAATTGCGCCTGATGATTCTCGGCCGCGTGCGCCGTGGCAAGGCTTCGCACTTGCTGCGCAAATTGTTGCCGCGCCTGCACGATGCCGAATTGTTCCTGATCGGCGCCGGACCCGAGGTGCGCGAATTCTTCGGCCATGCCGATGTCCACATCCTGCTCAACTACAAGGCCGCGGAACTGCCGGCCCTGCTCGCACGCATCGCGCCGGACTGCGCATTGATCCTTCCCGACTTCGCCGAGACCTTCAGCTACACGCTGTCGGAACTGCGCAGCTTCGGCATTCCCGTGCTCGCCACGCGTCTGGGCGCGCTCGCCGAACGCATCACCGATGGCGTGGATGGTTTTCTCGCCGCACCCGATGCAGTGGCCATCTGCGCAGCCATCGATGCGTTGCGCAACGAACCGGCCCGGCTCGCGCGCGTGCGCGACACCCTGGCCCGGCAGCCGCTGCGCACGCTCGCGGACATGGCGGCGGATTATCGCGATCTGTTGCCGCTCGCGCCGCGATCGAGGGCGATGGACCGGCTCGATGTTGCCGGACCGGATCGCATCGCCGCGCAACAGCGCGCGGGCCTGGTCGGCGACGCAGCGCGCGAAATCGCCTTGCTTGAACAGGAAATCGCGGACAAACAACGCGAACTCGAACATCGCGCGGAATGGGCGTTCGGACTCGATGCGCAACTCAAGCGCAACGCCAGCGCGCTGCGCAATCTGCAGGGTGAATTCGAAGAACGCAGCGCTTGGGCGCTTGCTCTCGATCGCGATTTGCAGGTGGCGAGCCGCGAGCGCGACGAATTGCGCAGCGAGCGCGAGCAGATCCTGCACAGCCTGTCCTGGCGCATCACCAAGCCCTTGCGCTTCGCCCGGCGCAAGCTGCGTGGGTTGCGCGTGCGCCTGGGTTTCGCCGCCAGCCGCCTGCGCGCGATCGTGCACCGCACCCGCGGCAGCCTCGCCAGCCGTGGCGTGGTTGGAACAATGCGCCGCGCCGCCGATGAATTCCGTCGCGGCGCGCCGCCGCCAAACGCGCGTATCGTGGCCGCACCGACGAACGAGTTCAGTCCGTTCACCGTGCCGGCGAGCACGACGCCGCGCGTGTCGATCGTGATTCCGGTCCACAACAAGATCGACTACACCGTGGCCTGCCTGCGCTCGCTTGCCGCGCATCCCGGCACGGCGGCGTTCGAGACGATCGTGGTCGACGACGCGTCAAGCGACGCAACGGCCGAGCGTCTCGCCAAAATTCGCGGCATCCGCGTCCTGCGCAATGCGCAGAACCTCGGCTTCGTCGGTTCCTGCAATGCCGGCGCGGCCGCGGCGCGCGGCGAATTTCTCGCCTTCCTCAACAACGACACCGTGGTCGAAGACGGCTGGCTCGACGCGCTGTTGCGCGTTTTCGACGAAGAACCCGAGGCCGGATTGGCCGGCGCCAAACTCGTGTATCCCGACGGCCGCCTGCAGGAAGCCGGCGGCATCGTGTTCGCCGACGGCTCAGGCTGGAATTACGGGCGCTTCGAAAACCCCGCCGATCCGCGCTTCGAGTTCCGCCGCGAGGCCGACTATTGTTCCGGCGCGGCGATCATGATCCGGCGCGATCAATTCGAACAACTCGGCGGTTTCGACACGCGCTACGCGCCGGCCTATTACGAGGACACCGACCTCGCCTTTGCCGCGCGCAAGGCGGGCAGGAAGGTGTTTTACGAGCCGCGCGCGACGGTCGTGCACTTCGAGGGCATCACTGCCGGTACCGACACCGGCAGCGGCATGAAGCGCTTCCAGACGATCAATCGCGAGAAATTCCTGGAAAAGTGGAAAAATGAACTCGTGCGCCAGCCGGCGCCAATCGCCGATGCGAAGGATGCCGAGGCCGCGGCGAATTTCCGTACGCATGGCCACGTGCTGATCGTGGATGCCTACACGCCGACGCCGGACCAGGATTCCGGCTCACTGCGCATGCTCAATTTGATGCGCCTGCTGCGCGAAGGCGGCCATGTGGTGAGTTTCCTGCCCGACAACCGCGCGCACGCCGGCAAGTACACGCAGGCGTTGCAGGCGCTCGGCGTGCAGGCGCTGTATCACCCGTTCGTCGCCGATCCGGTCGCCTGGTTGCGCGCGCACGGCAAGTCACTGAGCGCCGTGGTGCTGTCGCGGCATTACGTCGCCGCCAATTACGTCGGCCTCGTGCGCCTGTACGCGCCGCAGGCGCGCCTGATCTTCGACACCGTCGACGTGCACCACCTGCGCGAACAACGCGCCGCGGAACTGACCGGCAGCGCCGAACAGGCGCAGCAAGCCGCGCGCACGCGTGCACAGGAACTGAAATTGATGCGTGAATGCGACGTCACCCTCGTCGTCAGCGCCGCCGAAAAGGAACTGCTTGCGCGCAACCTGCCCGGCGTGCGCATCGAGGTATTGTCGAACGTGCATGCGATCCACGGCCGCCGCCGCGAATTCGCCGAACGCCGCGACCTCGTCTTCGTCGGCGGCTTCCAGCATCCGCCGAACGTCGATGCGGTGCTGTGGTTCGTGAACGACGTGTTTCCGCGTGTGCGCGCGGCCCTGCCCGGCATCGTCTTCCATGTGATCGGCAGCAAGGCGCCGAAAAACATCCTGGAACTCGCCCACGACGGCGTGCAGGTGCACGGTTTCGTCGAGGACATCGCGCCGTTCATGGACGGCTGCCGCCTCGCGCTCGCGCCGCTGCGCTACGGCGCCGGCGTCAAGGGCAAGATCAACATGGCGATGAGCCACGGCCTGCCGGTGGTGGCGACCACGCCAGCGGCCGAGGGCATGCATGCACGCGACGGCGAAGACCTGCTCGTCGCCGATGCGCCGGAAGACTTCGCCGCCGCGATCGTGCGCGCCTACGGCGATGCCGCATTGTGGAAAAAGCTCTCGGACAATGGCCTCGCCAACGTGCGCGAGCATTTTTCCTTCGACGCGGCGCGCGCGGCACTGGCGAAAATTCTGCCGCCGCGCTAATTCGCCGGCATCGACTCGTACTGCGCCCGCAACGCCGCCAGGCGCGGATTGTTCGGATTCAACTCGCGCGCGGCGTCGAGCGCGCGGCCGGCTTCGGCACGGCGTTTCTGCGCGATGAAACTCTGCGTCTGGTCGAGGAACACGTCGGCGAGGCGGCTGCGCATCGCCGGCACAGCGGCATCCCCGGGATCGGATTCGGCAACCGCGTCGACGTAGGCGCGCGCCTTGTTCGGCGTGCCGCTGCGGACTGCCTGCTCGAACAATTCCTTGGCGCGAACGGGAATCTTCGCCAGTCCCTCCATCGCC
>DATJIL010000242.1:0-9900 GCA_035493385.1 Rudaea sp.
GACCGCTGCTTCAACCTCCATCCTGACCTGGACCGGTTTCTTGCCGAGGTGGGCGCGGTAGACATCGATGACCTGCTCGGCGACTTGCGCCACGTCCGTGGTTTCGCCGTCGACCGGCGCGGACCTTTCGCTGCGCGATAGCAAGAGCAATGCATTGGTCAGTTCGGTGGACTGGCGCGAAGCGCGTTCGATGCGCTTCAAGCGTTCGCTCACCTTGTCCGTGAGGTTTTCGGCGTTGAGCAGCAGTTCGGTGGTCGTGGCGATCACCGCCAGCGGCGTACGCAACTCGTGGCTGACGTCGGCATTGAATTCGCGGTCGCGTTCGACCAGCGCGGTGAGCTTGCGCGCGTAGTCGTCGAACGCGGCGGCAAGCGCGCCGACCTCGTCGTTGGCGAAATGCGGCGCCAGCGGCTCGGCCTTGCCGCTGCGCCCCATCGCCTGCACGCGGCGCGCAAGGTCGGTGACCGGACTCATCACGCGTCGCGACAGCCAGTACCCGATGACGATCGACAGCAGCAGAAATGCGAACACCGCGGCGATCAACGCGCCTTCGAGCAAACGCTGGCTGCGGCGTTCCTGCGTGGTGTCGTACTTGAGGAAGAACCAGTAGCCGGAATCCTTGCGCACGGCGAGCTTGTAGACCAGGCGCCCACCGCGGCCGTCCGGCTCGGTCAGGTCGTACACGCCCGTGGGCAGGTCGCGCCAGGCCAGCGGCACGTTCGCGAATTTTTCCGCGCTGTAGGTGTAGCCGACGATTTTGTCGAACGGCACGCCGGGCGTGCTCGGATCCGTGTAGAACGCATCGGCATAACCTTGCAGGTTTTGCTGCAACGCTTCGCCGATAAGCTTGTTCTCGAGATAGCCTCGCAGATAGATCGCGCTCAGCGCGAACAATGCCGTCAGCGCGAATCCGAACAATGCGAACAAAATGACGATGCGGCTGCGCAGCCGCCGACGGTACTGGATTCTCGGCATGCGCCGAAGCTTACGCTACCGCCGCGTCCGGATCGACCATCCGATAGCCAATGCCATGACGGGTCTGGATCAACGGTTTGCCGAATGGCTTGTCGATTGCCGCACGCAGGCCGTGGATATGCACGCGCAACGAATCCGAATCCGGCAACTCCTCGCCCCACACGCGTGTTTCCAGGTCCTGGCGCGTGACCACGGAGGGGCTGGATTCCATCAAGTGCTGCAGCAGCTTCAAACCGATCGGATTGAGCTGGATCGACTTGCCGCCGCGCGTGACCACGAGCGTGTCGAGGTTGTAGGTGAGATCGGCCAGTTGCAACACACGGCTCTGCACGCCCTTGCCGCGGCGGCCAAGCACCTGCAGGCGCGCTTCCAATTCCTGCAGCGCGAAGGGTTTCACCATGTAGTCGTCGGCGCCGGAGTCGAAACCGGTGAGCTTTTGTTCCAGCGCGTCGCGCGCGGTGAGCATCAACACCGGTGTCTGCCGGCGCGCTTCCTGGCGCAGCTTGCGGCACAGTTCCAGTCCGTCCATGCCGGGCAAGGTCAGGTCGAGAACGATCGCGTCGAATTCGTGGACGACGGCCAGGTGCAGGCCGGTGATGCCGTCACCGGCGAAATCCACGACGTGGCCTTTTTCTTCCAGATAGTCGCCGATGTTGGCGGCAATGTCGCTGTTGTCTTCGATGACGAGAATTCGCATGGGAGCAATCCTACTCGCTTTGGCGGGGGAGTCGTTCGTTGATCGCCACCGGCCCGCCCGAGTTCCCACGGCGCAATGGACAAAACCGCAGGCAATAAAAAGGCCCAAGGAGGTGTCATTGGGGGAACACACCTGCCTTGGGCCTAAAGCTACTGCCCCGATTACCGTAATCTGCCTGTCACCTGACCTGACCTTAGGAGTGTCGAGCAGCCTACAGTGGCATCGATACTAGGTGTGGCGCGATTAAATCGGCGTTAAATCCGGCGCGAGCTTTCGTTAATCCCGATTTCGTCAATCTCCGGGGTGGCGACAAATCAACGTCCCCGTCGGGGACTGGCACTTGTCGCCCACGCCCGTCTTGCTGTGCAGGGTGAAGGCGAAATTCTGGGTGTGCGTCTGGCCTGCGGCGGATGCCGGGAAACGCCAGGCCCCGAGCGCCGCCTTCGCGGCATCCTCGAACATGCCGGCCGGCTGCGCGTGCAGGACGCGCACCTGGTTCACGCTGCCGTCGGCGCCGATCCGGTAGGACAATTCCACGCTGCCTTCGATGCCGGCCGCCATCGCGCGCGGCGGATAGGCGGGCGGCACGATCTGCAGGGGCGACGGTTCCACGTTCGGTGCAGTCGCAGCCTCGGCAAGCTCGGGTACGGAAACCCGCAGGAGTGCGCGGTTGGGCGCCAGGTCGCGGATGCGGACGGGCGCGACGTCGCCAAGCTTCGTGCGCGCGGGCGCGATGCGGATCGCGGCATCCGCTGCGGGTTCGCCGATGCCGATCGGCGCCAACGGCGCGATTTCCGCCACCGGCAGCGACACGACCAGTTTCGGCGGCGCGATCAATTGCACATTGCCGCTGACCAGCGCGAGCGTCTGCGCCGGCAATGCTTCCAGCGCAACGGCGAGATCGGCATTGCGCTGTTGCACACGCCACGCGCCGAATGCCAGCGTGGCCGCCGCCAGCAGCAGCGGCAGCAGCGCATTGCGCGGCGCGGGCTGCGCCATTGCGGCCACGCCGACGATGCGGCGAATGCGCGTCAGCAGCTCGCCGCCGCCGGCGCCGAGCGCGGGCACGGCGAATCCCGGGTCGTGGCGCAATTCCTCAAGCCCTGCCAGCGCGCGCGCATAGGCCAGCGCCTTGCCTGAAGCGACTTGCAGGACGAGATCGTCGCAACATTCCTCGCGCGCGTTGCGCACGTCGCGCGAAATCCAGTGCACCACCGGGTGATAGAACAACACGGTTTCAACGACGACCTGGGCCAGGTTGGCGAGATAGTCCCAGCGCCGGATGTGTCCGAGTTCGTGGGCGATGATCAATTCCACCTGTTGCGGCGGGAAGCCGCTGAGCAGGCTCGCCGGCAACAGGATCACCGGCTTGATCCAGCCGACCAGCATTGGCGTGACCACGCGCACCGAGCTGAGCAAGCGCACCGGACGCATTACGCCGAAGCGTGCGCGCAATTGCAGCATGCGCGATTCCCACGCCGCGCCGGGGCGGCTGGCGCCGCGCACCAGTTCCTGCAAATTGCGCCATTGCCACAGTGATCGCGCGGAAATCGCTAGCACGCCACAAAGCCACAGCGCGACCAGCCACGGCAGCAGCGGCCGCAACTGCCAGTGCGGCAGTTCCTGCGCGGCAACCGCGGCAACGCTGTCGAAGCCGCCGACAGATGGCACAGCCGCGCCCGCCGCCGGCCAAAGCCAGGCTAGGGTAAGCATCGGACAAAGCGCCAGCACGGCCAGCAGGCAAAGCCCCAGGCGATAGCGCGCGCCAGCGTTTGCACACAACGGACGCAACAGGAAATACAGCAAACCGACCGCAGCGCCCTGCCACAGGAAATGCAGCAAGGCCGCGCCGAGCGCGTCGATCGCAACCGACCAGTCCACGGGCAGGATCATGTGCGCTCCCCTTCGGCCTCGATCTTGTTGAGCAACGCACGAATCTCGGCCAGCTCCTCACGCGAAGCGCCATGCTGGCTACCCAGCGCATGCAGCACCATCTGCGGGGTCGAACCGTTGAACAAGCGCCGCGCCATGTCGGTGAGGTAACGCTTTTGCGTACGCTGCTTGTTGATCCCCGCGCGATATACGTGCGCGCGCTGCGAATCGTCGCGCTCGACCAGACCCTTGCCGTGCATGATCTGCATGAGCTTGAGCGCCGTCGTGTAGCCGGCGCCGTCGTCGGCGTAAAGCGCATCGTGCACTTCGCGCACGGTGGAGGGGCCGCGATCCCAGAGCACGCGCAGGATTTCCAGCTCGGCCGCTGTCGGCCAGTGCGATTCGGAACTGTGCCTTGGGGTCATGTGCCGGGCTCCGCCGCGAGTGGTGCCGTCATTCTATCCCTCATGGGCCAGCCCCTTTTCTCGGATCCCGAGCCTGGCGTGTGGCTTGCATCTGTTGCATCTCATGCTGGGCGTTCGATTGCTGCCTCATGATCTCGGCGTAGGTGTGGCAGGTCGTGATCGGACGGTGCGAACCCACCGGGGCGATGTGCTCGCAAACCAGGCGGTTGTTGTCGTTGTGGTCGAGGATGCCGTTGATCTCTTCCTGCGCATTGAGCAAGGCCACCTTGTCGGTCTCGCGCATGTCCGATGCATTCGCGTGCGCGGTGAGAAGGTTCTGCATGTCGGCCAGACGTGCTTCGACGCGCGAACGCTCGGTGTTCGAGATGTAGCCGTATTTGCCGCCCGGCTGCATATCTTTGCGGATGCGCGCCGAATCCTGCTCGAACGAGTTCAGGGTCTGCGCCACCAATGGCTTGGCGGCAGGCGGCGCCGCGTGCACGGCAGGAACAAGTGCAGCGCAAGGCGCCAGGGCCAGCACGGCAGCGAACATCATGGAACGGTTCATTGCGGTTTCCTGTTTGGGTACGAGATGTACGTTTTTTATCGTACATAGCCGGAATGGGGCTGTCAACGATGATTTTCGTAGACCGAGCGGCGCGGTCAATCCTTGCGCATCCGGCGCTTGCGCACGCGCCGCGCCAGGTACTCGATCACCTCGCCGGCCACGTCCACGCCGGTGGCGGCTTCGATGCCTTCCAGTCCGGGCGAGGAATTGACTTCCAATACCAGCGGGCCGCGCCGCGAACGCAGCAGATCAACGCCGGCCACGTTCAGGCCCATCGTGCGCGCGGCACGCAGGGCCGTGTCGACTTCGCTCTGGCTCAACTTCACCGGCGTCGCCGAACCGCCACGATGCAAATTCGAACGGAACTCCCCGGCACGTGCCTGCCGGCGCATCGACGCAACCACTTTCCCGCCCACCACGAAGCAGCGGATGTCGGCGCCGCGCGCTTCGCGGATGAATTCCTGCACGAGGAAATTCGCGTACAAACCGCGAAACGCCTCGATCATGCCCTGCGACGCCGAGCGTTTTTCCGCGAGCAGCACGCCATTGCCCTGCGCGCCTTCATTGAGCTTGATGACGTGTGGCGGTTCGCCGAGCATGGCCAAAAGGTCCGCTGTATCGTCGGGAAAATCGCCGAACACGGTAGTGGGCAGGCCGATATTCTCGCGCGCCAGCATCTGCAGGCAGCGCAGCTTGTCGCGGGCGCGCAGGATCGCATCCGAGGAATTGGGCGTGTACACGCCCATCATCTCGAACTGACGCAGCACCGCCGTGCCGTAGAACGTGATCGAAGCGCCGACACGCGGAATCACCGCGTCGTAGTCGGCCAGCGCACGACCCTTGTAGTGCACCGAGAAATCGCCCGGCGCAATGCGCATGTAGCAGCGCAGGGGGTCGAGCACGCGCACGCGATGACCACGCGTGCGCGCGGCCTCGACCAGGCGCGCCGTCGAATACAGCTTGGTGTTGCGCGAGAGGATGGCGATCTTCATGTGTGGGCGCTCCGCTTGCGGCGCCCGCACGCCCACGACAGGTCCGGATCGATGCGAAAACGCCCGCGCAACGCCGTGCGTCCAAGCAGCATCGGAAACAACATGCCGTCACGGTCGGTGAGGTTGATATCCGCGTCAAAGCGCGCGTCGCCAAGCACGATCGTGCTGCGGATGAACCAGCGTTCGGCGGAATTTCCTCCGGAATCGGTCACCTTGCGGCGCTCCAGCGCCGGCGCCTCGCAGTGCACCGTACGCGCACTGCGCCGTCGCGGCGTCACCGCGAAGCGCAACCACGTACTGCCGTCGCGCTCGAATGTTTCCAATGCGGCCACGTGCAGCGAAGACGAGCGTGCGCCGGTATCGATCTTCGCCTTGATCGCCGTCAGCCCTAGCTGCGGCAGGGATATCCACTCGCGCCAGCCGATCAGCAGCGATTCTCGCATGACGCGCATCCGGATAGTGGAGCGGGTGAAGGGAATCGAACCCTCGTCAGTAGCTTGGGAAGCTACAGCTCTGCCATTGAGCTACACCCGCGCCGGGACGCTACTGTACGAATCGGCGCCGCGACGGGCAAGCGCGGCAGTTCACGCCACCTGAATGGTGGCTAATAGAGAATGTGTCCAGGACGCCGGGGAAGGCGGCCATTCAGCTTCACCGCGCAAAGATTTGTGGCGTAAAGTACGCCTTCCGGGGGACCGTTCGGCAATTCGCCGCACCGGCAGGATTTCAGCCACCGTGTAACGCACCAAGGAGCGTTGCCATGTTCAGACTCTCACGACTTGTTGTGTTTGTGGCCGGCATCAGCCTGGCCTTCGCCGCACTGGCGCAGGACAACGGCACGCCGGTCGATCCGCCCGGCCGCGTGGCCCGGCTTTCCTACATGCATGGGGACGTCAGCTTCGTGCCTGCCGGTGAGAACGACTGGGTGCAGGCGCAACTGAACCGTCCGCTGATCACCGGCGACAAGCTGTGGACCGACCGCGGTTCACGCGCGACGCTGGAGGTCGGCGCCGCCGCCGTGCGCATGGACCAGAACACGAGTTTCGATTTCCTCAACCTCACCGACGATGCCGCGCAGATGGAACTTACGCAGGGTACGCTGAACCTGCGCGTGCGCCGGCTGTACGACGGCCAGAGTTATGAAGTCGACACGCCGACGCTGGCCTTCGTGGTCAACCGTGTCGGCGAATTCCGCATCGACGTCGAGCCCGACGGCCAATCCACCATCGTCACCGTGCTCAACGGCGGCGGCGACGTGTATGGCGAAGGCGGCGCGCGTTTTGCCGTCGAGGAAGGCCAGTCGGTGACGTTCCGCGACCCGCAACTGCGCGACTACCAGGTGAACGACCTGCCACGCGCGGACGCGTTTGACGATTTCAGCCACGAGCGCGATACGCGCTGGGACAATTCGTCCTCGCGCCGCTATGTCTCCGAAGACGTCATCGGCTACCAGGACCTGGATAGTTACGGCTCATGGAACGACGTGCCGGAGTACGGCAACGTCTGGTATCCGACGTCGGTCGCCGTCGGCTGGTCGCCCTACCACTACGGCCACTGGGGCTGGGTCGGTGCCTATGGCTGGACCTGGATCGACGACGCGCCATGGGGCTTCGCGCCGTTCCATTACGGTCGCTGGGCTTATATCGGCGACCGCTGGGGCTGGTGCCCAGGCCCGATCGCGGTGCGCCCGGTCTACGCGCCGGCACTCGTCGCCTTCATCGGTGGCGGCGGGTTCGGCATCAATGTCTCGGTGGGTGGCCCGATTGGCTGGTTCCCGCTTGGCTACCGCGACGTGTACATCCCGCCCTACCGCGTCAGCCAAAACTACTTCACGCGGGTGAACGTCAGCAACACCGTGATCAACAACACCGTGATCAACAATTACTACGGCAACTATTCGCGCGGCAATGTCGATTACGCGCGCATCAACTACGCCAACCGCAACATCACCGGCGCGGTCACGGCCGTGCCGGCGGCGGCCTTCGTCAGTGCGCGTCCGGTCGCTGGTGCGGCGATAGCGGTCAACCGCACCACGTTCGCCAATGCGCGCGTTTCCGGGTTTGCTGCGATCGCGCCGACGCGCGCCAGCCTGGCGCGGCCAATCGCGGCGCGCGCGGTGCCGACCGCGGCGGTCATCAACCGTCCGATCGTGGCGGCAACGCGTCCGCCCGAGCGGGTCGCCTCGTTCGCACAACGCCAGTCCGTGCTGGACAAGAACCCGGGCCGGCCGTTGAACGAGCATCAGCTGCGCAACACGGCGATTGCCGCAGGCGCGGTGGCCGGTGGCGCGGCCGCGGCGCATGCGATCGCGGCGCGTCCGAACGTGCGCGTGGTCACCGAACATGGTGCGCCGACGCGTACTGCCGCTCCGGCGCTGCCGGCGCGCGCGGCGGCGACATCCGCGACCCGCCCCGGCCAGCCCGTGCGTGAATCGGCGCGTCCGGTTGCGCCGGTGGAACGCCCGGCGCCAACCGTCAATCGGAACGTTCCGGCCGTGCAACGCACCGCACCCGCCGCTGCGGCCGAACAGCCCAAGCGCCTGGATTCATCGCGTTTCGCGCACCCGCAAGGCAACACGGTTCGCGAAACGCAGCCGGCGCGCACGGTCGCCCCCAGCCGCGAAATGCAGCGCAACAATGTCCCGGCCAGCCAGCCGCCGCGCAACGAGGATCGCGGCAATTCCAGCGTCAACACGCGTGCGACGGGCAATTCCGGCAACCGCAATGTCGCGCCCGCGCAGCCGCAACAGGAGTACCGCGCGCCGGAGCGTAACGTGCGGGAAAATCGCGTACCGCAACGCAACGTGCAGGAAAATCGCGTGCAGCCGCGGCAGGAGTACCGCGCGCCGGAGCGCAACGTGCAGGAAAATCGCGTACCGCAACGCAACGTGCAGGAAAATCGCGTGCCGCAGGGCAATGCACAGCAAAACCAGCAGCGCCCGCCCCCAGCCGCGCAACGTAATGCGCCAGCGCCACAGGAACGCAAGAAGGATGACAAGAACGACAAGGACGGCCATCACTAACTTGGCTTCGGTTCGATATCGGCGCCCGGCATGTCCGGGCGCTGTTTTTTCCGGCGTTGGAATTTCGCCGCGGTGTCGGAACGACTAAACTAACGGCATGAACACGATCGTCTTGAATGGTCAGTCCCGCGCTTGCGCGGCAGGCCGCACGTTGCTCGACCTGCTCGCCGAAGCCGGCTACGCGCAGCGTCGCGTCGCCGTGGAAGTCAACCGCGAAATCGTGCCGAAAAGCGAACACGCGCGGCGCGAAATCCGTGACGGCGACCACATTGAAATCGTACAGGCATTGGGTGGAGGTTGAATCATGAACGCACGCTTGCAGACCGCCACCGATTTGGCTGAGGATCCACTCATCATCGCCGGCCGCACCTACCGTTCGCGCCTGCTCACCGGCACCGGCAAGTTCAAGGATCTGGAAGAAACCCGCCGTGCCACCGAGGCCGCCGGCGCGCAGATCGTCACCGTCGCGATCCGGCGCACGAACATAGGGCAAAACCGCAACGAGCCGAACCTGCTCGACGTGCTGCCGCCGCAAAAGTATACAATATTGCCGAACACCGCCGGCTGCTACACCGCCGACGATGCCGTACGCACCTGCCGTCTCGCGCGTGAACTGCTCGATGGGCACGCGCTGGTCAAGCTCGAAGTCCTCGGCGATCAGAAGACGCTGTTCCCGGATGTCGTGCAGACCTTGAAGGCGGCCGAAACGCTGGTCGCGGAAAAGTTCGAGGTGATGGTCTACACCAGCGACGATCCGATCCTGGCCAGGCGCCTGGAGGAAATCGGCTGCGTCGCGGTGATGCCGCTGGCCGCGCCGATTGGCTCGGGTCTCGGTATCCAGAACCGCTGGAATATCCTGGAGATCGTCGAGAACGCCAAGATACCGATCATCGTCGATGCCGGCGTCGGCACCGCGTCCGATGCGGCCATCGCGATGGAACTGGGCTGCGATGGCGTGCTCATGAACACCGCCATCGCCGGCGCGAAAAATCCCGTGCTCATGGCCGCGGCCATGCGCAAGGCGGTCGAAGCCGGACGCGATGCCTTCCGCGCCGGACGCATCCCACGCAAGCGTTACGCCTCCGCATCGAGTCCGATCGATGGACTCATTTAGTGCGGTCATCCCTGCCCGCGAGAATCGAAAAGTGGCCATCCTCGGTCGCACTTCTCGCCGAGTGCGCGCACAGCAATCGCATGAATGACACCGGGGTCCACGACCGCCACATCCGCAGCTTCGTGCTGCGCCAGGGCCGCTTCACGCCGGCGCAGCAACGCGCGTTCGACGCGCACTGGTCGCGCTACGGGCTCGACGCCACCGCCGGCGCGCCGGATTGGAATGCCGTGTTCGGGCGGCGCGCGCCGCTCGTGCT
>DATJIL010000243.1:0-5045 GCA_035493385.1 Rudaea sp.
ATTGCCGGTGGCGGCGATCTCCAGCGCGCGCCGTGCGTGCGGCTGACCGCGCACGTCGGCCAGATCCAATGCGGTTGCGGCGAGGCCGTCGTCTTCTGCGATGGCCACCGCAATCGGCAATTGCGCCGCGCCGCGCAGGAACGCGCACACTTCCAGCAACGACGAAGCGCCGTGCGCGGTGGCGCCGCCGACCAGCGCCGCTTCGGCGCCGTTGTCGCGCGGCACGATCAGGGTGCGCCCGGTTTTCGCGGCTTTCAGCGCCGCCGGCAGGACGCCGGTGACAGGACGCAATTCGCCGGACAGGGCGAGTTCGCCGAGGAATTCGTACTGGGCGAGGCTTTCCTTCGGCAAGTGTCCTTGCGCGGCGAGAATGCCGAGCGCGATCGGCAGGTCGAAGCGTCCACCGTCTTTCGGCAAATCCGCCGGCGCCAGGCTCACCGTGACGCGGCGGGATGGATATTCGAGTTGTGCATTCTGGATCGCCACGCGCACGCGATCGCGCGCTTCCTTCACCGCCGTCTCGGGCAAGCCGACGATGTGGGTGCCCGGCAATCCGCCGGACAGGTGCACTTCCACCGTGACGGGCGGTGCGGAAACGCCGTCCTGTGCGCGGGAGTGGACGATGGCGAGACTCATGGCGAAACCTCCGGACAACACCTGCCCGTGCCGCGCGCGCGGCGCGAACCCATCAATCGGAATCGGCGATCTGGCTAGCCGGACTTGCCTTCCAGCTCGTCCACGCGTGCTTCCAGCGCCTCGACTTTCTCGCGCGTGCGCAGCAACACGGAGCGTTGCACGTCGAATTCCTCGCGCGTGACCAGATCGAGCTTGCGCAAACCGGCGCGCAGCGCGTCGCGGAAATTCGCGGCGAGATCGTCGCGCGCCTCGCGCGCGCCGGGCGGAACCAGGTCGGCCAGGCGGCGAGCCAGGTCGTCGATGGCGGTGGCGTTGAACATGGCGCGCTCCTGCAATTCGATGCGCGCAGTGTAGCCAAACACGCACGCCGGCGCTGTCGGCAGCGCACGCCTTGCCGCGTAGGAAATCGCCTACGCGCCGGGTATAGTGTCCGCCCGCGACCCGACGGAGCAATCCATGAAAATGGTGATGGCCATCATCAAGCCGTTCAAGCTCGACGACGTGCGCGAAGCATTGGCCGAGGCGGGCGTGCAGGGCATCACGGTGACCGAGGTCAAGGGCTTCGGCCGGCAGAAGGGCCACACCGAGCTGTACCGCGGCGCCGAGTACGTGGTCGATTTCCTGCCCAAGCTCAAGCTCGAAATCGCCGTGCCGGACAACCTCGTCGAGCGCGTGGTCGAGGCGATCAGCAAATCCGCCAACAGCGGCAAGATCGGCGACGGCAAGATCTTCGTCTACGCGCTGGACCAGGTCATCCGCATCCGCACGGGCGAGACCGATGCGGATGCGTTGTAGCGGTTACTTCGGCGGGTCGGCTTTCCAGAAATCCCGCACCACGATCGCGTGCAGCGCGGCAGTGAATTTCTGCGCGTCGGCCAGTTTCAGGTGCGACCATTCCGGCGGATCGAAGCCGCTCAGTTCCGGATAGTCGGAAAAATAGATGCCGGGCGCGCCGGTTTTCGCCAGCAGCACGTCCCACGCCTGTGCGCGCGGAAACACGTGGTCGTCGAAAGCCAGATACGGACCTACGCTCGGCGGACGCAAGAACAGCACCTTGACGCCGCGTGCGCGCAAGGTCGCGACCGCTTTCACGGCGCGGTCGATCTGTTCGTCGCGCGTCTTGGCGGCTTTATCCGCCGGCGGATCGTCCGGAGATGGCTTGAGATGCTGGCTCCAGATGAAGCGTGCCAGCGCCTGATACTGCGGATCGTCGGCGACCTTGCCCCACAAATGGGTGGCGCGATCCGCACCGCTTTCGCTCAGCCGCCGCACGTGCAGGCGACTCGGCTTGCCCGGACGCTCCGGCCACCAGGGCTGACGTTGGAGCACGGTGGCCAGCGCGTAATCGTCGTCGTCGAAGGCCCAGAACGGTTCGATCAGGCGCATCGACAGCCATTGCCCGACGCGCTGCGACGGCGATTCCTTGTGGTAATACGGGATCGCGTCCTTGTGGAATCCGAAACCGCTGAAAAACAGTTGCGGCGCCACGCCGACGATGAGGCGGCCCGTGAAGTTCGGATCGGCGGCGAGATCTTCGAGAAACGGCAGTGGTGTGGTGCCTTCGAAGGCGAGCTGGATCGGGCGTTCGCCGTCGAGCTTCTGCCACACGTCCAGTTGCAGGTCGAAGAACGAGCGCGAGGAACCGATCACCACGGTGGCATTGCCTTCGCCCGCGTCGATGCGGCGGCGCTGGATCGCCCACAGGCCGCTGTCGTTGCGATAGGCGGGACGCACGCCGAACGCGCGCCAGTGCCATTCCCAGCCGCCGAGCATCAGCGCAAACAGGATCACCGCGCCGAGCAGAATCTTTCCCCACGGCTGCGCCGGCACGTCGCGCACGGGTACCGGCTGCGCCACGCCGGGACGGTCGGCGGCGGTGGCGCGCGCATAATCGCCGCGGCGCAGGTAGCGGGCCTGGTCTTCGGGCGACACGTCGTGGCGGCGCATGTCCATGGTCAGAACTGGAAGTAGATGAAGGCCGCGCCGGACCCCTGCGCGGCGACGATGGCGAAGGCGAGCAGGGCCCAGACCGCACTGATCGCAGCTGGATGCGCGCGCGCAACGATGCCCTCGAGCGTGCGCGCGCGCATGTACCAGTGCGCGAGCAGGATGCCGCCGACGATGACGGCAACGCTGATCAGGTAAAACGATTCCAGAATCGGCTTCGCATCCACATTGGTGCCGGCCATGCCGCGCAAGACGATCCACGCCTTGTCGAAGGTCTTGGCGCGGAAGAACACCCAGGTGATGTTCACCAATGTCCAGGTCAGCAGGCCAAGCACGATGAGGGTGAGCGGTCCCGGCCGGTAATTCGCGAAGCGCGAGCGCAGCACGCGTTCCGCCGCCAGATACACGCCGTGCAATCCGCCCCAGGCGACGAAGGTCCAGTTCGCGCCGTGCCACAAACCGCCGAGCAACATCGTGCCCATCAACGCGAAATAGGTACGGCGCGGTCCGTGGCGATTGCCGCCGAGCGGGATGTACAGGTAATCGCGCAGCCACGACGACAAGGTGATGTGCCAGCGCCGCCAGAAATCCGAGAAGCCGACCGCTGCGTACGGAAAGCGGAAGTTGTCCGGCATCGCGAAGCCCAGGCACAACGCCGCGCCGATCGCGGTGGTCGAATAACCGGCGAAGTCGCAGAAGATCTGCCCGCTGAAGGCGAGTGTTGCGGCCCAGGCGTCGAGCGCGCCGGGAATCGCTTGCGCATCGTAGACGTGCTCGGCCACCGGCGCGAGGAAACTATCGGCCAGCACGACCTTGTTGAACAGGCCCAGCGTCATCAGGGCCAATCCGAAACGCAGTTGATCGGCGCTGGCGCGGCGCGGCTGTTCGAACTGCGGCACCAGTTCGGTCGGGCGCATGATCGGTCCGGCGACCAGATGCGGGAAGAAGGTCACGAACAGCGCGTAGTCGAGGAAATTCTCCGCCGGCAGCGCGCGGCGCAGATACACATCCAGCGTGTACGACAAGGTGGCAAAAGTATAAAAGGAGATTCCGACCGGGAGCACGATGTCGTACGGCGCCGGCTGATAAGCCACGCCGGCCGCGTGCAGCAACGCGGCGAAGTTGTCGAGCAGGAACTGGCCGTACTTGAAGTAGCCGAGCATGCCGAGGTTGGCGATTACCGACAGCAGCATCCAGGCATGCCGCGCGGATTCGCGCCGCGCCTTGACCAGGCCCTGCGCGGCGTACCAGTCGACGACGGTCGAGATCCACAGCAGGATCACGAACGGCGGATTCCACGCCGAATAGAACAGGTAACTCGCGAGCAGCAAGTTGACCTTGCGCCACGTCCACGGCAGCGGCAGGTTGTGCACAACCAGCACGAGCGCGAAGAACGCCGCGAATGTGAGCGAATTGAAAACCATCTCCCGGCCTCCCCCGAGAAAGGTCAACGGCGCGCATCATACAGGGTTCCTGGCGCCGCGCCACGGGAGCCGGGCATGCGACTGGTAGAATACGCGGCCCTGCATCGTGCGCCTTCCGCCATGTCCGTTCCCGCCGCCAAGATCGACCTCGACTACACCCTGGAGCACAAGTACACGCGCGAACGCGGCCGGGTTTACCTGTCCGGCGTGCAAGCGCTGGTGCGCCTGCCGCTGATGCAGCAGATGCGCGATCGCGCGGCGGGATTGAGCACGGCGGGATTCATCTCCGGCTATCGCGGCTCGCCGCTCGGCGGTTTCGACCTGGAATTGTGGAAGGCGAAAAAGCACCTCGCCGCCTCGAACATCGAATTCCAGCCGGGCTTGAACGAAGACCTCGGCGCGACCATGGTCTGGGGTACGCAGCAGGCCAATCTTTTCCCCGGCGCGAAGTATGACGGCGTGTTTTCGATGTGGTACGGCAAGGGTCCGGGCGTGGATCGCTGCGGCGACGTGTTCAAGCACGGCACCGCGGCCGGTACCTCGAAGAACGGCGGCGTGCTGGCGCTCGCGGCGGACGACCATGCCTGCCGCTCATCGACGCTTCCGCACGGATCGGAACTCGAATTCGTCTCGGCGATGATGCCGGTACTCAATCCGGCCGGCGTGCAGGACATCCTCGACATGGGCCTGCTCGGCTGGGCCATGTCGCGCTTCACCGGACGCTGGGTTGGCTTCAAGACCATCGCCGAAACCGTCGAATCCTCGGCGTCGGTCATTGTCGATCCGCACCAGCTCGATATCGTGCTGCCGCAGGATTTCGAACTGCCGCCGGGCGGGCTCAACATCCGCTGGCCCGATCCGCCGCTGGATCAGGAAATGCGCCTGCACCAGTACGCGGTCGAGGCGGCTTGCGCGTTTGCGCGCGCCAATCATATTGATCGCATCGTGCTCGACTCGCCCAAGGCGCGTCTCGGCATCGTCACCACCGGCAAGAGCTATCTCGACGTCTTGCAGGCGCTGGAATACCTCGGCATCAGC
>DATJIL010000244.1:0-9424 GCA_035493385.1 Rudaea sp.
CGCGGGGATTTTGGTTGCCTCGTGGCGACGCTGGCGTTCGATTTCATCGTTCTGTCGATCCAGATAGCCGGAATACTTCGCCGCGATCTGTACCTGTTCGGCGACTTGACGCTCCTCGACCGCGGGGCCGAGCGCCGGCACCTGCATGAGCTTGTCGTAATCCAGTTCGGGCCTGCGCAATAGATCCAGCGCATTCGTTTCGCGCGACAGTGGCACGCTCAGCGTTGCTTCGATCTCGCGTCCCAACGCATTGCCCGGTGCGGCCCAGAGGCCGCGCAGGCGTTCGGTTTCGCGCGCGATCGCGTCGCGCTTGCGGCAGAATGCGGCGTGGCGGGCGGCATCCACGCTGCCCAGCCCGAATCCCTTGTCGGTCAGGCGCAGATCGGCATTGTCCTCGCGCAGATGCAGGCGGTATTCCGCACGCGAGGTGAACATCCGATACGGTTCGCTGGTGCCGTTCGTGATCAGGTCGTCGATCAATACGCCGATGTAGGCCTCATCGCGGCGCGGCGTCCACGGCGCCTTGTCCTGCGCCGCGCGCGCGGCATTGATGCCGGCGACGATGCCCTGCGCGGCGGCTTCTTCGTATCCGGTCGTGCCATTGATCTGACCGGCGAAATACAGCCCCTCGATCGCCTTGGTTTCCAGCGATGCCTTCAGTCCGCGCGGGTCGAAGTAATCGTATTCGATGGCATAGCCGGGCCGGGTGATGTGCGCGTTCTCGAAACCGCGGATGCTGCGCACCAGTTCCACCTGCGCGTCGAACGGCAACGACGTGGAAATGCCGTTGGGGTAAATCTCGGTGGTTTCCAGGCCTTCCGGCTCGATGAATATCTGGTGCGAAGCCTTCTCGGCGAAACGCACGACCTTGTCCTCGATCGATGGGCAATAGCGCGGACCGATGCCCTCGATCCTGCCGGTGTACAGCGGTGAGCGGTCGAGTGCGCCGCGGATGATCGCGTGGGTGCGCTCGCTCGTATGGGTAATCCAGCAGCTGACCTGGCGCGGATGATCGGCCGCCGTGCCCATGAACGAAAACACCGGCATGGGATCGTCGCCCGGCTGCTCCGCCAGGCCGGTGAAATCGATGCTGCGTCCGTCGATGCGCGGCGGCGTTCCGGTTTTCAGGCGATCGACGCGTAGCGGCAGTTCGCGCAGGCGTGCGGCCAAACCCACGGATGGCGGATCGCCGGCGCGGCCGCCCGCATAATTCTCGAGGCCGACATGGATCTTGCCGGCGAGGAAGGTACCCGCGGTCAGCACCACGCAGCGCGCGGAAAAGACCAGGCCCATCTGCGTCACCGCGCCGGTCACGCGGTCGCCTTCGATGGTCAGATCCTCGACCGACTGCTGAAAGATGGAAAGATTCGGCTGGGTTTCCAGCATGCGCCGGATCGTCGCCTTGTACAGTGCGCGGTCGGCCTGGCAGCGCGTCGCACGCACGGCCGGTCCCTTGGATGCGTTCAACGTGCGCCACTGGATGCCGGCGCGATCGGCCGCCATCGCCATCGCGCCGCCCAGCGCGTCGATTTCCTTGACCAGATGACCCTTGCCGATGCCGCCGATGGCCGGATTGCAGCTCATCTGCCCCAGGGTTTCGATATTGTGGGTCAGCAATAGAGTGCGCGCGCCCAGGCGCGCGGAGGCGAGCGCGGCCTCGGTGCCGGCATGGCCGCCGCCGATGACGATCACATCGTAGTCGTGTGCGTTATTGATCATATTGCTTGTTCGCCGGCGTCGTCGCCGCCGCGGCTCTCGCGTCTTTGCGGCGCGGATTATACAAACGCCAAGCGGCGCCGTAGCGCCGCTTGGGAGGGTTTGCGATAAGGCTGGCGCCCGGCGGTCTTAGGAACAGGGGAATCCAAGAGGACCGTATGCCGGGCGCCAGTGACCGAACCGTGCGGAGCGAAACTCTCATGTCCGCAGGGATTTTGCGCGGGCATATTAACGCAAAACCGGCTTACGGAAGTGTGAACGAGGTCATGTTGCGTCAGCCCGTAGACCTGGTTTGCGGTCAGATTGCGTCAAAAATCGTCACCGCCCGGACGCAATCCCCGGAAAACGGCCTATTTCCTGGGTTGGCACGCCTTCTGCATCATCGTACCCACACCGAAGATTGGAGAGTGTCATGCTCGCAACCGCCGCCGTGATGACCTTGAATCCGCTGTTCCTGCGCCACGATCTGATGATCGAAATGAGCCGCCTGGAAATGGCCATCGAGGATGCGCGTCACCATGGTTCCGCGAACGACGCCGATGCGGTCAGCCCGCTGGAAACCAAGCTTGCGCGCATCAACGAAGCGCTGAGCCGCCTCTCCGCCTGATCCGAATACAACCGAACTCCCTACGCCCCGGGACGGATGCGAGCCTCCCGGGGTTTTTTTTTCCTGTTTTTCAGTGCGTCTTGGTGTGGTGTTGCTCCAGCACATAGCTCGGCGGCGCGAAACTGTCGGTGCGCGCGGCATGCCAGAAAACCTTGAATACCGCGTGATCGGGCAATCCGCCGATCAATTCGCCGGGTTTGACGAAGTGGTATAGCGCCGACAGCGAGCGCACCTCGGTCGAGGAGACGCGCCGGATGATGTGTTCCGGGCCGATCTCGTTGGGATGGCTCATGCCCGAGGCCGCGATCAATTCCTTCAGCGCCTTGAGCGTGTTGTCGTGGAACATGCGCACGCGTTCGGCCTTGTCCGGCACATCGAGCTTTTTCCAGCGCGACGGATCCTGCGTCGCGATGCCGGTCGGGCAGCGATCGGTATGGCAGCTTTGCGACTGGATGCAGCCAAGCGCGAACATGTAGCCGCGCGCGGCATTGCACCAGTCCGCACCGAGTGCCATGTTGCGCGCCAGGTCGAAGCCGGTGATGACCTTGCCACTGGCGCCCAGGCGCACCTTGTCGCGCAAGTTCAGGCCGACCAGTGTGTTGTGCACGAGCAGCAGCGCCTCGCGCAGCGGCGCGCCGACATGGTCGACGAATTCCAGCGGCGCGGCGCCGGTGCCGCCCTCGCCGCCGTCGACGACGATGAAGTCCGGCAAGAGTTCGGTTTGTTGCATGGCCTTGGCAATGCCAAACCATTCCCACGGGTGGCCGATCGCGAGCTTGAAGCCGGTCGGCTTGCCGCCGGATTTCTCGCGCAGCCTGGCTACGAACTGGAGCAATTCCACTGGCGTGGAAAACGCACTGTGCGCGGCCGGCGAGACGCAGTCCACACCCATCGGCACGCCACGCGCCTCGGCGATTTCCGCGCTGACCTTGGCCGCCGGCAGCACGCCGCCGTGTCCGGGCTTGGCGCCCTGCGACAACTTGACCTCGATCATCTTCACCTGCGGCGAATTCGCGGTTTCCGTGAATTTGTCGAGGCTGAAACTGCCATCCGCATTGCGGCAGCCAAAATAACCCGAGCCGATTTCCCAGCAGATATCGCCGCCCATTTCGCGGTGGTAACGCGACAGCGAACCTTCACCGGTGTCGTGGTAAAAACCACCGCGCCGCGCGCCCTCGTTCAAGGCGCGGATTGCGTTCGCCGACAGCGAGCCGAAACTCATCGCCGAGATATTGAACACGCTGGCCGAATACGGCTGCTTGCATTCCGGTCCGCCGATCTCAATGCGGAAATCGTGACCCTCGATCTTCGCGGGGCTGAGCGAGTGGTTGATCCACTCGTACTGCGTCGCATACAGGTTTTGCTCGGTGCCGAACGGACGCTTGTCCTCGACGTTCTTCGCGCGCTGGTAGACGAGTGCGCGCTGGGCATGCGAGAACGGCACTTCCTCGGTATCCGATTCGACCACGTACTGGCGCAGCATCGGCCGGAAGAATTCGAAGAACGTACGGATATGCGCGGTGAGCGGGAAGTTGCGGTACAGCGTGTGCTTGCGCTGTGCCATGTCGAAGATGCCGACCGCGCACAGTGCGCCGCTGAGCACCGCCAGCGAGCGCCACAGCCACACGCCATGCGGCGATCCGTTGAACAGCATGGCCAGCGACAACACGAACATGGCCACGCACAACACGAACGGCACGAATCGGGACGGCAGCAGTTTTTCCATCACTCACCCCTGAGGAAATCTCCGCGCAGGATACGCCGCGCGGATTCGCATCGCTATCGTTACACTAGCCACATGTCCGCGAAAACACCTCCACGGCCGCGACCGCCGGTTCGATCCGCCAATCCACGCAGCGTGCCGCGAACGGTGGCTGCGCCCGCGCGGAGCGGCATCGATTGGCCGCGCGTGCGCGCACGCCTGATCGAATACGCCAAACTGGCGCGCATGCATCGGCCGGTCGGCGCGCTGCTCCTGCTATGGCCGACCTGGTGGGCATTGTGGCTGGCGACCGGCGATTTCCCCTCGATCGGCTTGCTTCTCATCTTCACGCTCGGCGTGTGGCTGATGCGCTCGGCCGGCTGCGTGGTCAACGACCTCGCCGACCGCAAGTTCGATCCGCAGGTCAAGCGCACGCGCGAGCGCCCGCTGGCCGCCGGCACGGTCGCGCCACGCGAGGCTATCGGCGTTTTCATCGCGCTGATCGTGCTCGCCTTCGGGCTCGTGCTGTTGACCAACAAACTCACGATCGAGTTGTCCTTCATCGGCGCGTTCCTCGCCGTGACCTATCCGTTCATGAAGCGCTACACCTACCTGCCGCAGGTGTACCTGGGCTGCGCGTTCGGCTGGTCGATCCCGATGGCGTTCGCGGCCGTGGCCGGGAGTTGGGACGCCTTCGTCAAGATGCTGCCGCTGTGCGGCCTGCTGTTTTTGGCCAACGTGCTGTTCGCGACGATCTACGACACCGAGTACGCGATGGTCGACCGCGATGACGACATCCGCATCGGCGTGAAATCCACGGCGATCTTGTTCGGCGACGCGGACCTGCCCATCCTTGCCATCCTGATGGTCACGTTCCTCGGCGCAATGGCGCTGCTTGCGCAGCGCGGGCACCTGCACTGGGTTTATTTCGTCGGCGTCGGCATCGGCGCACTGCTGTTCGCCTGGCAACTGTGGATCATGCGCCGGCGTGAGCGCGATGCGTGTTTCGCGGCGTTCCGCAGCAACAACTGGGTGGGATTAGCGTTGTGGCTGGGCGTGTTACTGGGTTACGCACTAAGGTAACGCTTCGGCGCACGCGCCACCGCCCACACATCCACGCATCCCACGCCAGCACTCAACAGCGTGCGTGCACATTCGCGCAGGGTCGTGCCGGTGGTCATCACGTCGTCGAACAGTGCGATGTGCACGGGCAACGTGGCATTCGGGATGACCGCGAATGCGCCGCGCAAATTGTGATGGCGCGCATCGGCATCCAGATTCGACTGTGCCGATGTCGCCCGCGTACGCACGAGAACGTCGTTGCGTAGGGCGATGCCGAACGCATGCGCCAGAGGTTTTGCCAGTTCCAGCGCCTGGTTGTAACCGCGCTCACGCAGGCGACCGGCGTGCAGCGGCACCGGAATCAGCGCCTGCGGAATCGACGGCGGCGATGCGTGCGCAGCCGCAATCCACAGTTCCGACAAGACGCGTCCGGCGGCGAGGCTACGGCCGAATTTCAGGCGTGTCAGCAACGCATCCAGCGGCGGCGCATAGACGAACGGCACGCAAGCCGATGCGAACGGCGGTGCGCTGTGCAGGCACTCGCCGCACAGCGGTGCCGGCGCCTCCAGCGGCAACGCGCAACGCGGACAACACGCGCGATTGCGCAACAGGTCCGCAGCGCAGGCCGCGCACAGGTCGCGTTGTCCGGCGCCGGACTGGCCGCAGAGCAGACAATGCGCCGGCAATATGGCGAATTGCAGGCGACGCAGGCCGTCAACCAGAATCTGCTTGATTGAGTTGACAGGCAAACGGCCGCTCCTCAAACTTTGAAGTCTTCGATTCCGTGAGTCTGCCATGAGCGCCAATCAACTGCGTCACGATTATTCCCGCAGCGAAGTGCAGGCACTATTCGACCTGCCGTTCAACGATCTGCTTGCCCGCGCGCATGCGGTGCATGTCGCACATCACGAGCCGAACGCGGTGCAGGTGTCGACCCTGCTGTCGATCAAGACCGGCGGCTGTCCCGAGGATTGCGCCTATTGTCCGCAGGCCGCGCGCTATCACACCGGCGTGCAGGCCGAAAAACTGATGAGCGTGGACGCCGTGCTGGACAGGGCGCGCACCGCCAAGGCGGCCGGTGCGACGCGCTTTTGCATGGGCGCGGCCTGGCGCAGCCCCAAGGATCGCGACGTGGAAAAAGTCGCCAGCATGATCCGCGAGGTGAAGGCGCTGGGCATGGAAACTTGCGCGACGCTCGGCATGTTGACGCAGGATCAAGCCGATCGCTTCAAATCCGCAGGCCTGGATTACTACAACCACAACCTCGACACGGCGCCGGAGTTCTACGGCGAGATCATCCATACGCGCGAGTTCGCAGAGCGCCTCGACACCCTTGAATGCGTGCGCAACGCGGGACTCAAAACCTGTTGCGGTGGCATCGTCGGCATGGGCGAGACGCGCGCGCAGCGCGCCGGCCTGCTGCAGACGCTGGCGAACCTGCCCGAGCATCCGCAGTCGGTGCCGATCAACCGCCTGGTGCAGGTCGAGGGTACGCCGCTCAATGGTACGGCGCAGCTCGATCCGTTCGAATTTGTGCGCACGATCGCGGTGGCGCGCATCCTGATGCCCGCGTCAATGGTCCGCCTGTCCGCGGGCCGCGCCGAGATGAGCGACGAGTTGCAGGCGCTGTGCTTCTTCGCCGGCGCGAATTCGATTTTCTACGGCGAAAAGCTGCTGACGACCGGCAATCCCGATACCGAGCACGATCAGACTCTGTTCGCGCGACTCGGCCTCGTGCCGATGGAAGTCGAACTCGAGTCCGGCACCGTGCACGCCGACATCGCCGCCTGAGTTCACATGCCGCGTCCCGACCCACTCGCGCGCCTCGCCGCCGCGCAGACGCAACGCGTCCACGACGGCCTGCTGCGGCGCCTGCGCGCGGTCGAATCCGCGGATGGGCCGCGCATCGTCGTCGACGGCCGTGCCCTGATCGACTTCGCCAGCAACGACTACCTCGGTCTTGCGCAGCATTCGGCCTTGCGCGAAGCGCTGACGGACGCGGCGGCGCGCTGGGGCGTGGGCGCGGGCGCGGCGCATCTGCTCGGCGGCCATCGCGACGAACATGCCGCGCTCGAGGAAAAACTCGCGCGCTGGACCGGTCGCGAGCGCGCCTTGCTGTTCTCGACCGGCTACATGGCCAATCTCGGCGTCGTCGGCGCACTGCTTGGCGAGGGCGATGTCTGCGTGCAGGACAAGCTCAACCATGCGAGCCTGATCGACGCTGCGCGGCTGTCCGGCGGCGAGTTGATCCGCTACCGGCACGCCGACGCGGATAGCGCAGCACGTCAACTTAACGCGCGCCCAAACACTGCCGCGATCCTCGCCACCGATGCCGTGTTCAGCATGAACGGCGATGTCGCGCCGCTCGCGGATCTGTCAGCGTTGTGCAACAGTGAAGGCGCACTGCTGATGGTCGACGATGCGCACGGCATCGGCGTGCTCGGTGTCGATGGCGCCGGCAGCCTCGCGCAAGCCGGGCTCGCGCAGGACGATGCACCTGTGCTGATGGCAACGCTGGGCAAGGCGCTGGGCACTTTCGGCGCCTTCGTCGCCGGCAGCGCGACGCTGATCAACGGTCTCGTGCAGTTAGCGCGCAGTTACGTCTACACCACGGCGATGCCACCGGCGCTGGCCGCAGCGGCGAGTGCCGCCGTTGACATCGCACGCCACGACGGCGAGCGCCGCGCACGCCTGCATTGCCACATCGCGCAATTCCGCGACGGTGCTGCCACGCGTGGCATCACGCTATTGCCGTCGCACACGCCGATCCAGCCCGTACCTGTCGGCGACAGCGCAATCGCTCTCGCTGCCGCGCAGCGACTTGAGGACGCGGGCTTTTACGTACCCGCGATTCGCCCGCCAACCGTGCCGGCCCACAGCGCGCGCCTACGCGTGAGCCTGTCAGCCGCGCATGTCGAGGACGACATCGAACGCCTGCTCGACGCGCTGGCCGCCACGTTGCGACCGAAATCGCATTGATGCACATCGAAACCACAGGCAGCGGACCGGATCTGGTCCTGATCCATGGCTGGGCCATGCATGGCGGCGTATTCGCGCCGCTCACGCGTGTGTTGCGCGAACGATTTCGCCTGCACGTGGTCGATCTTCCGGGCCATGGTTTCAGCCGTGATGACGACAGCAAACTCGATCCGGAATCCTGCGCGAAAAATCTTCTCGCCACGCTGCCGCGCGCCATCTGGATCGGCTGGTCGTTCGGCGGACTCGTGTCCCTGCACGCGGCTTTGGCGCAACCGGAGAGCGTGCGCGGCATCGTGCAGATCGCCACGTCGCCGCGTTTCGTCGCCGCGCCGGATTGGCCGCATGGCGTGGCGCTCGAAATGTTCGCGCAATTCGAATCGGGATTGCGCCGCGATTACCGTGCCACCATCGAGCGCTTTCTCGCACTGGAAGCGATCGGTTCCGATGACGCCCAGGCCGAATTGCGCGACTTGAAAGCGCAGGTGTTCGCACGCGGCGAGCCCGCCGTCTCGGCACTGGAATGCGGCATGCAGGTACTGGAAACCGCTGACCTGCGCGCGCGCCTGCGTGAACTCGCCGTACCCAACCTGTGGATCGCCGGCCGCCGCGATCGTCTCGTGCCTGCCGCCGCCATGCGCTGGGCATCGCAACAAAACCCACAAAGCCGCATTGTGGAAATATCGTCGGGACACGCGCCCTTCGTTTCGCATGCCGCAGACGTCGCGGCCGCCATCGAATCACTTGCCGGAAGCCTTGCTGCATGAGTCCGTTCGACCCCCGCCAGATCCGCCGCGCCTTCGGTCGCGCTGCGAAAACCTATATTCGCAATGCGGCTCTGCAGCGCAAGATCGAGGCACGCCTGATCGAACGGCTGGAATATTTTTCCGGCAAGGCGACGCGCGTGCTCGATGTCGGCTGCGGGCCCGGTCACGGCAGCACGCTGCTGCGCAAGCGCTTCCGTTCGGCGCAAGTGATCGCACTCGACCTCGCCCTGCCGATGCTGCGCCAGGTGCGCCCGGGCTGGCGGCGTCCGCTCGGGCGCGTGTGCGCGGACGCACGCGCGCTGCCGCTGCCGGATGCAAGCGTGGACGTGCTGTTCTCGAACCTGTGCATCCAGTGGATAGACGATCTGCCTGCACTGTTCGCCGAATTCCGGCGCGTGCTCAAGCCCGGCGGCTACCTTGCGTTTTCCACATTCGGGCCTGACACCTTGCACGAACTGCGCGCATCGTGGGCCGCCGCCGACGCCGCGCCGCACGTCAGCGCGTTCGCGCATATCGCCCAGATCGGCGACGCGCTGATCGCCGCGGGTTTTCGCGATCCCGTGCTCGACACCGAGCATTTCACGCTGCACTACA
>DATJIL010000245.1:0-13910 GCA_035493385.1 Rudaea sp.
GCGGCCTTCATCCTGGGCTGCCGACAACTCCAGATCGAGCAAGTAATCAGCCCCGAGAATCGCCAAGCCGAAGCTGCCGGTCGGGTTGGTCGCCGGCAAATTGACATTCAAGCTGTTGCCGATGGCTGGCGCTCCGATTCCGCCGATGCCGCCCACGCCCCCTACACGATTCGCGTAAGCACGCGCCGTCATGGCATCGGCCGTTGCGAGCGAACCCGCGGTCGATACCACCGTGTTGCCGGTTTGGTAGCCGCCGCTGATGCCGAACTTGGCACCCAGTTCGCGCGCGAAGTTGTCGGTCGCGACCACAACGCGCGATTCGATCAGCACTTGCTGCACGGGCTTGTCGAGCTTGGAAACCAAGGTGCGAATTTCTTCAATGCGTTCCGGCGTGTCGACAACCAGCAAGGTATTGGTGCGCTCGTCGGCAGTGACGCGACCGCGCGGCGACAGGAATCCCCCGTTGTTTTGTCCGCCGCCGCCACTGCCGCTGCCACTCCCACCGCCACTGACTCCTTTGTTCGAAGTCAGCAGAGTGGCGATATCTTTTGCCTTGCCGTAACTGATCGGAATATAGACCGTGACGGTCTGCTTCACGTCCTGCAGCTTCTGCTTGGCCTCAGCGAGGGCTTGTTCGCGCGTCGCGATTTCCTGCTGCGGCGCAATCCAGATCACATTGCCGTTCTGGCGCTTGTCCAAACCCTTGGTTTGCAGCACCAGATCCAGGGCCTGGTCCCAAGGCACGTTGATCAGGCGCAAGGTGACGTTGCCGGATACCGAGTCGGACACGACGATATTCAGGTCGGACACCTCAGCGATCAATTGCAGCACCGATCGGGTTGGAATGTCCTGGAAATTGAAGGTCACGCGATTGCCGGTATACACGGGCGGTGCATTCGGATCCTTCTTCGCCTCTTCCTTCTTCGGCGAAACCTCGATTACGTATTCGTTGCCGGACTGGTAGGCGAGTTGGTCGAATGAGCCACCGGCGGTGATTTCCATTTCCACGCCACCACCCTTGCGGCGGGTTTCGATGGATTTAACCGGCGTGGCGAAATCGAGTACATCGAGCTTCTGCGCCAACTGTGCCGGCAGGCCGACGTTGTACATATTCACGTCGATCTTGTCGCCGAGGCGCTGCAAGTCGACGCCGGCACCCTGGCCGTTGAACGTGACGATGACCCGGCCTTCGCCATGCTGGCCGCGGCGGAAGTCCACATTCGTGATTTCCATGCCCGTGGCAACGCCCGACTTGGTCTGATCGGTGGCGGCCACCGCGGCCGCGGTCGCGGACGCGGCTCCACCCGACATGTTGTTGTTGACAGTCAGAATGAAATTGTTGCCTTCATGCCGGGTTTCATAACCGGCGTTATGGAACAGGTCGACGACCACGCGCGTACGCCCGGCCGCTTCGACGGCGCTCACCGCCTGGGTGGCGCCGGTGTTGATGTCGATGCGGCGCTTGCTCACGGCATCGTGCGTATCGGGCATGTCGATCGCGATGCGCGCCGGATTCTGCGTAGTGAAAATCTGCGGCTCGCCAATCGGCGCGGCGAATTGCAGGGTGATCTGTACCTTGTCACCGGCGAGCGGCGCGTAGGTAATGTCCTGCAAGGTATTCTGGGCCAGCACGTTCGTCGCCAGCACGCTCCCGAGCAGCATGAGCATCCATGCCAAACCGCGGCGTTTGCGCGCGGAAGTTTCGGGTCTGGACGTACGTCCCTGGAAGTCAGCAACTGTCATGGTCATCTCTAGTTACCCCCAATGGGTCGTCTATTTCTCGCCCAGTGCGATTGACGCCTGGCGCTTCATCCAACCGCCGCTCCCGTTCGGGATCAGCTCCACGAGATCGATATGGTCCTCGGCAACGGTAACGATCTTGCCGCTGTTCTGGCCCATGTAATTGCTCACATGCACGCGATGGATCACGCCATCCGGATCCTTGATCAAACCTTCCATGGTCGTGCCGGTACCGATCGTGCCAACCATCTTCAGGCTGTCCAGCGGATAGTTTTCCAGCTGCTCCTTGGGATGCTTGTCCGGCACTGGACCATTCGCGCCGGCCTGGGCCTCGCGCTGTTCCTCCAGACTCGGACCGAACGGGTCGCGCTTATCCTGGTCCTGGTAGACGAAAGTCTCGAATGTCTTCAACACCGGAAGCGGCGGAACCGGCGGGCCTTTCTTGGCCTTTTCCTGCGCGACCCATTGCTGCAGATCGCTCATGCCGCCCGTACAGCCGGCTATCAAGGCCAACGTGGCGATCAGCATCAGCGCACGAGCCGGATTGGGGATGTGAACGAAGCGCATGTTCACTTTCCTCCCTGCTTGGCCGGTTTCTTGGGCGCCGGACCACCACTCTCGCCTTCCTCGACGTAGCGATAGGTCTTGACTGTACCCTCAAGCGACAGCTCGCCCGCAGCGCCGGAGACGGGTTTGAGCGAGATGTCGTGCATGGTGAGGATCACCACGCGCGGCAGCGCAGCCACACCGCTGATGAAGGCGCCAAACTGGTGATACGTGCCGGTAAAGCGCAATTGAATTGGTTTCTCGGCATAAAACCCGTCCTTGACCGATTCCGGGCCCGGCTGGAAAAGATCCGAATGAAGTCCCGCCGAAAGCGCGGTTTGCGAAACATCCACCAACAGTTCGGGCATTTCTGTCTTGCTCGGCAACTGGCGCAGCAATTGGCGCAACATCTCGCGCATTTCGTCGAGTTGCTCCTTCAGCGCGTCGAGATTGACGACTTGCGCCTGCTTGTCGGAGAACTCTTTCTTGAGCTGGGTTTCCTGCCCCTGCCGGGTCTGCAAATCGTCCTGTTGGGAGCTGATCCAGAACCACCAGCCCGCAAGTACCAGCAATCCGAACAGCACGGCGCAGAAGGTCAGCTTGACGCCCTGCGCCCAGCCTCCGATGTTGTTGAAATCGAGATTGCGGAAATCCGACAGTTTCATGGCTTGCTCTCCTTGCCCGCGGGAGCCTTGGCCGCGGCGGGAGCGGTTGCGGCTGGCGGCGCTGGAGCAACGGGCTTGCCGCCCAACCCAGTTGAAGCCGCGGCCTGTGCCGCCTTTTCCTGCTCCTTGGCCTTCTCGTCGGGATTGGTCAGCTTGACCAAAAGACCGAAATTGAAGCGCTCGCGCTTGTCGTTTTTCTGTGCCTCGGTCTTGACCAGATCCGAGTGCGTGAGCCAGGGCGAGGCATCCAGATTGCGCATGTAAGTGGCGACACTGGCATTGGATTGCGCCAGCCCGTCCAAACTCAAAGCGTCACCCTTCTGTGCCATGCTGGTCAGGCGCACGCCGTCGGGGATGGTTTTCACCAACTCGTCGAAGAGGTGCACCATCTGCGAGCGGCTGGCCTGCAGTTTCTCGATGATTTCCTTGCGCGCCAGCAACTTGGATTTGGTCGTTTCCAGTTCCTTTATCTCGGTCAACTTGCCGTCGAGCTGGTGGATCTGATCCTTCAGATAGGCATTGCGATCATCCTGGTTTTGCAGACGCATGCCCATCCAGTACCACCAGACGAACACCACGAACAGCGCGGCGATGGCGGCGCCGGCCAGCATCACGTAGAACTCGCGCTGGCGCTGCTTGCGCAGCTCGTCGCGCCAAGGCAGTAGGTTTATCTTGGCCATCAGTCGAAACTCCTCAGCGCGAGACCACAGGCGATCATCAGCGCGGGCGCGTCCTGGGCCAGCGTCTGGGCCTGCACGCGCGATGACAGCGACATGTTGGCAAGCGGATTGGCGACCACGCAGGGTACGCCGAGTTGTTCTTCCACCATTTCGGCGACACCGGCGATCGAAGCGCATCCGCCGGCGAGCACGATCTGATCCACCTTGTTGTATTCGCTTCCGGCGAAGAAGAACTGCAGCAGGCGACTTACCTGCTGCACCATCGCTTCCTTGAATGGCTCAAGTACCTCGATCTCGTAGGATTCGGGCAGGCCACCCTGGCGCTTGGCCAAGCCCGCTTCCTCGTAAGACAGGCCGTAGCGGCGCATCACCTCGTCGGTGAGCTGCTTGCCGCCAAACACCTGTTCGCGCGAATAGATGGTGCGCTGGTTCTTGAGCACGATCAGCGTGGTCATGGTGGCGCCGATGTCGGCGACCGCGACGACCGCATCCTTGGGCACGGCGAGCTGGTCTGCGACCAGCTTGAACGCATTCTCCATCGCGAAGGCCTCGACTTCGACCACGCGGGCGGTCAAGCCGCCCAGATCGAGTGCCGCCACGCGCAGGTCAACGTTCTCGGTGCGCGAGGCCGCAAGCAGGACATTCATCATTTCCGGGTTGTCCTTCACCGGACCGATGACTTCAAAATCGAGGCTGACTTCGTCGATCGGATAGGGAATGTACTGATTGGCCTCGGACTGGATCTGCGCATCGAGGTCTTCCTCGGACAGATCCGCGGGCATCGGGATGATCTTGGTGATCACCGCAGAACCGGCAACGGCCGCGCAAGCAAATTTGGTTTTCGTGCCGGAGCGGTTGAGCGCGCGCCGGATCGCTTCGCCGACGGCTTCCACCTCGACGATGTTTTTTTCGACGACAGCGTTGGGGGGCAACGGTTCGACCGCGTAATGCTCGACGCGATACTTGTTGCCGGACTGTGTCAACTGCAACAGCTTCACGGCCGTCGAACTGATATCGACCCCGATCAGCGGCGGCGCTTTTGCACTGAGTAGGCCCACACTTTTTCCCCTTCCCACGCGCCCTTACGAGCGATATATGCGCATCCACATTAAATACGAACTTTAACGGATTATCAACAGTCTCTTGAAAGATTCTGCAAGCCATTGATATAGCTTGATAATGTCATGGTTTTGCCACCATTCGATCCTGATTTACCTATCGGCCGGAACGCCGTACGCCTATACTGCGATGGCGATCTTCACCCGGAAGGCCGCCTTCCAACCTTGACTGCGATCACAACTCCCGCCACGCATGAGAATATTTCGACGTTTGTTCCGTTGGTTCTTGATTTTGTGCGTGCTTGGCGTGGTGTTGGGTGCCGTCGGCATCGGCATTGCCTACTGGTTGATCGAGCCGCGCCTGCCGTCCGTGGACGTACTGAAGGACGTGCGCCTGCAGGTTCCGCTGCGCGTTTACAGCAAGGACGGAAAGCTCGTGGCGACGATCGGCGAAACACGCCGTATCCCGGTCCGGATCGAAGATGTGCCGCAACAATTGAAGAATGCGTTCCTCGCCGCCGAGGACGCGAATTTCTACACCCATTCCGGCATCGATTTCACCGGCATCCTGCGCGCGCTCGGCTACATGGTCGTCAAGCGCAGCCTCCACGTGCCGGGCGGCAGCACGATCACGCAGCAGGTCGCACGCGGATTCTTCCTCAGCTCCGAAGTCAGTCTCACGCGCAAGGCCACGGAAATCTTCCTCTCCTTCCGCATCGAGCATGAACTGACCAAGGACGAGATTTTCCAGCTCTACCTCAACAAGATCTTCTTCGGCAATCGCGCCTACGGCGTGGCCGCCGCGGCCGAGTTCTACTACGGCAAGACGCTCAATGAGCTCACCCTCGGCGAATGCGCGATGCTTGCCTCGCTGCCGAAATTCCCCTCCAGCAGCAACCCGCTGAGCAACCGCGCGCGCGCGACCGAGCGACGCAACTACACCCTGCAACGCATGCTCGACAACGGCTTCATAACCGCAGCGCAATTCAAGCAGGCCAGCACCGAACCGGATCAATCCTTCGCGCACGAACCGCCGATCGAAATCGACGCGCCCTACATTGCCGAGCAGGTGCGTCTGGATGCGCTCGACCGCCTCGGCAACGATGCGCTGACCAATGGCTACAGCATCTACACGACGCTCGACTCGCACGACCAGACGGCCGCCAACCAGGCCATGCGCAACGATTTGATCGCCTACGACGAACGCCACGGCTATCGTGGACCGGAAGCGCATTTCGATCTTGCTGCGCACCCGCTGCCGCAGGAACTGGACAAGCGCCTCGACAAGGACGCTTTGCGTCCCGTGCTCGGACTCATCGCCGGCATCGTCGTCGACAGTTCCGAAAAATCCGCCGACGTTTACCTGCAAGACGGCCAAAGCGTGGCGCTGGATTTGCCCGCCGTGCGTTGGGCACAGCGCTACAAGGACGAAAGCCATCGCGGTGCGCCACCCAAGCGCGTCGACGACGTGCTCAAGGCCGGCGACGTGGTGCGTCTGGCGCGCAACGCGGACGGTGCGTGGAAACTGTCGCAGCTTCCCAAGGTGCAGGGCGCGCTGATCGCCCTCGATCCGAACGACGGCGCGATCAAATCCGAAGTCGGCGGCTTTTCCTACGCGCGCAGCAAGTTCAACCGCGCCGTGCAGGCCAGCCGCCAGCCCGGCTCCGGGTTCAAGCCGTTCTTCTATGCCGCCGCGTTCGAGCACGGCTTCACGCCCGCCTCGATCATCAATGACGCGCCGATCGTGTTCGCCGACCCGTCCAAGCCGAACGGCCTGTGGGAACCGAAGAACGACGACGACAAGTTCGAAGGCCCGATGCGCCTGCGCGAAGCGCTGGTCGAATCCAAGAACCTGGTGTCGGTGCGCCTGCTCGACGCGATCGGCGTGCGTTATGCGCGCGAGTATGCGACGCACTTCGGTTTCAGCCTGCAGCAGTTGCCGGAGAACCTGTCGTTCGCGCTCGGCACGGCCTCGGTGTCGCCGCTGGCGATGGCGCGCGGCTATGCCGTGTTCGCGAACGGCGGATTCCTCGTCGATCCGTATTTCATCGACCGCATCGTCGACCGCGACGGCAAGGAAATCTACAAGGCGCAGCCGCTGCTGGCGTGCCGGGATTGTCCGCAGCGCTTGCTCGAGGACGCACGAGAGCGGGCCGCAGCCGCGAATGCCAAGCCAGGCGATGCGCAGCCGGTCAAGGCGGCGCTGTCGACCACGCCTGCCGCGCAAGCCGTGGCCGCACCCGCAGACCCGAACGCAGCAAAACTCGCTCCGCGCGTGCTCGATGCGCGTACCGCCTACCTGATCGGATCGATCCTGCACGACGTCGTGCGCCGCGGTACCGGTCACGATGCGATGGTGCTCAAGCGCAACGACCTGGCCGGCAAGACCGGCTCGACCAACGATCACCGCGACGCCTGGTTCAACGGCTACAACGACGACCTCGTCGCTACTGTCTGGGTCGGCTTCGACGATTTTTCCTCGCTCGGTCGCAGCAATGGCGTCGGCGAATTCGGCGCGCAGGCGGCGCTGCCGATGTGGATCGAGTTCATGCGCACGGCGCTCAAGGGCGTGCCCGAGCAGCCGTTCGAGATGCCGCCGGGCATCACCACCGCGCGCATCGACAAGGCCACCGGTCAGCTCGCCCCGGCCGGGGATCCCAACAGCATGCTCGAAGTCTTCAAGGTCGAGGATGTCGCCCGCCTCGCCGCCGGGCCGAACAACGCCACGGAAGCGGAAAAGAAGGTCCAGCAGGACGCCTACGGGATCTTCTGATGCCGGCGCGCAACGAGAATCTGCGCCGCCGTGTCGCACTGGAAGCCGCGCGCCTGATCAGTGAACACGGCATCCGCGACTATCAGCTCGCCAAGCGCAAGGCTGCCGAGAGCCTGCATGCACTCGATGAATCGAGCTTGCCGAAGAACAGCGAGATCGAGCAAGCGCTGCGCGAACACCAGCGTCTTTTCCACAGCGACGATCAGCCAACGCAATTGCGCGCACTGCGCGAAGCCGCGTGCGAGGCGATGCGCTATTTCGCCCGCTTTGAGCCGCGCCTGGTCGGCGCCGTTCTGGATGGCACTGCCGACACGCATTCAGCGGTGTGTCTGCACTTGTTCTGCGATACGCCAGAATCCGTGCTCGCCCTGCTGAACGACGATGGTATCGTTTTCGAGGAAGATAGCCGACGTTTACGGCTGGACGCGACGCGTTCTGCTGATTTCCCGGTGCTGAGAATGAACCAGGCGGGCGTCGATTTCGACTTGACGGTGCTGCCGCGCGACGCGATCCGCCAGGCACCGCTGGACCGCAGCGGCGAACGCCCGATGCCGCGCGCCGGACTTGCTGCCGTCGAATCCCTGCTCAGCGTTTCGTGATCGGCGCGTAATCGCGCGTCGTCGCGCCGGTGTAGATCTGGCGCGGGCGGCCGATCTTGGTGTCCTTGTCCTGGTGTTGCTCAAGCCAGTGCGCGACCCAGCCGGCGGTACGCGCGATCGCGAACATCACGGTGAACATCTCGGTCGGAATCTTCAGCGCCTTGTAGATGAGGCCGGAATAGAAATCGACGTTCGGATACAGCTTGCGCTCGACGAAGTACGGATCCTTGAGCGCGGCCTGTTCGAGTTCCAGCGCCACGTCGAGCAGGGGATCGTTCACGCCGAGTTCGCCGAGGACCTTGTGCGTCATCTCGCGGATGATCGTCGCGCGCGGGTCGAAATTCTTGTACACGCGATGGCCAAAGCCCATCAGTCGGAAGCCGGAATTCTTGTCCTTGGCCTTGGCCACCGCCGCGCCGACGTTCTTCGCATCGCCGATCTCGGCGAGCATCTTGAGCACGGCCTCGTTGGCGCCACCATGGGCCGGCCCCCACAGCGCGGCAATGCCGGCGGCAACGCAGGCATAGGGATTGGCACCGGTCGAGCCGACCAGGCGCACTGTCGACGTCGACGCATTCTGCTCATGGTCGGCGTGCAGGATGAACAACAGGTCCAGCGCCTTGGCAACAACGGGATTTATCGCCAGCGGTTCGCTCGGCACCTCGAACATCATGTGCAGGAAGCGCGTGCAATATTCGAGGTTGTTGCGCGGATAACGCACCGGCCAGCCGATCGAATAACGGTAGGCGGCCGCCGCAATCGTCGGCATCTTCGCGATCAGGCGGATCGCGGCCAGGCGGCGCTGTTCCGGATCGGAAATATCCAGCGTGTCGTGGTAGAACGCCGACAGCGAGGCGATGGAACCGCATAGCATCGCCATCGGGTGCGCATCGTAGTGGAACCCGTGCAGGAAATTCTTCAGCGACTCGTGCATCATCGTGTGATGCGTCACTTCGTCCTCGAACGCGCCGAATTGCTGCGCGTTCGGCAACTCGCCGTTGATCAGCAGATACGCGACTTCGAGGAAGCTCGAGTGCTTGGCAAGCTGCTCGATCGGATAGCCGCGATAAAGCAGCACGCCCTTCTCGCCGTCGATGAACGTGATGGCGCTGCGCGTGCTCGCGGTCGAAACGAAGCCCGGATCGAACGTGAAGTAGCCCAGATCCTTGTACAGCTTGCCGATGTCGATCGCCGGTTCGCCCATGCTGCCGGAGAGCAGCGGCAGGGTGCTGGTTTTGTTCGACGCGCTATCGGTCAGAAGGACGGTCTTGTCGGACACGGCGAGCTCCTTGTGGATTCACGCAAAGGACGTCAGGACCGGCGCACGCTGGCGGCCGTTGGCGCCGCCGTCGCCCGCCGGATTGGACCGGCGCAATGGTTCGCGGCTTACTTCGCGCCGTAGCGCTTGCGGAACTTGTCCACGCGACCGCCCGCATCGACAATCTTGTGCTTGCCGGTGTAGAACGGATGCGACTTGCTGGAAATTTCCACCTTGATGACCGGATATTCCTTGCCGTCTTCCCATTTCATCGTTTCCTTGGCGGTCATCGTCGACCGGGTAAGGAACGCGAAATTGGACGAGACATCCTGGAAGATGACCGGCGTGTATTTCGGATGGGTTTCGGCTTTCATGCTGCAACTCCACAAAACGTGCGGAAAAGACGACTATGGTATCGTTTCGACCCTTGTCGGCGCAAGTCCGCGCGGTAAATTGTCTTGAATAATCCGTTATCTGCAAGGATCCGACGTGCATCTGCCCTGGTCTGGGTCCTCCTCGCCGGTGTCATGGCTTCCCAGGCCATTGCCGCACCCGGCGCGGCAGGCAAGCCGGCGTCCGCACCAGCCGCTGCGGTCGCGCCCCCCGCAGCACCGGTCTTTCCGCCATCACAGGCAGGAGCGATCAATGCTGCCCTGCGCGCCCTGCCGGCACAACGCGGGCTGGATGCCGACGCGCGCAAGCAGGCCGAAGACCTGCTGCGCCAGGCCCAGGCCGACGAGGCCCATGCCGACGAACTGGCACAACAGTGGCAAAGCCTGGACCAGACCGCCGCCAGCGCCGACACGGATGCGCAAAAGATCGAGGAATCCCTTGCCGCCGATTCCAGCGAGGCGATGGCCAAGTGGCGCACAGCCCTGCCCGAACGCGCCACGGTCGAGCAACTCGAAGCCCTGCTCGACCGCGAACGCGGCGTCGCCACGGATGCGCGTGCCGCGGTAACGGCGCTGGAATCCGAGCTCGCGCGGCAGACGACGCGCCCGGCGCAATTGCGCGATGAATTGGCCGCGGCGCACGCGACGCTCGATTCCAGTCAGGCGGCCTTGTCGGCAACGAACAAGTCCGGACCGCCGGCGCTGGCACAGGCGCAGCGGCTGCGCGCGCAATCTGCGCAACGGTTGGCGACGATCCGCATCGCCTTGCTGAACCTGGAAAACCGCAGCTACGAGCCGCGCATGCGCCTGTTGTCGGCGCAATTGCGCGAACGCCAGCGCGTGTCACTGCTGGCCGGGCAACGCGCCAGCGCGCTCGAGAATCTCCTGCTCGACCGCACCGGCGCGCAGGCACGTGCGCTGCAGGCGCGGGTAGCCGAGGAACGCGCGGCGCTCGATCCACGCGCGCGCGTGCTCATCGAAGCAGCCGACGCGAACGTGGCGCTGGTCGCGCGCCTGGCCGAGACGGTGCGCGACTCGTCCGACCTGCGCACGCGCAAACAAACCTGGGATCGCGCCGTCAACGATACCGCGCAGGCGCTGAAGAACACCGAGGAACGCATCCGCATCGGCGGCGTCAACGAAGCCGTCGGCCTGATCCTGCTCGCCGAAAAACGCAAATTGCAGCCGCTGGATCGGCTAAATCGCCAGTTGTCCGATCTGCAAACGCATTACGCGCAAACCCGCATCGGCCTGATCGACGTGCGCGAGCAGCAGGGCGAACTCGGCGATCTGAACAGTGCTGCCAACACGACGCTGGAGAAACTGCCGAACCTGCCGCCGGAGCGCGTCAAGATGCTGCGCGAAGGCTTGTTCGGCTTGCTCGCCACGCGCGCGCAGGTGCTGGTGCAGCTCGGCGCCCTGCAAACCAAGCTCGCCAGTGCGCAAGGCGAAGCCGAACAGGAATTGCGCGGACTGGTCGAAGCCACCGCCAAACTCAATGCCCTGCTCGACTCGCGCCTGTTGTGGACGCCCAGCCACGCGCCGGTCAACGCCGCATGGTTCTCCGCACTGGCCGGCGACGACAGTGGTTTCTTCTCGGCCGCGCGCTGGTCACGTGCGTTGCGCGGCGCCGGGAACGCAATTGTGGCTGCGCCTTTGCTTGCCACCTGCGCGCTCGCCCTGCTGATTCTCCTGTTCTTGTTGCGCCTGCGTGCTCCGGCGCGACTGGCCGCGATAGCGACACCGATGCGGCGCATCCGCAGCGACCGCTACCGTCTCACCGGCATGGCGCTGCTGTGGACGCTGCTTGCCGCTGCGCCGTGGCCCGTGCTGCTGTGGCTGGCCGCCGCCGCGTTCCGCGCCACACCGGCGCCCGGCAACAATTTCGCGGCCGATATCGCGGTTTCACTGGCGCGCCTCGCGGCGCCGGTGTTCGTGCTCGCCTTCCTGCGCGCGCTCACTCGCGAAAACGGCCTGGCGCAATTTCATTTCCGCTGGCCGCGCCTGCGCCGCGCGGCCTTGTCTGCCGCCGTGCCCTGGCTGGCGCTGATCGTGCTGCCGGCGCAATTCCTGATCGTCCTGATGATGCTGCGCGGCGACGCCGCCGCGATCGACGGCTATGCGCGGGCTCTGCTCGGCGTGGTACTGCTCGCAATGGCGGCGTTGACGTGGTGGCTGCTCGCGCCGGGTCGCTTGTGGACCGCTCGCTATAGCGTTCTGCAAGAACCGCTGCGCCTGCGCCAGTTCACGCGCGTCGTCTTGTGCGGTGGCGTGCTCCTGCTCGCCGTGCTGGTATTGCGCGGCTATTTCGTCACCGCGCTGGCGTTGAGTACGCATGTGCTCAATACGCTGATGGCGTTGCTCGCGGCAAATGTCGTTTACGACCTGGCCGCGCGCTGGCTGGTGCTCGGTGAACGCCGCCTCGCCCTGCAGCGCATGGAACTGCGCAAAATCGCGGATGCGGAAACCGCCGCGGCGGACGGCGGCGACGCGCCGCCGGAAGCGCCGCCGGAGGAAATCACCCTCGCCAGTGTCAGCGCGCAAACGCGCCGCCTCTTGCGTGCGCTGGTCGTGGTCGGCTGCGCCGCCGCGTTGCTGTGGATCTGGTCCGATGTGGCTCCGGCGCTGACCCTGCTCGGCGACATCAAGGTGTGGGCGTCCAGCGACGTGGTCGGCGGCAAGACCGTGGCGTTGAACGTGAGTCTGCGCGACGTGCTCGAAGCGGTGCTCGTGCTCGCGCTGACCTGGACCGCCACGCGCAACCTGCCGGGCCTCATCGAATTGAGCCTGTTGCGCCGCCTACACGTGGACGCGCCGACGCGCTATGCGATTACCAGTCTGACCCGCTACGCGATCGTCTTCGCCGGCACCATCACCGGCCTGGCCATGCTCGGCCTGCACTGGAGCAACCTGCAGTGGCTGGCCGCCGGTTTTTCCGTCGGCCTCGGCTTCGGCCTGCAGGAAATTTTCGCGAATTTTGTTTCCGGCCTGATGGTGCTGTTCGAGCGCCCGTTCCGCATCGGCGACATTGTCAGCATCGGCGAAGTCGAAGGCACGGTCGCGCGCATCCGCACGCGCGCAACCACGATCGTCGACTGGGACAACAAGGAAGTGATCGTTCCGAACAAGAGCTTCATCACCGAACGCCTGACCAACTGGTCGCTGTCGAACACGACGACGCGCGTGGTGCTGCGCATCGGTGCGGCCTATTCCAGCGATCCGCGCGAGGTGCGCGAACTGCTGCTCGAAATCGCCGCCGCCGAGCCGCTGGTCGTGGACGATCCGGCGCCGAGTTGCTGGTTCGTGCAGATTTCGGCCTGCACGCTCGACTTCGACCTGCGCGTGTTCATCGCCGATATCGGCGACCGCAACCGCGCGCGCGATGCGCTCTACACGCGCATCGCGGACGTGTTTCGCGAGAAGAATATCGAGATGTCCTTCCCGCAGATGGATGTCTGGTTCCGCAACGCGATGCCGCCGCCGCCCAATCAACCGATACCGAGCGCGGACGCCGCCAACGCCTCGAAGCGCGCCTGATCGACGTCCAATACGATGCGCGCGTTCGCCGGCTTGCCGGAACGATCGTCCCAATCGACCACCGTGGCGCCGCGCGTCACGCCATCGAGCGAGATGGCGACGCGATGCTCGGCGGTACGCGCGACGATATCCGGATTCAGCGCCACCGCCATCGCCAGCGGATCGGCCAGCGCCAGCTGCGGACGGCCGCGCTCGCGCGACCAGGCGCGGGTCTTGCGCGAGATCGCGTCGAAAAATCGTGCGGTCGGATTGTCCGCAGCTGTCCAGCGCGCGATAGTGTCGAAACCGACGCCATGGCGCACGGTCAGCTCCCAGTCGACCAATTCGATCCGCGACCATGCCGAGAACACGATGTGCGCGGCCTCCGGATCGAAGCCGATGTTGAACTCCGCGGAAACCGTCGTGTTGCCGCGTCCGGTCACCGCACCGCCCATGACGACGAGACGCGCAATGCGCGAAGGCAATTCCGGATCGAGCTTGAGCGCCAGTGCGAGATTCGTCAGCGGCGCCATTGCGACGACCACGAGTTTGCCCGCGTGTTCGCGCGACAGACGCAGGATTGCCTGCGCCGCCGGCTCGCTTTCCGCGCGACGCGCACTCGGCGCGTAGCCGGTATCGCCGAATCCGTCGAGCCCATGCACGAACGCCGCATCTTCCGCTGC
>DATJIL010000246.1:0-7948 GCA_035493385.1 Rudaea sp.
CACAGCGCAACGGCGCGTTCGAGCACGTTTTCGAGCTCGCGCACGTTGCCGGGAAAACCGTAGGCGAGCAGGGCGGCCAGCGCGTCGGGCGTGAGCTTCGCGGGCGGTTGTCCGCCGTCGGCGCCGAGGCGCTCGAGCACGCGGCCGGCGATTTTTGGAATGTCGTCGCGGCGCTCACGCAGCGGCGGCACGCGCAGTTCGATCACGTTGATGCGGTAATACAAATCCTGGCGGAAATGCGCGCTTTCCACGAGCTTGGCCAGGTTCTTGTGCGTGGCCGAGAGGATGCGCACGTCCACCGGCACCTCGGCACGACCGCCGATCGGGCGCACCGCTTTTTCCTGGATCACGCGCAGCAGTTTCACCTGCATTTGCACCGGCAGTTCGGCCACTTCATCGAGGAACAAGGTGCCGCCGTTCGCGGCCTGGAACAGGCCGTCCTTGTCCGCCTGCGCGCCGGTGAAGCTGCCCTTTTTGTGGCCGAAGAATTCCGATTCCATGAGTTCGGACGGAATCGCGCCGCAGTTGACCGGCACGAACGGTCCGGACGCGCGCGGACCCTGCTCGTGGATCAGGCGCGCGACCAGTTCCTTGCCCACGCCCGATTCGCCGCTGATGTAGACCGGCGCCTGGCTGCGTGCGAGTTTGACGATGGTGACGCGCAACTCCTGGATCGCCGGCGAGTCGCCGAGCATCTTGGCCGCGCCCGCGCTCGGCGGTTCGGTTTTCTTGTCCTCGGCCAACTTCAGCGCGGTCTGCACCAGTCGGCGCAACATGGGGATGTCGACCGGCTTGGAGACGAAATCGAAGGCGCCGGCCTTGAGCGCGTTCACCGCCGCATCGACGTTGCCATAGGCGGTGATCATCGCGACCGGCGTTTCGGCGTATTTCGCGTTGATGAGTTCGATGATTTCCTGGCCGGAACCGTCCGGCAGGCGCATGTCGGTGAAGCACACGGCGTAACGCGATTCGGCGAGGCGCTGCTTGGCTTCGCTGACGTTGCTCGCGGTATCCACGCGCAGGCCCATGCGGCCGAGCGTGATCGTCAGAAGCTCGCGGATGTCGCGTTCGTCGTCGATGACCAGGGCGGTGGGATTGCTCATGGCGTGAAGTATACGGGATGCGTCGATTTGGTCACGCGGTCGCGGCAGAGCGCCGCACCAGCACTGGCGCGGCGGGCAGGGTGATGCGGAAACAACTGCCGCCGCCGGCGACCGGCACGAATTCGAGCGTGGCCTGGTTGGCTTCGCACATGGTGCGCGCGAGGTACAGGCCGAGTCCGGTGCCGTATTCGTGCGTGGTGAAGAACGGTTCGAAAATCTGCGCGGCGACCTTGGCCGGAATGCCGGGGCCGCGGTCGACGACCTCGATCAGCGGCGGGCCCTTGTCGCTGAGCATGCGCGCCACCACCGCCACACGCGCCGGCTCGCCGGGCTGGCGGCCGTAGCGCAGCGCATTCTGCACGAGGTTCCACACCACCTGCTGCAACTGCTGGGGATCGGCCAGCGCCTCGACCTGGCGCGCCTGCGTGATTGCGCGCAACTGGTCCGCGCCGATGTCGTTGCCGTCCTTGTACTCGTCGACGAAGTGCTGCGCCCACACGGAAAGATCCTGGCTCTCCGGGCGCGAGCGCTCGCGCCGCGATAGCTGCAGGATGTTCTCCACGATCTCGTTCACCCGGCCGCAGTGGTTGTTGATGATTTCGACCATGCGTTTGTCTTCCTCGGACATGGCTTCGGATTCGGCCAGCAACTGCGCCGAGTAGCTGATCGCGGCGAGCGGATTGCGGATTTCGTGCGCAATCGAGGCCGACAGGCGCCCGAGCGATGAAAGGGTCAGTTCCTCCGCGCGGCGCGACACGAGTGAAGTGTCGTCGAGGAAGATCAGCACGTTCTCGTCGTCGTTGGACGAAAGCCGCGTGAAGCGCGGGATCACCTCGGGCGTACCGTCGGCGAGGGCCACGGCGTTGGCGTCGATCTTGCCGGTCGTGCGCCAGTGGTACAGGCGCCGCGACAGTTCCGGCGCGACGCTGCCGAGATCGCGCTGCCCGGATTTGGGATTGCCGATGAGCGCCCACGCCGATTCGTTCCAGCGATGCACGCGGTTCGCGTCGTCCACCACCAGCACGCCGGTTTTCATGCGCCGGATGATGAGCTCGTTGATCTGGGCGAGGTTGGCCAGGTCGATGCCGCGCTGTTCGGCCAGTTCCTCGGTCTCGCGCAGCTGCCGGCGCAGCACCAGGGCGAGCGTGGCGATGGCGAAGTAGCCCAGGCCGTACAGGCCGTATTCGATCAGGTTGCGGTCGCTGCCGTCGATGACACGGCTGGCGAGCGACTGGCCGATCACGCACAAGGTCGCCAACGCGGCGAACAAACTGGCCTGACGCGGCGGCAGCAGCAGCGCGCCGGCGCCGATGTTGACCAGCAACAGCATGGCGATCGCGCTGGGCGGATTGGCCAGCGAGAACAAGGCGATGGTGGAGGCGGCGATATCGACGACCAGCAGGATCGCGACCTTCAAGCGCAGTTCGTGGCGCCAGTATTCGGTGCGCAGCAGGGCGTAGCCGGCGATGAGCAGGTAGGCGATCGCATCGATCTGGCCGAGCAGCGTATGTTCCAGGTGCAGGCGCGTGGTCAGCATCGGGCTGAACAGGAGTCCGGCGATCACGAACGCCTGCAGCACGCGGAACAGGTTGAAGAAATACAGCTCGCGGCGGTCGATGTCGCGCAGCGCGGGATCGGTGCGGGTGCGGGCGATGGTCGCGGAATTCACGGCATGGGCTTCGTTTGCCGGAGTATACCAATGCCGTGCGCGGTGGCGCGGCCTTTTTTTTGCGGCCGCGATTGGCCACAATAGACGACTTTCCCGCCGTGCCGGCGAATCTTCAGCAACGTGGCACGGCCTCGCCCGAGGACTGCGATGAACTTCCACGAATACCAGGCAAAGCAATTGTTCGCCGACTACGGCATTCCGGTGCCGCCCGGCAAGATCGCCACCACGCCCGACGAGGCCGCCGCCGCCGCGCGCGCGCTGGGCGGCGACGAGTGGGTGGTGAAAGCGCAGATTCATGCCGGCGGTCGCGGCAAGGCCGGTGGCGTGAAGCTGGTGAAGTCGCCGGACGAGGCGAAAGCCGCCGCGGCGAAGATGCTCGGCACCAAGATGACCACGTACCAGTCCGGCGGGCGCGCGCTGCCGGTGAACACGGTGCTGGTGTGCGAGGCGACCGACATCGCCAAGGAGTTGTACTTGTCGGTGCTCGTTGATCGCGCGACAAAGGCGATTTCCTTCATCGCCTCGGCACGCGGCGGCGTGGACATCGAACAGGTCGCGCACGAGAATCCCGAGGACATCCACACGCTTGAAGTGAATTTCGTCGAAGGCGTGCAGCCCTACCAGTGCCGCAAGCTCGGCTTCGCGATGGGCCTGAACGCGAAGCAAGCCAACCAGCTCACGAAAATCATGACCGGGCTGTATCGCCTGTTCAACGACAAGGACCTGTCGCTGGTGGAATTGAATCCGTTGGCCATCGTCAAGTCCGGCGACCTCGCCGCGCTCGACGGCAAGGTCAATTCCGACGACAACGCCGAGTTCCGCCATGCCGACCTCGCCGCGATGCGCGACGAATCGCAGGAGGATCAGGCCGAGGCGGTGGCAGCGCGCAACAACCTCAACTACGTGACCATGGACGGCGACATCGGCTGCATGGTCAATGGCGCTGGCCTTGCCATGGCGACGATGGACGTGATCAAGCTCGCCGGCGGCGAGCCGGCGAACTTTCTCGACGTCGGCGGCGGCGCGACCAAGGAGCGCGTCACCGAGGCCTTCAAGCTGATCCTGTCGTCGGACAAGGTGCGCTGCATCCTGGTCAACATCTTCGGCGGCATCGTGCGCTGCGACCTGATCGCCGAAGGCATCATCGCGGCGGTGAAGGAAGTGGGCTTGACGATTCCCGTCGTCGTGCGCCTGGAAGGAACAAACGTGGAAAAGGGTCGCGAACTGCTGGCCAATTCCGGCCTGAAGATCACGCCGGCGCTGGATTTGAACGACGCGGCGCGCAAGTCCGTGGCCGCGGTGAAGGGATAAGACGATGAGCGTATTGATCGACAAGAACACCAAAGTCATCTGCCAGGGTTTCACCGGCCAGCAGGGCACGTTCCATTCCGAACAGGCGCTGGAATACGGCACCAAGCTGGTCGGCGGCGTCACGCCCGGCAAGGGCGGCGGTGAGCACATCGGCCTGCCGGTGTTCAACACGGTGCAGGATGCCGTGGACGAAACCGGCGCGGACGCGACCATGATCTTCGTGCCGCCGCCGTTCGCGGCGGACGCGATCATGGAAGCGGCCGACGCTGGCATTCGCGTGATCGTGACGATCACCGAAGGCATCCCGGTGCTGGACATGCTGCGCGTGAAGAACGTGCTCAAGCAGTATCCGGATACCGTGCTGATCGGGCCGAACTGCCCCGGCGTCATCACGCCGGGACAGTGCAAGATCGGCATCATGCCCGGCCACATCCACCAGCCGGGCAAGATCGGTATCGTCTCGCGCTCGGGCACGTTGACCTATGAAGCCGTGTTCCAGACCACGAATGAAGGGCTGGGCCAGTCGACCGTCATCGGCATCGGCGGCGATCCGATCAATGGCCTGAACTTCATCGACTGCCTGAAACTGTTCCAGGGCGATGCGCAGACGCAGGGCATCATCATGGTCGGCGAGATCGGCGGCAGCGCCGAGGAAGACGCGGCCGAATTCATCGCCGAGCACGTGACCAAGCCGGTGGTGTCCTTCATCGCCGGCGCCAGCGCGCCCCCGGGCAAGCGCATGGGCCACGCCGGCGCGATCATCTCCGGCGGCAAGGGCACGGCGGCAGCCAAGTTCGCGGCGCTGGAAAAAGCCGGCGTGACCACGGTCAAATCGCCGGCGGATCTGGGCAAGGCGATTGCTGCCAGGCTAAAGTAAACGGACTGGAATCGGCGATAATCAAAGGCCGCGATCGTTCGCGGCCTTTTTGTTTCCGGAATCGGTATGGCAAACCTGCGTTTCGCGCTGGCCCAATTCGACTTCCCCGTCGGCGCGGTCGCGCGCAACGGCGCGCGCGTGCGCGAGCTGATGCGGCGGGCGCGCGATGCGGGTGCGCAACTCGTGGCGTTTCCGGAACTGACCCTGTCCGGCTATCCACCCGAGGACTTGCTGCTGCGCCCGAGCTTTCTCGCCGCCTGCGAGAGCGAGCTGGCGCAGGTCGCACAGGCGGCCGACGGCATCGCCGCCTATGTCGGCCATCCGCATGCCGTGGGCGAAGTATACAATGCGGCATCGCTGCTGGCCGACGGTAAAACGCAATTCACCGCGCACAAGCAGGCGTTGCCGAACTACACCGTGTTCGACGAGAAGCGTTATTTCCGTCCCGGCCATGATTCGGTAGTGACCGACTTCGATGGCATGCGCGTGGGCTGGCTGGTCTGCGAGGACATCTGGGAACCCGAGCCCGCGGCACGCGCGGCGGCACAAGGCGCGGAACTGCTCGTCGTCATCAACGCCTCGCCGTTCGATGTCGGCAAGGCGGCTGCGCGCGAGGAATTGCTGGCGCGGCGCGCGCGCGAGAACGCGGTCGCGATCGCCTACCTCAATCTCGTCGGCGGGCAGGACGATCTGGTTTTCGATGGCGGCTCGCTGCTGGTCGAGGCGGACGGAACCATCGCCGCGCGCGCGCCGGCTTTTGCCGATGCGCTGCTCATCGCCGATTACGACAATGTGACACGCAAATTCCGTGCGCTGGAATGGCCGGTCGAAGGCGATACCTCGCGCGAGGCGCGCGTGTACGCGGCAATCGTGCGCGGCATCCGCGACTATGTCGGCAAGAATCGTTTCCCGGGCGTGATCCTTGGGCTTTCCGGCGGTATCGATTCGGCGCTCACGCTCGCACTCGCCGTCGATGCGCTCGGCGCCGACAAGGTGGCGACGGTGCGCCTGCCGTCGCGCTACACATCCGACCTGAGCAATGATCTCGCTGCCGAACAGGCGCAGACGCTGGGCGTGGAGTTGCTGACGATTCCCATCGCCGCGCCGTTCGCCGGGTTTCTCGACGCGCTCGCGCCCGCGTTCGCCGGCCGCGCCGCCGACGTCACCGAAGAAAACCTGCAATCGCGCTGTCGCGGCGCGATCCTGATGGCGCTGTCCAACAAGACCGGGCGCATGCTGCTCACGACCGGCAACAAGAGCGAATACGCGACCGGATACGCGACCATCTACGGCGACATGTGCGGCGGCTTCGCCCCGCTCAAGGATTGCTACAAGGAACTCGTCTACGCGCTGGCGCGCTGGCGCAATCGTCGCGGCGAGGTCATCCCGCAGGCCGTGATCGAGCGTGCGCCGTCGGCGGAACTGCGCGAGAACCAGACCGACCAGGATTCGCTGCCGGCTTACGAAATACTGGATGCGATCCTGCAACGCTTCGTCGAAAGCGAGCAGTCGCAGGCCGAAATTGTCGCGGCAGGGTTTGACGAGGTGACCGTGCGCCGCGTTGCGCGACTCGTGCTCGCGAGTGAATACAAGCGCCGTCAGGCCGCGCCGGGCCCGAAAATTTCCACCCGCGCGTTCGGCCGCGACCGGCGCTATCCGATCAGCTCGGGGTGGGGTTAGAGCAGCGCGACGCTTAACCTTCGCCGCGCAGGGGGCGAACCATCGCTTCGTTGAGGAAGGCAGTGATTTCTTCCGGTGTGGCACCCTTGTTGCCCAAGCCGTCCTGCAATGCCTGCATCAATTTGGCTTTCTTGAACATGTTTGGCTTGTGCTCGCGGCAATACGCATCGATGCGCTGGGCGAGTTTCGCCAGTTTCTGACGCGCCTTTTCCGGTTTCTCCTCGCGCAACGCTGCTGAACGGCGCAGGCGATCGTACTCGGCTACAATCGATTCGGCGAAAGCGCGTTCTGGCGCGGCATTGAGGAATTTGAAGATCATGTGGCCATCCGGATACCGATTACGGGGTCTGTGGCGCCCATGAAATCCTTGTTGAGCCGGTTTCGCCGATCCACAGCGCCATTGCCGCACACGCCGGAGACGCCCGAAGCGCTGGAAGCCCTCATCACCGAAGGCAACTCCTGCGAGGATCGCGGCGAGTACGCAACAGCGCGAGAACTATATCAACGTGCAGTCGCGATGTCGCCGCATTCGGCACGTGCGCACATGAATCTGGGCAACGCGCTTGCCGGACTCCGCAATGCGCCCGCGGCCCTTGAGTGCTATCGCCGCGCCATTGCACTCAAACCGCAATGGCTGTCGGCACAGTTGAATCTGGGCGCATTGTTGCTGGCGGCCGGCGACCTGGCTGCGGCCGAATTGGCGTATCGGCGTGCGCTGGAGATCGCGCCTGAATCGGCGTCGGCGTGGACGGGCTTGGGCTGTGCCTTGGATGCGCATTCGGACGAGGCCGAGGAAGCGTTCCGCAAGGCGCTTGCATTGACCCCCGGCCATGCCGGAACAGCATCGCGACTGGCTCACCGGCTGCGCGAGCAAGGGCATGCCCGCGAGGCGATCCATGAGTTGCGCTCTGCATTGCTGGCCAATCCAGACGATGCGCTGCTGCTGCGCACGCTGGGGGAAATTCTCGCCGGTGTCGGCGAACCCGAAGAGGCCTGTGCGGCGTATCGGCGCGCGCTGGCCACCACGCCGGACGACTGGAACGTCTGGGGCATGCTGCTCTGGGCCTTGAACTTCGTGCCGGAGGCTGGGGCCGGACAGATCCTGGCCGAGCACCGGCGTTTCGGTGATGCGATGGCACGGGCCGTGGGTCCGACGCTCGACACGCCCGTGCGGCACGAACATCGGCGCCTGAAGGTTGGATACGTGTCGGCGGATTTCCGCCGGCATTCCGTGGCGTGCTTCATCGAGCCTTTATTGCGTCACCACGACCGCGCGCACTTCGAGGTGCATTGCTTCTACAATTATTC
>DATJIL010000247.1:0-7227 GCA_035493385.1 Rudaea sp.
GACAGCGAGGGCAAGATCCTGTGGACCGAAGGGTCCGCCCAGGACATCGGCGCGCGCCGCCGTGCCGAAATCGCGTTGAAGGATTCCGAGGCGCGCTACCGCACCCTGGTCGAGCACAGTCAGGTTGGCGTGTACATGATGCTCGGCGACCGCTACACCTACGTGAACCAGGCGTTCGCGGCGATGTTCGGTTACCGTGAGGAAGAACTGGTCGGCGCCGATTTCCGCATGCTCGTGCCGCCCGAGTCGCGCGAGCACCAGGAAGACCGCTACCGCCGCCGCAGCGAAGGCGAGCCGAGCAGCGGCGACTACTGCATCGTGCTGATGCGCAAGGATGGCGTGCGCATCCAGGTCGTGGTCAGTGCTGGCTACGTGGAAATGAACGGCAAGCGCTACACCAGCGGCACGATCCGCGACGTGACCGCGCAGTTGCGCGTGCAGCGCGAGTTGGAACACGGCGCGACGCATGATCTGCTGACCGGCCTGCCCAACCGGTTTTTTTTCGAGCGCCAGCTCGAACAGACGCTGGCACATGCACAGGCCAGCGGCGATTTCCATTTTGCCGTGCTGTTCCTCGACCTGGACGGATTCAAGCTGGTCAACGACAGCCTCGGCCACGCCTGCGGCGACGATTTGCTGACGCAGATCGCCGAGTGCCTGCGCGCGAACCTTGGCGGGCAATGCCTCGTCGCGCGTTACGGCGGCGACGAGTTCACCTTGCTGCCGCATGGGGCCTGTCCGCGCGGTCGCGCCGAACAACTCGCGCAGCGCGTGCTCGCGCTGCTGGCGGGTTCGTTCGAGGTGCGTGGTCACCGCGTGTTTTCCGGAGCCAGCGTCGGCGTCGTGCTGGGCCGCGCCGAATACCAGTCGCCGGACCAGTTGCTGCGCGACGCCGACACCGCGATGTACCGCGCCAAAGCCGGTGGCAAGTCCGCCTACGTCATCTTCGACGACGCCATGCATGCGGCGGCGCGTGCGCGCCTGAAACTGGAGACGGACCTGCGCTTCGCCCTCGAACGCGGCGAATTCCGCATCTTCCACCAGCCGATCGTGGATTTGCGCAATGGCCGCGTGCAGGGATTCGAGGCGCTGGTGCGCTGGCAGCATCCGCAGCGTGGCTTGCTGTTGCCTGACGATTTTCTCGAGGTCGCCGATGAAACCGGAACCCTCGTCGGGATGGATTGGTGGGTGCTCGAACAGGTTTGCGAGAACCTGTTGCGCTGGCAGCGGCGCCGGCCGGCGCATGCACGCCTGCGCGCCAGCGTCAACGTCGACGACCGCCAGTTTGCCGATCCGAACCTGGTCGAGCATCTGCGCGATGTGCTGCGGCGCACCGGTGTCGACCCGTCCACGCTGGCGCTGGAAATCACCGAGACCGTTTTCCGTCGCGGCAGCGAGGAGGCGGCGCAAACCCTGCACGGCCTCAAGCAGTTGGGCGTGTCGCTCGTGGTCGACGATTTCGGCACCGGCTATTCGTCGCTGGACTCGTTCGCCGCGTCGCCGTTCGACGCGCTCAAGATCGACCGCAGTTTCATTCGCGACATGGTGACGAATTTCCGCCACCGCGCAATCGTGCGCACGATCGCCGCCTTTGCCGAAGACATGCGCCTGGACCTGATCGCCGAAGGCGTCGAGACGGCCGAGCAGGCCGGGCTGTTGCGCGACCTGGGTTGCACCGTGGCGCAGGGCTTTCTCTATGCTCCGGCCCTGCCGCAGGGTGAGTTCGAGACGCTGCTCGAGAACGGCTTCGCGCAGCAGTCGAATTCTTCGCCGTCGGCGGTTGCGTAACTGCTGCACTGCGGCATAATGAGACTCCTTTTGGAGTCGTTCATGAGCCGCACCTACAACTTCAGCGCCGGACCCGCGGCGCTGCCGGAACCCGTCTTGCGCCGCGCCCAGGCCGAAATGCTGGAGTGGGGGAAGGCTCGTGCCAGCGTCATGGAAATCAGCCACCGCGGCAAGGATTTCATCGCGACGGCGCAGAAGGCCGAGCAGGATCTGCGCTCCCTGATGCAGGTTCCGCAAGGCTACAAGGTGTTGTTCCTGCAGGGCGGTGCGACGCAGCATTTCGCCCAGATCCCGATGAATTTCGCGCGCCGCGACCAGAGTGTCGATTACGTCGTCACCGGCCACTGGGGCGAGAAGGCGGCGAAGGAAGCCAAGCCGCTGGCGCAGGTACGCATTGCCGCGAGCGGCGCAGAAAGCAACTTCACCGTGATTCCGCCGCGCGCACAGTGGCAGCTCGATACGGACGCGGCCTACCTGCACTACACGCCGAACGAAACCATCCACGGTGTCGAATTCCATGAAGTTCCCGATGCCGGTGGCGTGCCGCTGGTGGCGGACATGTCCTCGAACATCCTGTCGCGGCCGGTCGACGTGTCGAAATTCGGCGTCATCTACGCCGGCGCGCAAAAGAACATCGGCGCCTCAGGCCTGGTCGTGATGATCGTGCGCGAGGATCTGCTCGCGCGCTGCCCCAAGGACATCCCGAAGATCTTCAACTACGCCGAACACGCAGCCAACGATTCGATGCTCAACACGCCGAACACGTTCGGCTGGTATCTGGCGGGACTCGTGTTCGAATGGCTGCTGGAGCAGGGCGGCGTGGCGGCGATGGGCGAGCGCAACCGTGCCAAGGCCGACCTGCTTTATGGCTATATCGACAACTCGGGTTTCTACAGGAACCCGGTGGAAAAATCCGCGCGTTCGCGGATGAACGTACCGTTCACGCTGCCGCGCGAGGAACTTGACGCGGCGTTCCTGAAGGAAGCCGAAAACGCAGGCCTGATGGCACTCAAGGGCCATCGCGCGGTCGGCGGCATGCGCGCATCGCTTTACAACGCCATGCCGCTGGAAGGCGTGCAGGCGCTGGTGGCTTTCATGAAAGACTTCGCGGCGAGGAATGCTTGATGTTCAGGATCCAGACCCTCAACAACATTTCGCGCAACGGACTCGATCGGCTGCCGGCCAATCTGTATTCGGTCGCGAACGACGTCGCCGAGCCCGACGCGCTGCTGGTGCGTTCGGCGGACCTGCACGGCAAACCGCTGGCGGCGTCGATCAAGGCCGTTGCGCGCGCCGGCGCGGGCACGAACAACATTCCCGTCGCCGAGTTCAGCCAGCGCGGCGTGCCGGTATTCAATGCGCCTGGCGCGAACGCGAACGCGGTCAAGGAGCTCGTCGTTGCCGGCATGCTGATCGCCGCGCGCAACCTCGACAGCGCGCTCGCCTTCGTTGGCGGCCTGGGCGGTGGCGATCATTTGCACGACAAGGTTGAAGCGGAGAAGAAGCGCTTCGTCGGTTCGGAACTCGCCGGCAAGACGCTCGGCGTGGTTGGCCTCGGCGCGATCGGCGTCAAGGTCGCCAACGCGGCGCGCGCGCTCGGCATGCGCGTGCTCGGGTTCGATCCGCACATGACTGTCGATGGCGCCTGGGCGCTGTCGTCGGAAGTCGCCAAGGCCGGGTCGCTGAACGAACTGTATGCCGCGTCGGACTACATCACGTTCCACGTTCCGCTCAACGATGCCACGCGCGGCGTGTTCGGCGCCACCGCGCTCGAACTCGTGCGGCCCGGCACGGTCGTGCTCAACTTCGCGCGCGAGGGCATCGTCGACGCGACGGCACTCGCGAGCGGCCTGGCCAGCGGCCGCATCGGTCGCTATGTCACCGATTTCCCGAGCGCCGATCTCGTCGGCAACGCGCGCGTGATCGGCCTGCCGCATCTGGGCGCGTCCACCGGCGAAGCCGAGGAAAACTGTGCGCTCATGGTCGTCGACCAGTTGCGTGAATTCCTGGAAAACGGCAATGTGCACAACGCCGTGAATTTTCCGAACACGCGCATGGCGCGCGCGGGCAAGGCGCGCCTGTGCATCGCCAACCGCAACCGTCCCAACATGATCGGTCAGCTTTCGCACGTGCTCGGCGAAGCCGGCGTCAACATCGCGCAGATGCACAATGCCTCGCGCGGCGACATCGCGTACACGCTGATCGATCTGGATTCGGCGGCCAGCGATGCGCTCGTCACGGCGATCCGCGGGATCGAAGGCATACTTTCGGTGCGCGCGATTTCCGCCTGAGCAAGCATCATCATGCCGAAGAAGAAGCCAGCTGCCGCACCTTCGCTCGCCGATGCGCGTTCGCGGATCGACGCAATCGACCGCAACATCCAGCAGCTGATCGCCGAACGCGCGAACTGGGCGCATCAGGTCGGCAAGGCCAAGGGCAAGCTCGCCGCGGCGGTGGACTACTACCGGCCCGAGCGTGAGGCGCAGGTGCTGCGCATGGTCGTCGACCGCAACGAAGGGCCGCTGTCCGATGACGTGCTCGTGCACGTGTTCCGCGAAATCATGTCGGCCTGCCTCGCCCAGCAGGAACCGCTCAAGATCGGCTACCTCGGCCCGGAAGGCACGTTCAGCCAGCAGGCGGTGGCGAAGCATTTCGGCCGCTCGGCGCACGGACTGCCGCTGTCGACCATCGAGGAAGTGTTCCAGGAAGTCGAGAGCGGCAACGCCGATTTCGGCATCGTGCCGGTGGAAAATTCCGGGCAGGGCACGATCCAGATCACGCTCGACATGTTCCTGACTTCGAACCTGAAAATCTGCGGCGAAGTCGAGTTGCGCGTGCGCCAGTTCCTGCTCTCGCGCTCGGGGCGCATCGAGGACATCGAGCGCGTCTATTCGCACCCGCAGACTTTCGCGCAATGCAAGGCCTGGCTGCGCGGCAACTTGCCGAAGGCCGAAAAGATCCCGGTGTCGAGCAATGCCGAGGCCGCGCGTCGCGCGCGCAACGCCGACGACGCCGCGGCGATCGGCGGCGAATCGGCCGGGCATGTGTACGGCCTGAAGAAAGTCATCATGACCCCGATCGAGGATCGGGCCGACAACACCACGCGCTTCCTCGTCCTCGGCCGGCAGATCTTTCCGCCGTCCGGCCACGACCGCACCTCCATCCTCGTGTTCATCAAGGACAAGCCCGGCGCGTTGTTCCATGTACTCAGTCCGTTCGCGCGCAACGGCATCAGCATGAATCGCATCGAGTCGCGGCCCTCGCACCAGGCCAAGTGGGAATACGGATTCTTCATCGACCTGGCCGGGCACGCCGAGGACGAAGCGATGCGGCGCGCCTTCGCGGAATTGAAGGAACACGCCGCGCAGATCAAGTTGCTCGGCTCGTATCCGGTGGCGGTGCCGTGAGCGGCAGTGCGGCGTCGCTCGCCAACGCCGCCACGCGCGCGCTGCGCGCCTACGACCCCGGACATGATCTACCGGCCTTGCGCCGGCGCTTCGGCAGCGTACTCGCCGAACTGGGATCGAACGAGAATTCGCTGGGTCCAAGTCCGCTCGCGCTGGCGGCGATTCGCGACGCGCTGCCGGAAATTTTCCGTTACCCGGATCCGGCCGGTGGCGCGCTGAAAGCCGCACTGGCGAAACACCTGCGCGTGGATGCTGCCCAGATCACGCTGGGCAACGGCTCGCACGAGCTGCTCATGCTGATCGCGCAATGCTTCGCCGATGCGGGCACATCGGTCGTGTTTTCCGAATTCGGCTTTGCCGTGTTTCCGATCGCCACCGCGGCAGCCGGCGCGCAGCCGGTTCGTGTGCCGGCGCTGCCAAGAAATCATCGTGCACAGCCTCTCGGCCATGATTTGGATGCGCTGGCGACGGCGGTCCGAGCCGACACGCGCATCGTCTACCTCGCCAATCCGAACAACCCAACGGGAACATGGTTTGGAGATGCGGAACTGGCAGCGTTCCTCGCGCGCGTGTCGCCAACGACGCTGGTCGTGGTCGACGAGGCCTATCACGAATTTGTCGACGATCCTGCACTGACCTCGGCGCTGCGCTTCCTGCCGGAATATCCAAACCTGATCGTCACGCGCACATTTTCGAAGGCCTACGCGCTGGCTGGATTGCGCGTGGGCTACGCCGTCAGCTCGCTGCACGCCGCGGCCGTGCTCGAACGCCTGCGCGAATCGTTCAACGTGAACATCCTGGCGCTCGCGGCGGCGACAGCGGCGCTCGGCGATCAGGATCACGTCGCGTGCGCCAAGGCGTTCAATCTCGCCGAGCGGACGTGGCTTGCGGCGCAACTGGAAAATCGTGGCCTGCGCGTGCTGCCGTCGCAAACGAATTTCGTCCTTGTCGATTTCGCACGCGATGCTGCAGCCATCGAGAGCGCGTTGTTCGACCGCGGCGTGATCGTACGGCCGATGGGCGGTTACGGATTGAGCGAATTCCTGCGCATCAGCGTCGGTTCGCGCGCCGAGAACGAGCGCCTGCTGGAAGCGCTGCCGTGAGCGACCTGACGTGACCCATTGGATCAGCGCGCCAGCCGGTCCGCTGCGCGGCGATGCGGGGGTTCCCGGCGACAAGTCGGTTTCGCATCGCGCGATCATGCTCGCCGCACTCGCGCAAGGTACGTCGCGCATCACGGGATTCCTCGAAGGCGAGGACACGCTGGCGACCGCGCGCGCATTCGCGCAAATGGACGTGCGCATCGATGCGCCGCGTGCGAGCGAACGTATCGTGCATGGTGTCGGCCTGCGCGGATTGCATGCGCCGGACGGCGTGATCGACTGCGGCAACGCCGGCACCGGCATGCGCTTGCTGACCGGCATCCTCGTGGGACAGGCGTTCGCTTCGACGTTGACCGGCGACGCATCGCTGTCGAAACGCCCGATGCGGCGCGTGCTTGAGCCGCTCGAACGCATGGGCGCGCGGATCGAATCCGATAACGGCTTACCGCCGTTGCGCATCGCCGGGAAATGCGATTTACGCGGCATCGACTACGAACTGCCGGTTGCCAGTGCCCAGGTGAAATCCGCGATCCTGCTCGCGGGACTTTATGCGAGCGGCGAAACGATCGTGCGCGAGCCGCATCCCACGCGCGACTACACGGAAACCATGCTGCGCGCATTCGGTTGGCCGGTGGAGTTCGGTGCGGGTTGGGCGAAGTTGAGCGGTGGCCACGGGTTGCATGCGGCGGACATCATCGTGCCGGCGGATTTTTCCTCGGCCGCGTTTTTCATCGTCGCCGCGACGCTCGTGCCAGGTTCCGAACTCGTACTGCGCGACGTCGGCATGAATCCGCGTCGCACTGGACTGCTGCACGCGCTGCGCGCGATGGGCGCCGATATTCGCGAATCGAACGTGCGTGAATCGAGCAGGCGCGGGCAGGGCGGCGAACCGATTGCCGATTTGATCGTGCGGCATGCGCCGCTTGCCG
>DATJIL010000248.1:0-3505 GCA_035493385.1 Rudaea sp.
TTCTGGATTTCGAACGCGGCTTCGTTCGCGCCGCCGTGCTTGGGTCCGCGCAGCGCCCCGATGGCGCCGGCGATGGCCGAATACATGTCGCTGCCGGTGCCGGCGATGACGCGCGCGGCAAAAGTGCTGGCGTTGAATTCGTGTTCGGCATAAAGGATCAAGGACGTGTGCATGGCGCGCACCCACAGCGCGCTCGGCTTTTCGCCGTGCAGCAAATGCAGGAAGTGCCCGCCGATGGAATCGTCGTCGGTTTCCACGTCAATGCGCTTGCCATTGACGGCAAAGTGGTACCAGTACAACAGGATGCTTCCGAGCGAAGCCATCAATCGGTCGGCGATGTCGCGCGCGCCGGGATGATTGTGGTCGTCTTTTTCGGGTAGCGCGCAGCCAAGCGCCGACACGCCGGTGCGCATGACGTCCATCGGATGCGCCGACGCCGGAATCTGCTCCAGCACCGCCTTCACCGACGCGGGAACGCCGCGCAACGATTTCAACTTCGTCTTGTAGGCGACGAGTTCCGCCTTGTTCGGCAGCGTGCCGTGCACGAGCAGGTGTGCGATTTCCTCGAACTCGGCCGTCGTGGCGAAATCCAGGATGTCGTAGCCGCGGTAATGCAGGTCGTTGCCGGTGCGGCCGACCGTGCACAGCGCCGTGTTGCCGGCGGCGACGCCGGACAGGGCGACGGATTTCTTGGGTTTGAACGGAATGGCGGCTTCGCTCACTGCTTTCTCCTGATTCATTTCTTCGTCGCAAACAATTCGTCGAGCTTGTCTTCGTAGGCGTGGTAGCCGAGGAAATCGTAGAGTTCCTCGCGCGTCTGCATCGCCGGCACGACGGATTTTTGCGTGCCTTCGCGGCGCACGACTTCGTAGAAATTCAGCGCGGCCTTGTTCATGGCGCGATAGGCGCCGCAGCAATACAGCGCGATGTCAACATTTGCGGATTTGAGTTCATCCACGGTGAAGAAAGGCGTCGAACCGAACTCGGTGAGATTGGCAAGGATCGGCACTTTCACCGCCGCCTTGAACTTGCGGTAGTCGTCAAGCGTTTTTATCGCTTCGGGGAAGATCATATCGGCACCGGCTTCGACGTAGGCCACGGCGCGCTCGATCGCGCTGTCGATGCCTTCGACCGCCGCCGCGTCGGTGCGTGCCATCAGCACGAAGTCGCGGTCGGTCCTGGCATCCACTGCCGCCTTCACGCGGTCGACCATTTCCTCCTTCGGCACCACTTCCTTGCCCGGGCGATGGCCGCAGCGCTTCTGTCCAACCTGATCTTCCATGTGCACCGCGGCGACGCCGATGCGCTCGAAATTGCGAATGGTGCGCGCGATGTTGAACGCGCCGCCCCAGCCCGTGTCGATGTCCACGAGCAGCGGCAATTGCGTGGCGTCCACGATGCGGCGCGCGTCGGTGAGCACATCCTCCATCGTCGAGATGCCCAGATCCGGCATGCCCAGCGAATTCGCGGCGACGCCGCCGCCGGACAGATACAGCGCGCGATAACCGACGCGCTTGGCCATCAATCCGGCATAGGCCGTGATCGTGCCGACGACCTGCAACGGCGACTCGGCTTTGAGCGCGGCGCGGAAACGTGCGCCTGCTGATTGGGACTGGCTCATGCGGCCTCCGGCAAAGCTGCCATTTTAGCCGATCCGCGAGGCGCTGACGCGATGCGGCTCAGCCTGCCGGCCGCGCCCAGGATTCATGCGCATACACGATGCGCCAGCCCTCCGGCAGATGTTTCCAGACCGACGTGACCACGAAGGTTCCAATGCTGGGTTTGCCGTCGGTGCCGGTGCGGCGCGACGACAACGGCTGCGTGACCAGCACCGTATCGGACGCGAGCGTGTCGAACTCGGGCGCAGCAGTCGCCGCGTACACGACGTCGCTCTTGCCATTCTTCCACCAGATCAACTGCTGCGCGTGCAGCGCTTCCCAGCCGCGAACGATCCGCCCATCAATGGCGAATACCAGATTCGGCGATTTCTGAAATAGCGCCATGTAGGCATCCGTATCGTGCGCGTTCGCCGCCCGTTCCGTGGCGTCCACCAGCGGCTGGACTTGTTCTCGCGGCGACGGCGATGCGGCTTGAACGCTGCTGCAGGCAAGCGCAACGAGAATCCATATAGCGAGTAAAGGCAGTGTCTTCATCGCGTCCTCCGGTGGGTGAAATTCATTTTCCTGGCGAATAAGGCAGGTTCATCGTCTTCAGCATCGCCACAAAGCGCGGATCGCTGCGGACGGGATCCAACAGTGGCGACCACACCGCTTCGGCGCTGAACGCGGGATTCATGCCAGAACGCATCGCCGCATCCAGTACCTCGATCGCCCCCGCACGATCGCCCAGCAGGCAATACCAGATGACTTGGGCATAGGCATTCAGCCCGGAATGATTGCTGGTATCCGCCAGAACGCGCAGCGCCGCTAACCGTTTCCCCGGATCGGCAACTCCACGCACCAGTTGCCCGACGACGACAGTGCTTTCATTGCTGAGTTCGGCTTCACGCTGGGCATAAGCCTGCAATTCGGAAAAGCGGCCCGTTGTGCCCGCGATGGGTATAGCGAAAAAATAGGCGATCGCAAAGTCCGGATGCGCTGCGATCGCCCTTTGCACCTGCACCCATGCTTCGTCGTTTCGATGCAGAAAGAACAGGAATTCACTGCGGCCTGAATTCATGATCGGTGACAACGGATCGCGTTCGATGGCGCGGTCCAATTCTTTCAGCGATGCGTCGAGATTACCGGTGACCGCAAGGAAATAAGCGTATTGATGCATCGCCTCCGCATCGCCCGGCGCCAGTTGCTTGGCGCGCCGATAGGCCGCATCGGCTTGCGCCCACTGCCAGCGGTTCAAGTACACGACGCCGAGTGCGACATGCGCCGCGGCATTGTTCGGGTCGATCGCCAGAGCGTGCTGCGCGGCCGATTCTGCGCTCGACATCGACGTCCGCACATCGCCCAGGGCGTAATTGGGCAATTGCGCATTCGCCTCCGCCAACGCCGCCCAGGCATCGGCGTAGTGCGGCGCGATCTCCAGCGCCTGCTGGAAATGGGTCACGGCGTCGCGCAGTGCCGCCCCGCGCGCCGCATATTCGGCTAGACCGCGCAAATAGAGGTCATGCGCACGCGGGTCGACGGCCTGCTGCGCCACCAATGGCTGGGCCTCGTTCCACCGCAAGCGCAGCTTGTCGGCGACGGCGTTGGAGATCTCATCCTCGATCGCGAACACATTGGTTAGTTTGCGGTCGTAATTCTCCGACCAGAGTTGATAACCACTGCGCGCATCCACCAGTTGCACCGTGATGCGCACGGCATCGCCCGCAGTCTGCACGCTGCCTTCCAGAACGTTCGCCACACCGAGAACCCCGCCAATCGTGTGTGGGTTTTCGTCCTTGCCCCTGAACGCGAAGGCCGACGTACGCCCAGCGACCTTCAACGCCGGGATCTGCGCGAGCGCATTGAGAATCTCCACCGCGATGCCGTCGCTGAAGTAATCGTTCTTG
>DATJIL010000249.1:0-6824 GCA_035493385.1 Rudaea sp.
CGACCTGGCCCAGGTGCCCGCCGATATCAGCTACGTGCAGTGCTGTCCGGTCGGCAAGTTCAAGTCCGTGCACATGGTGATGCCGCGCGCGACCGGCCCGGTCACGGTAATGTACCTGGTCGACGACAAGGGCGGCGCGCGCGCGGATTTCGCGCATGCCGGCTGGATCGGCCGCAGCGTGCCGATGGCGCACGGAACCTTGGTGATGATCGGCCACGATGCCGGCCAGTTCGCACAGATCGAGCAGGAATGGCAATCGACGCTGCAAGCCTCGACGCGCATCTGAGTCCATCCCGGTTCCAGGTCGTTCGCAGTTTGAACGCCAACCGCTAGCCCGCGCTCATCGGCAAACGAAAGCGTCCGACCCCTTGGCGGGTGCGGGTTGGCACAACTCGGGCCAGCCGTAGCGTTTCCAGTAATCGAGCATGCCGATGCGTTTGGCGAATCCCTGGAACGCCGGGTCTTGCCGGGCCTTGCGCGACCAAGGCTCTGGTTGCCACAGCCAGTTGAAGTATCCATCGGACAAGCCGCTGTGACCATGCTCGTACAAATGAAATGAGCGCGCAGGCTCACCCAGTTGCAGGAGCATCGTCGGCGCCCAGTCATCGTCCAAATGCGTCTCCAGGATTTTTAAGGCAGTCTCGTGGTCTGCAGCATCGCCATAGGTGCCGCGATAAATGGCCTGCAAATCCGCGAGAGAAATCTTCGTGCCCATTTTGCTGGTCGAGTTGGCAAAATCCCGGGCGGATCCCGCCATGTCGCCGTGCGCGGCGTCATAGAACTCCAGCATCTGCGCACCGAACGGCGAATCCGACGCGCCGCCGCGATGGATGTACGCCAGTGCGCCCGCCTGATCGCCCTCGCGCCAACGGATCATGCTCTTGTAAAACAGCAGCAACGTGTTCGCCGAATCGTTCACCAGTACCGCATCAATCCGTGCTTCCGCATCGTGGGTGCGGCCCATGGCCGCAAGTTCGTTCGCGGCCCAGTAATTCACGGCGGGATTGTCCGGCGCAAGTTCCACCGCGCGTTGCATCGGCTCCACCATCGCCACGTAATGCCGTTGCGAGAACTGGTTGTAACTGAGCGCCGCATAAGCCTCCGCGTCATCGGAGTCCAGTGCAAGCGCTCGCCGCGCGTCGGCGTCGGATGCTTGCCAACTGGCATTCCAGTCGGTATGCGTGTACTGCGGAAGCACGGCATAGGCGACCGCGAGTTTCGACCAGGCGCGCGCGAATTTCGGATCGAGCTTGGTTGCCTTGTCCAGCAGCGCGATCGCGCGCGGCAGGCTGTCGCCCACGCGCTGGTTGACCAGCGTCTGCGCGGCGACGAAATCCGCGTAGGCTTCCGCGCTGGTGGTGGTGACCGGTACCAGCCGCGTCTGTTCGCTGCCGGTCAGGACGACCTTCAGGTGATCGGTGACCGCACGCGCGATGCGCTCCTGCACATCGAAAATATTGTGCAGATCGCCGTCGTAGCTCTGCGACCACACCTCGAAACCGTCGCCGGAGCGGACCAGTTGCACGCTGATTCGCACGGCGTCGCCCTGCGAGCGCACCGAACCTTCCAGCACGTTGGCGACATCCAGTGCCTTGCCGATGGTGCGCAGGTCGGCGTTGTGATTGCCGTAGTAGAACGACGAGGCGCGCCCGGCGACCTTCAAATCCCGCACTTTGGCCAGCGCGTTCAACAGCTCTTCGGCGAGGCCGGCCGAGAAATAACCGTGGTCGTGCGCCGGGCTGAGATCTTCGAACGGCAGTATCGCAATGGACCTGGCCGGAATCCCGGTGTCCGATCCATCATGCAAGCCGGCGCCCTTTTTCCAGATAAAGGTGTTGGCAAGCAAAAGCACCACGGCGAGCGCCAGCACGGCGATGATTGCCTTGTCGAGTTTGCGACCGGTCGAGCGCGTGATTGACGCGTCATGGGCAAGTTCGCTTTCACGCTTGAAGCCCTGCGGCGTCCACTCGTAAACCCACGCGAATGCGATCCAGAACGGAAAGCCGATGATCGCGGCTATGAGAAACCAGCGCGTAGTCCAGTCAGACAAACCGAGGGCGGGGCTCAGTTGCGAGATGCCCTGCGCCAGCGCCCATGCCGCGCCGATGTAGAGCAACGCTGCGCGCGGCACGTTGCGGCGCTGGAGTTCCGCCAGGAAACTGTGACGACCCGACACGGCGCGGTGCGCTCCCCGCCGGCGACGGCCGGCCTATGCGACGCGAAGTTTGCGGCTTTTGTGGCGATGCGCGCAAGCCGCTAAAATCACGTCTTCGCGCCGGTGCCGGCGCCGCTGGACTTCGCATGACCATTCTCGTTACCGGCGCGGCCGGCTTCATCGGCGCTTATGTCGCCCGCGCTTTGCTCGCGCGCGGCGAACGCGTCGTCGGCCTCGACAATTTCAACGACTACTACGATCCGCAACTCAAGCGCGATCGCGTCGCCGCGCTGTGCCCGACCCTCGACCTGCGCACGCTCGATCTCGCCGACCAGGCCGCGCTCGACGCGCTGTTCGCCGAAATCAAGCCGGATCGCGTGATCCATCTGGCCGCGCAGGCCGGCGTGCGCTATTCACTCAAGAACCCGCACGCCTACCTGCACAGCAACCTGGCCGGCTTCCTCAACATGCTCGAAGCCTGTCGCCACGGCAGCGTGGCGCATCTGGTCTACGCCTCGTCGTCTTCGGTGTATGGGCGCAACGCCGTCGCGCCATTCGCCGAATCGCAGGTCATCGACCAGCCGCTGTCGCTGTACGCGGCGACCAAGGCTTCGAACGAACTGATGGCGCATTGCTACGCGCACCTGTACCGGCTGCCGTGCACGGGACTGCGGTTTTTCACTGTGTACGGGCAATGGGGCAGGCCGGACATGGCGCCGCTGCTGTTCTCGCGTGCGATCCTCGCCGGGCGGCCAATCGAGGTGTTCAACAACGGAAAAATGCGCCGCGATTTCACCCATATCGACGACATCGTCGCCGGCGTGCTTGGCGCACTCGGGCATGCGCCAGCGGATGATGGCGCGAATCCGCCCTGCGCGGTCTACAACCTCGGCAACCACCGTCCGGTGGAACTCGAGCGCTTCATTGCCGTGATCGAGAAGGCCGCCGGTCGCCGCGCGCAGCGCATCGACAAGCCGATGCAGCCCGGCGACATGGTCGAGACAAGTGCCGCCGTGGCGCGTGCCCGCGCGGCATTCGGATTCGAGCCGCGCATCACGATCGACGAGGGCATGCCCGCCGTTGTCGGCTGGTGCCGCGAGTATTTTGGCGACAAGCTCTAGCGCGACACGGCATAATCGCGCCACGCGTCTTCCGGAAATCCCGTGATGCCCCAACTGTCCGTCGTCGTGCCGGTGTTCAACGAGCGCGGCAATATCGTTCCGCTGCTCACCGAGATCGCGACTGCATTGCGCGGCAAGGTCGATTTCGAGGCCGTCTACGTCGACGACGCGAGCCGCGACGACTCGCTCGCCGTGCTCGCCCAGGCCAAGACACAGTTTCCGGAACTGCGCGTGCTGCGGCACCTGGCGCAGAGCGGGCAGAGCACCGCGATCCGCACCGGCATCAGGGCCGCACGCGGCGCATGGATCGCCACGCTCGATGGCGACGGCCAGAACGATCCAGCCGATATTCCGAAGCTCATCGCCGCGCGCGACGCGGGCGCGGCGGACGTGAAGCTCTATGCCGGCTGGCGCGTGAACCGCAAGGATTCCGGCAGCAAGCGCTGGGCCTCGAAGATCGCCAACGCGATCCGCTCCCGCCTGCTGCGCGACGCGACGCCCGACACTGGCTGCGGCATCAAACTGATCGAACGCGCCGCGTATCTCGACCTGCCTTACTTCGACCACATGCACCGCTACCTGCCCGCGCTGATGCAGCGCGCCGGCTGGAAGACCGTGAGCGTGCCGGTCAATCATCGCCCGCGCGGCACCGGGCAATCCAAATACAACAACCTCAATCGCGCCCTTGTCGGCATTGCCGATCTGCGCGGCGTGGCGTGGCTGATCAAGCGCAGCAAGAAAACCGGCGTCGAGGAAATCTGACGCGCATGGCCGCATCCGCGTTGCTGCAACTGCAAGGCGTGAGCCGCCGCCTGGCCGGTCGCACCATCGTCGAGGACCTGACGCTCTCGCTCGATCGCGGCTGCGTGCTCGGCCTGCTCGGCGTCAATGGCGCCGGCAAGTCCACGACCTTGCGCATGATCGCCGGCGTGCTCGCGCCGAGCGCGGGCAAAGTGCTGTTCGACGGGCGTGATCTCGGCGAAGAACCGGCGCTTGCGCGGCGCCTGGGCTACCTGCCGGAGACCCCGCCGCTGTACGCCGAATTGCGCGTGGACGAATACCTCGCGTTCTGCGCGCGCCTGCGCGGGATGCACACTGCGGATGCGCGCAAGGCCGTGGATCGTGTGATTGAACGTTGCGGGTTGGGCGAAGTACGCAGGCGCCTGTGCGGGAATCTGTCCAAAGGTTTCGCGCAGCGCGCCGGCATCGCCCAGGCCATCGTCCACGATCCGGACCTGATCGTGCTCGACGAGCCGGCTTCGGGCCTCGACCCGGTGCAGGCGGCGTCGATCCGCAAACTGGTGAGCGAACTCGGTCGCGAGCGTGCGGTGATCCTGTCCACGCATCTGCTGCACGACGTCACCGCCTGTTGCGCGCGCGTGGCGATCCTGCATCGTGGACGCCTGCGCCACGATGGCGCGCTCGCCGATCTCGGCGGCAATGATGTGGAAGGCGAATCGCTGGAAAAAGTTTTCTTTCGCATCGCCAGCGCCGACGACGCGCAGGCTGCGGCATGAGCCGCGTCGTTGCCCGCAATGAATGGCGGCGCCTGTTCGCGCAGCCGCTGGCGTGGGTGCTGCTCGCGGCTACGCTTGCGGTGCTCGCGTATTTCTTCCTGCTGACCTTGCAGGGCTTCCTCGGCCTCGGCCCCAAACTCGCCGGCATGCCGTCACCGCCGGGCGTCACCGACCTCGTCGCCTTGCCGCTGATGCGCGCGATCGCCAGCGTGCTGCTTCTCGTTGCGCCTTTGCTCGGCATGCGCGCCATCGCGGGCGAGCGCCAGTCCGGCACCCTGCCGCTGTTGCAGTCGTCGGGCACGGGCAGTGCCGGCATCGTGTTCGGCAAATTCGCCGCGCTGTGCGGATTCTTCATCGTGCTGATCGCGCTCGCGCTGACCATGCCGGCGAGTCTTGCCGTCGGCACGCAACTGGACTGGGGGCGCCTCGCCACCGGCGCGCTGGGATTGATCCTGTTCGCCGCGGCGCTGACTGCCATCGCGATTGCCGCGTCGAGCTTCACGCGGCAGGCGGTCGTCGCGGCCATCGCCGCACTGGCGATCGGCCTGGTGCTGTGGATGCTCGATGCCGGCGCACGCTACGAGGGCGTGAGCAGCAGTTTCATCAATTACCTCGCGCTGCCCACGCATCTTGAGCCGTTCCTGCGCGGCATCGTGGCGACGGTGGATATTGTCTACTTCGCGCTGATCGTCGCAGTGGCGTTGACACTGGCCGCACGCCGTCTCGACGCGGAACGGGAACGCGGCTGATGCTCGCCCGTCTCAAGGGTTTCGTCTTCGTCGCGCTGCTCCTTGCCGCCGCGTTGTGTGTCGCGTTCCTGTCCACGCGCTTTGGCTGGCAGCACGATTTCAGCTACGCGCAGCGTTCGAGCCTGGACGCGCGCAGCGTGGAGTTGCTGCATCGTCTCGACGCGCCCGTCGCCATCGTTTCCTATGCCGGGCAGGATGCGCAGTTGCGCGCCGCCATCGCCGATTTCGTCGCGCGCTACCAGCGCATCAAGCCCGACATTTCGCTGCGCTTCGTCGATCCGGACGCCGATCCCGCCGCCACGCGCGCCGCCGGCATCAGCATCGACGGCGAATTGGTGGTGACCTACAAGCAGCATGCCGAACAGTTGAAAGTGCTGACCGAGCGCGAGTTCGACAACGCATTGGTGCGACTGGCGCGTTCGCGTACGCGCCTCGTCGCGTTTCTGTCCGGCGATGGCGAACGCCGGTCGGACGGCAAGGCGAACGCGGATCTCGGCAACTTCGGCGCCCTGCTCACCGCACAAGGCGTGCGCACGCTGGAACTTGCGCTCACGGCTGGCATGCATATTCCCGAAAACGTGGATGTGCTGGTGCTGGCGAGTCCCCAGGTGGCGCTGGCGCCGCCGGTGGTCGCCGAGCTCGGCGACTATCTTGCGCGCGGCGGCAATTTCCTGTGGCTGGCCGAACCGGGCGCGGCCATGGGGCTCGATCCGCTCGCCAAGGCCCTGTCGCTGCGCGTGCTCGACGGCACCGTGGTCGACGGCGCGGGCGCGGCGCTCGGGCTGGGCGATCCGAGTTTCGTGGCGATTTCCACTTATCCACAAAGCAGCATCACGCGCGATTTCGCGCTGACCACGCTGTTCCCGCAAGCGGCGGCGCTCGGCGTGGTCAGTGGATCGGACTGGAAGGTGCAATCGCTGCTCCGCAGCAGCGCCAAGTCGTGGACGCGCATCGGGCCGATCCCGCAGCAGGGCGATGCATCGACGATTGCCTACGACGCGGGCAAGGGTGAGATCCCCGGCCCGCTGGATATCGGTATTGCGCTGAGCCGGTTGTCGCCGAGCCCAGCCAAATCCGAGCAGCGCGTGGTGGCGATCGGCGACGGCGATTTCCTGTCCAACGCGTTCCTCGGCAACGGCGGCAACCGCGAATTCGGCCAGCGCGTGTTCGACTGGCTGCTGCAGGACGATGCGCTGATCGACATTCCCGACAAAGGCGCGCCGGATCGGCAACTGCATCTGTCGCAAACCGCGCTCGGCATGATCGGGCTCGGGTTCCTCGC
>DATJIL010000250.1:0-3438 GCA_035493385.1 Rudaea sp.
CCGCAACACGTAGGCATGGTTTTCCGCCACGATCAGCGAGCGGGGATCCAGCGCAGACGCACGTTCCAGCAAGGCGAGGCCGCCTGCGAGATCGCCGCTGCTGGTCAACAGCGATCCACGCCACTGATAGGCGGTTGCGAACGATGGCCGCAAAGCGATCGCGCGGCCCAGCAGTGCGTCTGCACTAGCCCGCCGCAATTCGAAGGTCGCGACATTCCCCAATGCCGCATAGGCCTCGGCCGACGAGGGATCCAGCGCCAGCGCATGTTCAGCGGCATCCGTTGCGCGTGCCAGGGTTTCCGCATAAGGCATGCGCACGCTGTAATCGCCGATCACCGCATAGACCAGCGCCTGACCCGCATAACCTTGCGCGAACTTCGGGTCGGCTTTCGTGCTTTGGTCGAACAGGTCAATGGCCTGCCAGAGCGCGTCGCCGCGCCGTTGCTGCCACAGTGCGATGCCGCGCAGATAAAGATCGTAGGCTTTGAGATTGGTGGTGCCTACCGAATTCTTTCCCGGCTGCGGCGCGCCGGCGAGTTTGACTTCCAGTGCCTCGCCGATGGATTTAGCGATCTCGTCCTGGATCGCGAAGATGTCCTTGAGCTCGCGGTCGTAGGTCTGCGACCAGACCTCGTCGTCGGTCGCGGCGTCGATCAATTGCGCGGCGATCCGCACGCGATCACCCTGCTTGCGCACGCTGCCTTCCAGCACCATGCGCACATTCAGCGCGCGGGCGATGGCGGGGATTTCCATCCCCTTGCCCTGGAACGAGAACGAGGAAGTACGCGCCGCAACGTGCAGGGCGGGCGTGCGCGCCAGCACGTTGAGAATTTCCTCGGCCACGCCGTCGGAGAAATATTCGTTGTCCTTGTCGCCCGACATGTTGATGAAGGGCAGCACGGCGATGGACTTGCGATCGGCGCTCACGCCATTCGCGGCGGCTTTCGAGTTTTCAGCGACGCTTGCGCCGGGCGCGGGCACAGCAGGCGCATTGCGCGCCAACCGCCAGAGCAAGCCGCCGCCGATCGCCAGCAGCAGCGCGAGGATTACGATTTCCGTGCTGCTGACGCGCTGCGCCCCGCGCTCGCCGTGGTACCACGCCAGCACGATCACGGCGAAGAAGCCAACCGCCAGTGCAAGGATCAGGATGCGCTCGAGCTGATCGGGCCACGCGAACCGCTGCGCAACGACATCGAGCACCTGGATCAGTGCAAAAGATGCGGCGACATACGCCAGCGCCCACTGCACCAGCTTGCGTTGCTTCAGGCGGGCAATGAATTCAGTCACGGCGAAACCCCACTTGCTCCGGTGACCGGCTGCGCGGCTGCATATTTCTTCAACAGCGCCTGGAACCGCGGATCGCCGCGCAGCGCATCGAACTCCGGATCAAGGCGCAGGCTGGCCGGGGTGACCGGTGCCAGCAGGCCGCCATAAGGCACGCCGAGCAGGTAGCGCAGGCGGGCGATGGCCTCGTCCTTGTGGCCGATGCTGGCGAGGACGATGGCGCGTCGCTCCAGGTACGTCCGTCCCTGTTGCGCGCTCTTCGATTCGGGCTGCGTCACCAGCAACCGATCCAGCGCGGCCATCGCCGCCTTCTCGTCGCCCAGGCCGGCGTGCGCCATCGCCAGCTCGCTGAGCAGCCACGGATTGTCGGGCTGGCGTTCGAGCAACGGCTTGACCGCTTCCAGCGCCTGCAGGTAGTTGTCCGCAGCTCCCGCGCGATCGCCGTTGAGCGCCTGCAGTTCGGCCAGTTCAAGCCGTACCAGGATGACGTCGGGCGGCGTGGCATCGGCGCCCGGCCGCGCCAGCAAGCCCTGCAGCCACGCGATCGCGGGCGCATAGCGGCGCTGCATGCGTGCAAGCACCACGTACTGGTGGACCTGGTCGGAGATCGTCGTGGGCCAAGGGCCGAAGGCCTTGGCAGCGCGCTCCAGATCGCCCTGCGCGAGGTAGATGTCGCCCTGCAACTGGCGAATTTCGACGTCGTCGGGCGCCAGCGCGAGCGCGCGGTCGAGCGTCGCGAGCGCGCCATCGAAGTGGCGTTCGTTGGTCTGCAGAATCGCGAGGTTCTTGTACAGGCGCGGGTTCAGTGGGTCTAGCCGAAGCGCCTGTTCGAGGAGGACCTCGGCTTCGTTGTCTCGCCCGAGCTCCTCCAGTACGTGGCCCATGGCGGTCACCGCGTCGACGTCGTTGGGCCAGCGTGCAAGCACCCGCGCGAACCGCTTGCGTGCCGACTCGAAGTCGCGCTCCACGCCGTATTCGTAGATGGCGCGCGCGACCAGCGTTTCGAGCGCATCGGGCTGCAGGCGTTCGGCCGCCTGTAGCGCCTGCAGTGCCGACGCGCGACGTTCCGGCGTTCCGTCGATGCCCAGGAAGATCATGAAGGAATCCATGCGCGCGATCGCGGCCCACGCCTGGGCAAAATCAGGATCGGCCTTCACTGCTTCGCCGTACGACTTGATCGCCGCGAAAGCGAGCGTGTCGGTGAAGCCCTGCCGGTTCAATGCCGCGCCCCTGAGATAAGCATCGAGCGCGACCGGGTTGCGGGTGGTGACCCGTGCGACCTCCTTGCGTGCATCGCCGCTCAGCGTCGCCCCGAGCTTGTCGGCGATCGTGCCGGCGACTTCGCCCTGCACGCCGAACACGTCGTCGAGGGTGCGGTCGTAGGTCTCGCCCCACAGGTGCTGGTCGCCCTGCGCGCGGATCAACTGCACGATGATGCGAACCTTGTTGCCGGATTTCTGCACGCTGCCTTCCAGGATGGTCGCGACGCCGAGCTTCTTCGCGATTTCCGTGAGGTTTTCCGGATGACTGGCGAACTGCAATGTCGAGGTGCGCGAGATCACCCGCAGGGCGCCGATCTTCGACAGCCGGGTGAGGATCTCGTCCTGCATGCCGTCGGCGAAGTAGGCGTTCGCCTTGTCGTCGGAAAGATTCTCGAACGGAAGCACGGCGATGGATTTGTCGGAAGTCTCCGACGTGGATGCGCTCTGCGCGCCGGACGCTGACGCCGCATGCGTGGGCGCCGCACGATCGAAATGCCAGATCGCGATGCCACCTGCCGCAAGCACCAGCGTGAGCACGACCAGTTCGATGTGGGTCATGCGCTGCGCACCTTTCTCGCCGTGGTACCACGCGAGCACGATCGCGACGAAGAACCCAACCGCGAGCGCGAGAATCAAAATGCGTTCGAGCTGATCCGGCCACGCGAAACGCTGCGCGACGATATCCACGCCCTGCAACAACGCGAACGCGAATGCGACATAAGCCAGCGCCCACTGCACCAGCTTGCGTTGCTTCAGGCGCGCGAGGAATCCGGTAGCGATTTCGCTCATGGCATCGCCTTGGCATCGGTGCTGGTCGGCAGGCCGACCTTCTTGCAGAACGCGACGAAGCGCGGATCGTTGCGGTAGCGCAGCACCAACGGATCGAACAGCA
>DATJIL010000251.1:0-4040 GCA_035493385.1 Rudaea sp.
CGGCGACGCCCTGTGGAACTACAACGTCGCCGTGGTCAACGGCGCCGGCTACAAGAATCCGACGCGCAGCAACAGCGTGGACGTCGAGGGCCGTTTCGGCGTGACCCCGCTGCCCGGCCTGAGCTTCGCGGTCGGCGGTTATAGTGGCGAACTGGGCAAGGACACCGCGAATCTTCCGTCCGGTTCCACGCGCAGCGCAAGCCGCCTCGACTTTGTCGCGGCCTATGTCAACCCGCAATTGCGCCTCGGCGCCGAATACTTCAGCCAGGACAACTGGAACAACGTGCTGACCGCGGGACCGAAGGATTCGGCCGACGGTTATTCGGTGTGGGGCCAGTACAAGTTCGCGCCGGAATACTCGGTCTTCGCGCGTTACGACCACGCCAAGCCGAGCAAGGACATCAATCCGCAGCTCAAGGACACCTATTACAACGCCGGTGTGGAATGGATCGCGCGCAAGGGCGTGCGCCTGGCCGCGGTGTTCAAGCACGACAAGCTTACCGACGCCGCGAACACGACCAAGAGCAACGAAATCGGCGTGTGGGCGGAAATCGCGTTCTGACGATCGAGTGCTCTCCTCGGTCAGGGTTGAACGGGCGCCTCGGCGCCCGTTTTTTTTCGCCGTGATTTCTTAACGATGCTCGGCCGGAAGGACGTGCGCGAGTTCGCCGACGCCTTCGACGGTGAGCGTCCAGCCGTTGAGCAGGCCCGGCTCGACGACAACTTTCGGGGACTGCAGGCGTGCGCTCACGGGCTCCTCGTCGCGCACTTCCCAGCGCTGTCCGTTTTCCAGGACCAGCACCGTGCCGTGGCGCCAGCCGTCGAATTCGCCGGCGATGCGGCTTTCGATGCGCCGGGCTTCCGGCGCCGCGACGGGCTTGGCAGTGGCGGTGGCTGCGGATGCAGGCGTCGCGGCCACGGCGCAGGTGGCGCCATGCGCGCGAACCCAGGCATTCAGGCCGTGGCGCTGTTCCGGGCTGAGCTTGTCCAAGCCGAGGCCGACGAAATCCTTGTAGGACATGCATTCGTCGAGCGATGAAAACGACGTGTCCGCGTGGGCATTGATGCCGAGTGCGCAGAGGGTGAGTGCAAAAAGGGCGGTGCGGCGCTGCATGGTCTGTCTCGCGAATATGGAGGTTTCGTGACGATAGTCCGTGCGCATGACAGTCGCGTGACGATCGCTCACGCCACTGGCGTCTTGTGCCGGTACTCGCACAGGTCGCGGATGATGCAGTTCGGGCAATCCGGCTTGCGCGCCTTGCACACGTAGCGGCCGTGCAGGATCAGCCAGTGGTGCGCGTCGCGCTTGAATTCGTCCGGCACCACCTTTTCGAGCTTGTCCTCGACCGCGCGCACGGTCTTGCCGGGCGCGAGCCCGGTGCGGTTGGCGACGCGGAAGATATGCGTGTCGACGGCAATCGTCGGTTCACCGAACGCGGTGTTCAGCACCACGTTCGCGGTCTTGCGGCCAACACCGGGCAGGGCTTCGAGCGCTGCGCGCGAAGCCGGTACCTCGCCGTCGAATCGTTCGACGAGGATCGCGCAGGTTGCGATGACGTTCTTCGCCTTGGTGTTGAAGAGTCCGATCGAGGAAATATGGCGCTTCAGTTTATCCTCGCCGAGCGCGAGCATTGCCTCCGGCGTACCGGCGACGGGAAACAGGCGCCGCGTGGCCTTGTTCACGCCGACGTCGGTGGCCTGCGCGGAGAGGATCACTGCGACCAGCAACTGGAATGGCGTGGCGTATTCGAGCTCCGTCGTCGGTTTCGGATTCGCCTCGCGCAGGCGGCGGAAGATTTCCGCGCGCTTGGCGGCGTTCATGCGCCGGCCTTCTTCGCGCGCGCCCGCGCCAGTGCGGCGGTGACGGTGTCGCCGGCATCGACCCTGGACTTGCGCGCGGCCAGCTCGGCGGCGCGTTCGTCAGCGCGGCGTTGCTCGCGCTGCGTGTGCGCGACGTAGCGCGCGCGATATTTCCCCGCGTCCGCAGGCATCGTCGCCGGCACCATCGCGATGCAGTCGACCGGGCAGGGCGCGATGCACAATTCGCAGCCGGTGCATTCGTCCGCGATGACCGTATGCATGAGTTTGGATGCGCCGACGATGGCATCCACCGGGCAGGCCTGGATGCATTTGGTGCAGCCGATACAAACTTCCTCGTCGATCAGCGCGATCTCGCGTGGCTTCTCGATGCCGTTGGCGGGGTTCAGCGGCCGAGGCTCGCGCCCGAGAAGGCCTGCCAATGCGGCGATGCCAGCCGCACCACCCGGCGGACATTGGTTGATGGCCGCTTCATCGCCCGCGATCGCGTTCGCGTAATCCATGCACGCCGGATAACCGCAGCGCGTGCACTGCGTCTGTGGCAGCAGGGCATCGATGCGTTCGGCGAGGGTCATGCTTTTTTTGCCAGGTGCGGCAACGAGAATTCGAGGTTTTTCTGCACGCGTCCGCGTTCGCCCGCCGGCAGGTGCGGACTGGCCAGCAATTGACGACAAAGCGCTGCGCAGCGCGCGTAATCGCCGCACCAATAGGCGGCGATGGACAACTCGTCGCATGCACGCCAGTCGTGCACGGTACGGTCGATGAACAGTACGTCGTCGGGAACCCGCAGCGACATCGCGATCTGCGCGAAGTGGCGGGCAAGGTTCCAGCGCTGGTGCAGGCGAAAGTAACGTGCTAGTTCGCAAGGCGCTTCCGCACGCGACGGACGGCTGTCGCAGGCGTCCAGGTAGGCGGCAACGACGTCGGCGTAGGGTTCGCCGATGCGTTCCTTCAACACGGCGACCTGGAATCTGGAAAAGTATACTTCCTCCGCCCAGCCACCCATCGCGGCGCGCTTTTCGTACTCTGCGATGGCGCCGCGCAAATCGCCGGCGTCGCGAAGGCTCTGGGCCAGATAGAAGCGGTAGCGCGCATTGTCCGGTTCGGTATGCAGCGCGCGGCGAAGGACTTCGGCATCGTGCGTGAATTTTTCGACCTGTGATTGTCGGCTGCGCGCTCCGTCGTTGTGGATGCGGATGCGCGGACCCGCCAGGAATTGCGCCTGCGCCAGTTGTGGCGATACCAACGCCTCGTGCAGGACACCGCGCCATTCCCAGCCGGCGTCGAGCCTGGGCAGCACGATGCGGCGGTAGCGCAATTCGTTGTAGACGATTTCCAGCAGGTAGCCGGGCGCCGTCAACGCCGGCCAGGCGAATCCCGCGTCGGCCTCGAGCACGTCGTCGGCGTCGATGACCAGGGCGTAATCGCCGAACTTCTTCGCAAGCTCCAGCGCTTCGTTTCTGTTGGTGGAGAAATCCACCCACGGGCGTTCGATCAACTCGCCGGGCAGGTCGGCCATGAAACGGCGCACGATGTCCTGCGTGCCGTCGCTCGAACCGGTATCGGCAATCGCCCAGGCATGAACGAATGGCTTGACCGAGCGCAGGCAGCGTTCGATCACCGGCGCCTCGTTCTTGACGATCATGGACAGGCATATCCGCATGCGCGAATTATGCATGCGGTCCCGGACTTCGGGGTAGCCGCCGCCGCCGTGCGAGGCGGCGGCCGGCGCGACGTCGAATGATGGTCGTCAGTTGCAGTAGGCGTATGCCGTGATTTGCGTGCCGCCCGCGCTGCTGATCAGACAGGTCCATGTAGATGTCGAGCTTCTGTACGATCCTGCGATCAAGTCGTTGTTAATGTCTGACTGACAACCTCCGCTGACGATCACCTTGCCGGCGCCGCAGGTAGCTACCAAGGTATTGGGACCCGCGGTCGATGGGATCGGGCCGTTTTGGTACGCGGTAATCGAAACGCTCGGTCCGGTCGGCCCTGTTGCTCCGGTGGGGCCTGCGGGCCCTGCGGCGCCGGTCGCACCCGTCGGTCCTGTGACTCCTGCCGGTCCGGCGATGCCTGTCGCTCCGGTCGGACCCGCAGGCCCGGCGGGTCCGGTCTCGCCTGTCGGTCCGGTTGCTCCTGCCGGTCCGGCGATGCCTGTCGCTCCAGTCGGACCTGCGGGCCCGGCGGGTCCCGTCGCACCTGTCGGTCCTGTGACTCCTGCC
>DATJIL010000252.1:0-15767 GCA_035493385.1 Rudaea sp.
CCGATCGCTCAGCGATTACAGCAGCGTGGTACCACCCGATCCCATCCCGAACTCGGAAGTGAAACGCGCCCGCGCCGATGGTAGTGTGGCTTAAGCCATGTGAGAGTAGGTCATCGCTGAGCACTTATCCCTAACCCCCAGGCCTACACCTGGGGGTTTTTGTTTGCGTGTTCGCCGGGATACACTGCCACCCGATCCCGTGGAGTGAACCATGAGCGTCGAAGCCGCCGAGCTTGCCAAGTTCTATCCGCTCGACAAACTGCTGCCGGAAAACCTTGAGCAGCTCGCGCGCGAGGCCGAGAGCATCGACGTCGCCAAGGGTACGATGCTGTTCAAGGCCGGCGATACCGACGACCAGACCATCTTCGTGCGTGCCGGTCGAGTAAGAGGCGATTATCCCGACGGCAAGCAGAAGGAAATCGATGCGAGCACCCTGCAGGGGCGCTACGCGCTCGGAGATTTGCAGCCGCGTCGCTTCACCGCGACGGTGACCTCGCGCAGCGCCACGCTGGTCAAACTCGATCGGCGTTACATGGAAAAAGTGCAGACCTGGGATCAGCTCTCGCGCAACGAGAATTTCCGCCACGTGGATCCGAGTCCCGACGCGAACCGCTGGGTCTTCCGCCTGCTGCAATCGCGCGCCTTGCACAAACTTCCGACCGGCAATATCGAGCGCATGTTCCAGCGGTTTGAGGAAATCGCGGTCAAGAGTGGCGATGTCGTCATCCGCGAGGGCGAAGAGGCCGACTATTTCTATGCGATCAAGGACGGCACGGCGTCCGTGTCGAAAAGCCTGGAAACCGGCAATGCGATCGTCGCCTACCTGGTACGTGGTGATACTTTCGGCGAGGACGCGCTACTGGCCAACACTGTGCGCAATGCCACGGTGACGATGCTCAAGGACGGCAGGCTGATGCGGCTGGCGAAGAAGTCGTTTGACGAGGTGCTCAAGCCGCCCGTCGTTGAATGGCTGACACCGGGCATGGCCTCGATCATGGCGCGCCAGGGCGCGGTTGTCCTCGACGTGCGCATGCCCGACGAACACGCCGAGCGTGCGATCAAGGGTTCGATCAACACGCCGCTGTATACGCTGCGCGAGAACATGAGCGAGTACGACAAGGCGAAAAAATACATCGTCTACTGCAATACCGGCGAGCGCAGCGCGGCCGCTGCCTTCATCCTCAGCAAGCTCGGATTCCAGGTGTTCGCCCTGCACGGCGGGCTTTCCGGGATGATCAAGCAAATGGAAAAGCAGGCCTAACGCTAAGGCATTACCGAGTCGCCGATCAGGACGATGTCGGCGGGACGCCTGGCGAACAATCCGACGCACACGACGCCGGTGATCTGGCTGAGGTCGGCCTCCAGCGCGACCGGGTCGTCGATGCGCCAGCCGTGCACGTCGAGGATGATGTTGCCGTTGTCGGTGACGAAGCCGTCGCGCCAGACCGGATTGCCGCCGCGCCGTGCGATTTCACGCGCGACATGGCCGCGCGCCATGGGAATGACTTCGATGGGCAACGGGAATTTGCCGAGCACATCGACGCGCTTGGCCGCGTCGATCATGCACACGAAAATCTTCGATGCCGCGGCGATGATCTTCTCGCGTGTCAGCGCGCCGCCGCCGCCCTTGATCAGGCGCTTGTGCGGGTCGCATTCGTCGGCGCCATCCACGTACAGCGCCAGTGTGCCGACGCTGTTGAGATCGACGACGCGAATGCCGTGCTGTTTCAGTCGAGCCGTGCTTTGCTCGGAACTGGATACGGCCGCCTCGATCAGGCCGCGCCGCGCACCGAGCGCATCGATGAAATGCGCAACGGTCGAGCCAGTGCCTACGCCTAGAACGCTGCCTTCCTCGACATAACCGATGGCACGTTCGGCGGCCAGGCGCTTCTGCTCTTCGCGATTGTCAGCCATCATTCCAGTCCGAGAATGTAATTCCATTGTGCCGATGTCACCGGCAGCACCGATAGCCGGTTGCCGGGACGAATAAGAGCCAAACCCTGCAATTCCTTGCGATCCTTGAGTTCGGTCAACGCGATCGTGCGCTTGAGCTTGCGCTTGAACTTGACGTCAACAAGCGACCAGCGCGGTGTCGAGCGCGTGGTTTTTGCGTCGAAATAGTCGCTTTTCGGATCGAACTGGGTCGGATCCGGATACGCTGCCGTCGCGACCGTGGCAATGCCGACGACGCCGGGCTCGGCGCAACTGGAGTGGTAGAAAAGCACGCCATCGCCGACGCGCATCTCGCGCAGGTAGTTGCGCGCCTGATAATTGCGCACGCCGCTCCACGGCTCGGTCTTCTTGCGTGCCAGATCGTCGATGGAAAACTCGTCCGGCTCGGATTTCATCAGCCAATGGTTCATGCAGTCGATTCCGTGCAGTGAATCAATTCGCGATCCGTGGCGACGAAATCCATGCGCACGTCCCACGGCTGCTGGTCGAGTTTCGCCACTTCCTGAAAATGGTAACCGATGCCGACCAGGATCGGGTGTGCGGGTCGTGGCGCGTCGCGCAGGAACGCGAAACTGCGGTCGTACCAGCCGCCGCCGCTGCCGAGCCGGTTGCCGCGCCGATCGAAACCCAACAACGGGACCAGCACGACATCCAGATCCGATGGCGCGAGCCATGCGTCCGCGGGTACATCGGGTTCGGGAATTCCGTAACGGTTGCCGCGCAACGGCAAGTCGGGCTGCCACGGCGCGAAGCGCAGTGCGTCATCTTCGGAAAGCAGCGGCAGGCAATAGGCCTGTCCGCGCGAGCGAAGGCTGGCGAAGGCGGCGTGCAACGGTATCTCACCGCGCACCGCCCAGTAACCGGCGATGCGTGCATCGACGAGGAATTCCGGAAGCTGTTCCAGCGTTGCAGCCAGCGCGGTGGCAGCACAGATGCGCTCGCTGGCAGGCAATTGCGCACGTTGCTTGCGCAGGCGTTCGCGCAATGGAGTACGGTCGGGGTCGCGATTCACGCGCAGCGAGCACGCGGAAAAAAAAGCGCGCCCTCCGCGATGCCGTTGCACACCGAACGACCTTGATCCCTAGGATCAGGTGGGATGGCTCGCCGGTCGTCAGGCTTTCCGCTCATGGCGGACATGCACACGGACTCGAACACTGCCACCCCGGGGTCGTATATAGGAACAAGGCAATATGGTTGGATGCGCTCTCGCACACCGCAGGGGACGCGGCGTCATTTTACCGAGGTTGCGAGCACACCATCAAGCTTGGCGCGCAGCATTTGCAGATGTTGTGCCAAGGTGCCGTCGTGGGTGTCGCGATGCTGGCGCAGCTGAATCAGTTCGTGCGCGATGTTCAGCGCCGCCATCACGGCGATGCGGTCGACGCCGGCGGACCGTGCATGATCGCGGATTTCACGCATCTTGCCATCGAGATAACCGGCCGCCGCGATGAGGCCGGGACGCTCCTCCGGCGTGCAGCCGATGAGGAATTCACGATCCAGAATGCTGACCGCGATCGGTCCCTCGCCGCTCACGCGCCGTTCTCCAGCGAACGCAGGCGCGCGATCATCGCCTCGACGCGCGTGCGCGCCTGTTCGTTTTTCGCGAGCAGGTTCGAACGCTCCGAGGCGAGCTGATCCTGGCTCTGGCGCAGGCTGCGGTTTTCTTCAGCCAGGCGCCGGCACAGTTCCAGCAGGCGATCGATGCGTCCGCTGACCTCATGCAGTTCGTTCAGGGCGGGATTGGCATTGGACATGGCGGGACTATAGGCGGGCGCGGGCGCAGGGTCAACGCACGGTCAGGCGCGATCGCGCCGGCGGCCGACTGCGCTCGAATTCGCGGATGAACGTGAAGCACGAGGCCGCGTCCAGCGGGATCGAGAGCCAATGGCCCTGGATCTCGTCGCAACCTTGCTCGTGCAGGTATTCGAGCTGCTCCAGCGTTTCCACGCCTTCGGCGACGACGTCAAGCCCCAGCGAATGCGCCATCGTGATGATGGTCTTGGTGATCGCCTCGTCGTCGGGGTCGGTAGTGATGTCGCCGACGAAACTGCGGTCGATCTTGAGGCGGTCGATGGGCAGGCGCTTGAGTTAGCTGAGCGAGGAATAGCCGGTGCCAAAATCGTCGATCGCGATGGCCACGCCGACCGCGTGCAGGCGGTCGAGCGTGTGGATGGCGCGTTCGGGATTGGCCATCAGCACGCTTTCGGTCAACTCCAGTTCCAGGTGCTGGGGTTCGATCTGTGCCTCGGCCAGGATTTCGCACAAGCGCTGGGTCAACTCGTCGCGCAGCAGCTGCAATGCGGAAAGATTGACCGACATGGTGATGCCCGACAGGCCGTGGTCCTGCCAATGGCGCAGCTGCACGCAGGCGCGGTGCAGGACGAATTCACCGATGCGCTCGATCAGACCCGCCTCTTCGGCCAGCGGGATGAACACGCTCGGTGGAACCGCGCCGAATTCGGCACTGTTCCAGCGCAACAGCGCTTCGACGCCGGTGATGCGGCCTTCGTCGAGCGCGAGCATCGGCTGGAAGACCAGGCTCAGTTCCCCGCGCTCCAGCGCCAGGCGCAGGCCGGCCAGCATGTTCGCGCGCTGGCGCGTGATCGCGTCCATTTCCGGCGTGTACACCTGGTACATGTTGCGGCCTTGTTCCTTGGCGTGGTACATCGCGGTGTCCGCGAACTTGAGCAGGTCCGTCGGCACCTGCGCATGATCCGGATACAGGCTGATGCCGATCGAGGGGGAGATGATGACTTCCTGGCCGCTGTCCAGCGTCAGTGGTGTGGTGAAGACATCGAGCAGATCGCTGGCGACGCGCTGCACCTGGTCGGCGTGTTGCACGTCTTCGAGCACGACCGTGAACTCATCGCCGCCCAGGCGCGCGACGGTGGCGGATTCGCGGACTTTCTCGCACAGGCGTTCGCCGACGGCCTTGAGCACGCGGTCGCCGGCGGCGTGGCCCATCGAATCGTTGACGTGCTTGAAGCGGTCCAGGTCCAGGAACAGCACGGCGACCTTGCGCGAGGTGCGCCGTGCGCGGATCACGGCATGCGCGAGACGCTCACCCAGCAGCGTGCGGTTCGGCAGTCCAGTCAACGTGTCGTAATTGGCCAGGTAACGCAATTCCTGCTCGGCGCGCTTGCGGTCGGTGATGTCGTTCATCACGCCGACGTAATTGGTGACCTGCCCGGCCTCGTCGCGGACCTGGCTTACCTCGAGCCAGGCAAGGAAGTCCTCGCCGTCGCGACGGCGTTGCCACAGCTCGCCGCGCCAGTGGCCGTTGCGCGCGAATTCCTCGCGCATCGTGCGGAACACGTCGGGCGAGTACTTGGCGCTGTTGAGGATCAGCGCGGGCTGGCCGATGCACTCGGCCTCGGTGTAGCCGGTCATGCGCATAAATGCACGATTGACCGAGACGAAGCGGAAATCGAGGTCGGTCACCGAGACCGCTTCGTTCATGCTGTCGATCACCTCGCCGGCGATGCGCCGCTCGCGATCGGCCTTGCGCGCCTCGGTAATGTTGTGCGCGGTGCCGCAGATGCGCAGCGCGCGGCCATTGCTGTCGCGGTCGACCACCTTGCCGCGCGAGAGCACCCAGGTCCAGTCGCCCTGCGCATTGCGGATGCGGTGTTCGGATTCGAAGTGGTCGGTGCGTCCGGCCAGATGGTCGTAGGCGCGCTTTTCCACCTGCACCAGGTCGTCCGGATGCACGGCCTGGCTCTTCCAGGTGTCTTGCGGCAGGGATTCCTCCTGGTGGCCGCCGATCAGCTGGTCGGCGCCGAACCGGTACAACTGGCCGCGGTGGACATCCCAGTCCCAGAACTCGTCTCCCGACCCCCACAGCGCCAGGCGCAGGCGATCTTCGCGTTCGCGCAATTCGCGCGCATGCCGCGCTTCGCGTTGATGACGCAGGCGGTAGACGATCCACAATCCAAGCCAAGCAAGCGCGGCAAGCGCCAGATACGTGGTCTTCATCGCCGTCGTCGCCCACCATGGCGGGGTCACGCCCAGGCTCAGGCTGACCGGATTCTGGTTCCACACGCCATCGCCGTTCGCGGCGCGCACCTGGAACATGTATTTGCCGGCGGGCAGGTTCGTGTACACCGCTTCGTGGCGTGTGCCGGCGTCGATCCACGCCGGATCGAAACCGTCGAGCCGGTAAACGAAACGGTTGCGCGACGGGGCGGCATAGTCGAGTGCGGCGAATTCGAAACGCACGACACGCTCGCCCTGGCGCATGCGCAAGCCGGAGGCGGATACCGGCATGTCCGTCTTGGCATCACCGATGCGCACCGCGGTGATCGCTGCGGGCGGTGCGTAGGTGTCGTGGCCGATGGCGTCCGGATGGAAGCGGTTGATGCCGTGCAATCCGCCGAATACGAGCTCGCCGTTGGCGCGTGCGCACGCCGCGCCGCTGTTGAATTCGAAGCCCTGCAATCCATCGCGCAGGGAAAAGGCCATGAACGCGCCGAGCGCGCGGTTGAACGTGGCGATGCCGCGGTTGGTACTCAGCCAGATATTGTGATGGGCGTCCTCGAGCAGGCCGTAGATGGTCGCGCTCGGCAATCCGCTGATTTTCGAATAGTGGGTGAAGCGCAGCGATTCCGCGTCGGGCAGGTCGACGCGGTCCAGTCCGCTCTGCGTGCCGATCCACAAGGTGCCGTCGCCGCTTTGCAGCAGGCTGCGTATGAGGTTGTCGGACAGCGAATCCGGATTGGACGGATCGTGACGGAACGTACGCAGGTTGCCTTTTCCCGGATCGAAGACGCTGAGGCCGTCCGTGGTCCCGATCCAGACGCGGCCGTCGCTATCCTGCAGCAGGCTTAGGACGGCATCGCTCGCGAGACTGTCGATCTCGCTGGCGCGATGGCGGAACTGCTGCCAGTGCACGGGCTGGCCCGCTGCCGCGGGGAGCCAGCGCGCGAGACCCTGACCGACAGTGCCGAACCACACGCTGCCGTCGCGTGCCGCCAATACCGAGCGCACGGCCAGACCCGGCAAGCCGTTGCCGTGTTCGGTATCGACCGCCATTGGCGTGGCTGTGCGCTTGGCCGGATCGAAACGGAATGCGCCGTGATTGGTGCCGACCCAAAGCGCGTCGCCGCCGGCGTGCGCCAGGGCGAACACGTACACGCCCGGGAACAGATCGTCGCGCGCCGTCGCGGACGCATTGCCGAAGAGGCCGTCGAAATACTCGAACGTATCGCGCGCTGGATCGTAGCGTTTCAGCCCGTCGCCGTCGGTGCCCAACCACAGGCGGCCCTGGTTGTCCTCGAGCATGGAGCGGATGCTGTTGCCCATCTGGCCGCGGCCGGGCGCAGGATCCATGGCGTAACTGAACGTGGCGCCGTCCGGCTGCGCGGTCGCCACGCCGCCGATGCTGCCGCCGGCCCACAGCAGCCCGGAACGGTCGATCAGCAACGTCGTCACGTAATCGTCGGGCAACGAACCCGGCATGCGGCCGTTTCTGCGCAGGGACTCCGTTTTGCCGTTGGCAGGATCGTAAATTGTCAGGCCCGTGCCGAAAGTCGACAGCCACAAGCGGCCACGCGGGTCGCGAACCATGGCGCGCACCTGGGCCATGCCCGGAGCCGGGGCCGTGCTTGGCCACAGGCGTTGCACCGAATCGGCGGCGACATCGACCCGAAACAGGCCGTCGGTGCCGCCGGCGTAAACCTCGCCGTCATTCCCGACCAGCGCGCACAAGGCCAGCGGCAGCGCGCCGGATGCGACCGGCTGTGCGACATCGGATTTCGCGGCGAAGCGCAATAGACCCGACGAGGTAGCCACCCACACGGCGCCATCGCCGGCAAGCTGGAACTGGAAGACCCGTGGGGAAGCGCTGCCGACCGGGAAACGGTAGAGTTCGCGGCGATTGCCATCGGCCGGATCCATCAATTCGATACCGGCGGCGGTACCGACCCACAGGCCGCGCGCCGGAACGAACAGCAAGGCGCTGATCGCGTCGCGCGGACGCGCCTGCTGTTCGCCGATGCGCGCGTGCGCCACGATCTTGCCGCTGGCTGGATCCAGGACCGCCAGACCTTGACTCATTCCGCCGACCCAGAGTCGGCCCTGCGCATCCTGGGCGATTGCCGTGACAAAACTTTCCGGCAACGAATCGGTGTCGTGCGCCTGGTGCTGGAACGACCGATATTCGTAACCGTCGTAGCGGTTCAGGCCTGCTTGCGTGCCGATCCACATGTAGCCGGTACTGTCCTGGAACAGGGCGGTAACCGTGTGCGAGGCCAAGCCGCGCTCGCTGCCGAGGCCGTCGAAGAAGTAGCGCCGCTCGCTGGCATGCGCGACCACGGGCAACAATGCGACCAGCAGCGCCAGCCACCTGCCGATGATCCCGTATCGCCTCGGAAACGGCATATCTGAATTTGTCTGGACCAGGACAGCCGGATGATAGGGTTGTGGCGATGCGTAGGCAACCGCCGCCGACCCAGGCCTGCGGCCTGATAGAATGACTTGTCGCCGCGTACCGAACCGCCAATGATCGACCGCAAGGAATTTGCCCGCCGCCGCAAACAGCTCATGCGCATTGTCGGCAACGACGGCATCTGCATCGTACCCGCCGCGCCCGAGCGCCTGCGCAACAACGACAGCCACTATCCGTACCGGCAGGACAGCGACTTCCACTACCTGACCGGCTTTGCCGAACCCGAGGCCGTGCTGGCGCTGATACCCGGCCGCACCGTTCCTGATCGAGATCGTGGCGAGGCGATCCTGTTCTGCCGCGAGCGCGATCCGGAACGCGAAGCCTGGGATGGTGCGCGTGCGGGCCAGGAGGGCGCGGTCGCCGATTACGGCATGGACGACGCGTTTCCGATCGCCGACATCGACGACATCCTGCCCGGCATGCTCGAAGGCCGCTCGCGTGTCTACTATCACTTCGGTCGCGATGCGGATTTCGACGTGCAGCTGATTGGCTGGGTCAACCGCGTGCGCGCACGCGTCAAGCAGGGCGCGCGCGCACCGCATGAATTCGTCGCACTGGGCCACATCCTGCACGACTTGCGTCTGTACAAGACCCGCGACGAATTGCGGGTGATGCGCAAGGCTGCGCAAATTGCTTCGGGTGCGCACCTGCGCGCAATGCGCACGGTACGCCCGGGCATGAACGAACACGAGATCGAAGCCGAACTGCTGCACGAATTCCGCCGCCGCGGGGCAGTGTCGAGCTACGAGCCCATCGTCGGCGGCGGCGCGAACGGCTGCGTGCTGCACTACCGCGCCAACAACGCGCCCTTGCGCGACGGCGACCTTCTGCTCATCGACGCCGGCGCCGAGTACGAGTGCTACGCCTCGGACATCACGCGCACGTTTCCGGTGAATGGCAAGTTCTCGCCCGAGCAGCGCGCGCTGTATGACGTCGTGCTTGCGGCGCAGCGCGCAGCCATCGCCGAAGTGCGTCCCGGCACGCCATTCGGCGCCTATCACGATGCGGCGGTGCGCGTGATCTGTGCCGGGCTGATCAAGCTCGGCCTGCTCAAGGGCAGCGTTGCGAAGAACGTCCGCGAGCAGACCTACCGCAGGTTCTACATGCACAAGACCGGGCACTGGCTCGGGTTGGACGTGCACGATGTCGGCGACTATCGCGTGGACGGCGAATTCCGCGAACTCGAGCCCGGCATGGTGGTGACGGTCGAACCGGGCCTGTACATCGCACCCGATGCCAAGGGCGTCGCCGCCAAGTGGCGCGGCATCGGCATCCGCATCGAGGATGACGTGGTCGTGACCCGCGGCGATCCGGAGGTCATCACCACGGCCGTGCCGAACGATCCGGATGAAATCGAAGCGTTGATGGCGGCGGCACGCAAATAGCGGAATCGTTCATGCGCAGGATGTGCCTCGCGTTTTTGCTGTTCTTGCCTTGCGTCGTCGCGCACGCGGCAACCGTGCCCGTGCATTTCGGCCTGTTCGGTAACGTGCATGTGGCAGTGCCAGAGGGCGAGCCCAAGCGTGCGGTCGTGCTCGTTTCGGATTCGTCGGGATGGAACGCACGCGCCGAGGCGCTGGCGACGGCGCAAGCGGATGCCGGTGCCTTTGTGCTCGGCATCGACCTGCCCGCGTATCTGGCGCAGATGGAATCCATCGACGCCAAGTGTTCGTTTCCGGCCGGGCATTTCGAGGAAATGATTCACTGGATCCAGCGCGACCGGAAACTGGACAAGTATATTTATCCCATTCTGGTCGGCGATGGCGCGGGCGCTGCGTTTGCCTACGCGCTCGACGCACAGGCGCCGCAAGGCACCTACGCCGGACTCGTCACGCTCGGCTGGGATTCGACGTTTCGTTTGCCCAAGCCGGTGTGCAAGGGCGATGCGGGAGCGATGACTGCGCCGGATGGAAAGGGCGGTTTCCGCATCGTGCCGGTGAAGGCCCTGCCGAATCCGTGGCTGCCACAGCCGTTCGCACCGGGTGCGCGGCATGCAGGTGTTCTGAATCGCCTGCCTGCGTTTGCGAAGAGTCAATTCGCGGCAGTGCGCGCCGACAATCCCGATCCCGGCAAGGCGCTCGCTGCGGCTATCGACTGGCTGACCGCACCCGCGCGTGCCGCGCCGCCGCTGCCGCAGGACATCGCCGACCTGCCGCTGGAAACGGTGCCCGCGCAAGGCGTGTTCGCGCAGCGCGTCGCCATCATCCTGACCGGCGATGGTGGCTGGGCGGGCCTGGATGTCGCCGTCGCCAACCAGCTGGCGCAACGCGGCATCGAGGTCGTCGCCCTCAACACGCTCAAGTATTTCTGGGAAACGCGCACACCCGATCAAGCCGCCGACGCGCTCACCCGCATCGTCGGCCATTACGGCGCGCAATATCCGCTCGCGGATTTCGTCGTACTCGGCTATTCCTTCGGCGCCGGATTGTCGCCGGTGCTGATCAACCGCCTGCCCGAATCCGCGCGCAAGCGCATCGCCGCGCAGGTGCTGATTTCGCCCGACGATATGGCGGTGTTCGAGATCCACGTCGGCGACTGGTTCGGCTCGACCGCGCACAAGGGCGCGATTCCGATCGCGCCGGAAATCGCCAGGACCCGGGTGCCGGTGATCTGCGTGCACGGCGCCGACGAGGATGACAGCTTCTGCAAACAGGTCGTCGGCAAGCCCAACGTGCGCGAACTCGTGTTGCCTGGCGCACACCACTACAACGGCGATTACGACAAACTCGGCGCGGGAATTGCCGGGGCGTTGCCGGTGCGCAAGGATTGACTAGCCGACCAGCAGCCGTCGATACCCGCCCGACACCAGCGCGGCGATGTCGATGAGCAGGCCAGGCACCCACAGGCCGCGCGGATAGGCGAGGTAGGAGCCGACCCATTCCGGCTTGAATTTGTCCTTGTAGCGGCGCACGCCCTGGTAGTTGTAGAAGCGGTTGCCGTACTGGAAGGCAAGCGCTGCAAGGCGTTCGTTGACGCGCGCGTAGGGGTTGTCGCCGACGCGCGACAGCGGCGCCATGCCGAGGCTGAACAACTCATGGCCTTGCTGCTGCGCCCATTGCATGACGTTCGCGAACAGGAAGTCCATGGTGCTGCGCGGCGTGTCGGCGACGTGGCGCATGAGGTCGACGCTGGCGTGTCCGCCAGGACCGTAGGGCGGCAGCACGTTGGCGAAGGCGATCAGTTCGCCGTCGCGGTGCACGAGGCCGAGCGGACTCCAGGCAAAGTAGGCCGGATCGAATCGGCCCAGCGAGAATCCCTTTTCGTCGCTGCCCTTGTCGGCGAGCCAGGCGTCGGAAACACGCTCAAGGTCCGTGAGCAAGGCCGTATCGAACGGCGGTTGCACCAGTGTAAAAGTCAACTTTTCCTTCTGCGCGCGGTTCGTGGCCTGGCGCAGGTCTTCCCAACGCTTGCCGGCGAGGGAAAATTCCTCCAGTCGCACCAGCGCGAGTTCGCCGAGCTTGAACAGGTCGAAGCCATGGTCGTGGTAGCGCGACAGGTCCGGTTCCAGCACTTCGTAGAACACCGGCACGCGGTCCTGCGCGTCGGCGAAGTGGCGGAAGTCGAGGATCGCGCGGTCGATCGCGGCATCCGCGCCGCAGGGCGAGCCGAGCGCGACGAGGCGGTCGCGCACGCTGCCGTAGGCGATCACGGCCTGGTGGTCGGCGGCCCAGAACAGGTGCTTGTCGGCCATGAAGGTCAGGTGCGCGAACTCGCCGCCGCCATGCGCGTTGTACAGATCGCGTGCACGTTCCAATTCGGCGTGATCGGGCAGCCCCAGCTTGGGCCGGTTGACCGCGAATGCCTGCCAGATGAGGTAGATGATGAGTCCGAGCAGCGCCGCGGCCAGGCCGCGGCCGATGCGCGAGGTGTGTTCGCCGAAGCCGACGTAGAACAAGTCGAAGGAATCGTCGCCCAGCACCTGGGCCACGCCGATGGCGAAGAACACCAGCACGCAGATCAGCAGGCCCGCGAACCAGCCGAACGTGCGCGCCGAAGTCAGGGTCATCGCACGGCGCGAGAACACGCGCTTGCGCGCGCGCAGCAACGCGGCCACCGCGAGCAGGAACAGCGCCTCGCCGAAATGCAGGCCTTTGGTTACTGCCAGCGCTGCGCTGATCAGCAGCAGCCACATCGCGACGCGATAGGCCAGGCGCAGGCGGCCGTCGATACCGCGCGCCAAACCCAGCAACAGCACGCCCGAGACCACCGAAAACCAGCTCGAGCTTTCCACGGCCAGGATCGGCAGGTGCGCGCGCACGGTTTCGATGTGCTCGCTCACCGAAGGAATGGCCGCCGAGGCGAGCTGCATCGCGCCGGCACCGAAGGTCAGGATCGCGAGCAGGCGCGTGCCGAAATCGGCGAGCAATGTCGCCGGCAGGCCGAGCAGGCCGAACAGCGGATGCCCGGCGAGGCGCGTGCGCAGTCGTGCCAGCAGCGGCAGGCGCGCGGTCAGCATTTCCGAGCCCAGGTACAGCGCAATGAGCATCGGCAGCAGGTAATAGGCGATGCGGAACAGCATCAATCCCGACACCACCGCGGCCTTGTCGTAGCCGGCTTCGGTCAGCGCAAGCAATATCAAACCGTCGAACACGCCGAGTCCGCCGGGCACCTGGCTGACCAGACCGAGTACACCGGCGCCAGCAAAAGCGCCCAGCAACAGGCCGGGTTTGACGTGTTCGCCGGACAGGTAAATGCAGGCGTACAGCGTCGCTGCGGCGAGCAGCCAGTCGATCAGCGAGACGAGCGTGAGTTCGATCTTCAGGCGCAACGGCGGGATGCCGACGTCGGCCGGCAGCCAGCGCATCAGCGCGCGGCGGGTGGTGAGGAAGAAGTACAGCGGCAGATACAACGCCGCTGCGATCAGCACCGCCGCGGCGATCCAGCGCTGCGCGCTGCCGCTGGTCAGCGGCAAGGAACTCGTCGCCAGGGTGGCGATGACCAGCAAGGATAGGCCCGAGAGGAGCGACAGCGCCTGCATGCCAATGAGAGCCGCCGCGCGCGACAACGGCACTTTCAATCCGCTCAAGCCCATCAGGCGCACGCTCGCGCCCATCGCGCCGGAAAGATTGAGCGTGTTCGCCATGGAGTTGGCGACGAAGGCGAGGCGGAAGCAATCGCGCGTGTGCAGGCCGAGTTTGAGCCAGCGCGCGATCAGCCAGTCCACGCTGCCGGTGAAGGTGACGCCGACGAGCGCGAGCGCGGCCACGCCGAGCGCGGGCAGGGTCGGCACGTCGATCAGGGTGTGCTGGATGTCGGCCAGCGGAAACTCGCCGGCCTCGCGCCACAGCAGCCAGGCGGTGAGCGCCAGGAAAGCAACCGGCACGATCCAGCGCAGGCGGGCGATGACGCTGGAAGCGGCGGCGGATTCCTGGCTCATCGGGCGTGGCCGGGCTTCAGCGGTTGCGCTCGGCCACGCGCGGTTCCGGCGCAGTGGCGCGCAGCAGTTCGATCAGGCCGGCGCGGTACTGCGGCATCCAGTTGCGCGGCACGCCATAGCCGTGGCCGACGTGCGGCAGGCTGATCACTTTTCCATTTTTTACTTTTTCCACAAAGCTCACCGTCGCCGGCGGGCTGCAGACCTTGTCGATGTCGCCCTGCAGCACAATCCACGGCGCCGGCACGCGCGGCACGGTGTTGAAGATGAAGCCGTAAGGCGGCTTGTGCTGTTTGTCCGCGGTGAGTCCGGCGTCTTCACAAAAAGGCTTGTGGTAGATCAGGTCGGGGCAGAAACCGAGCGTCATTGCGCCGGAAAAGCGCGTATCGCCGGCCTGCGCGAGCGCCGCGTAGACAACCGTGGCGCCGGACGAGTAACCGATCAGCAACGGCCGGAAATCCTGCGGCAGATTCATCGCGGACTTCACTTCGTTGCCGATCTTTTCCACGGCGGCGGCGGAATCGCTGCACGCGCTCGCGCCGGAATCCAGCGACTTGAGCAACGCCGGGGTACTGAATCCCGCCACCCAGTAACCCAGGCTCGCCGCGGTCTGCGCCATGTCCCACACGCCCAGATTCCAGCCGCCGTCGCCGGAGGCGAACAGGGCCAGGCCCTTGGGCGTGCCTTGCGGCGCGTATACGGTGACCGCGCCGACGCCTTCGACATCGAGAATGCGCGCGGCTTTGGGGTCGTGCGCCGGCGCTTTGTGCGTGGCGTGGTGTGGGTTTGCCGGCACCGACGCAGCGGGGGTGGCGGCGCAGACGGCGCCGGTGAGCAGGGTCGCGGCGAGCGCGATGAACAGATGGGTTTTGACGGACACGTTGGTATGCCGGGCGGACCGGCCTGTTTGCAATGCGCAATTATCGCATGCCGCGACGCTTATGCCGCAGCGAACGCGTCACGGGTGAGGTTCTCGGGCTCGCCGTCGGTGCAGACCACGTCGTCCTCGATGCGGATGCCGCCGTAGCGCCGGAACGCATCGACTTTGGTCCAGTTCACGTCGCGGGCCTGCGGTTTGTTCTTCAATTCGGCGAGCAGCAGGTCGATGAAGTAGAGGCCGGGTTCGATCGTCGTCACCATGCGCGGTTCCAGCGTGCGCGTGAAGCGCAGGTATGGATGGCCGGGCGGGCGAGGAATCGTTCCACCGTTCTCGTCTTTCTGGAAGCCGGCGACGTCGTGCACCTGCAAGCCGAGCATGTGGCCGAGGCCGTGCGGGAAGAACGTCGACGAGACGCCGGTTTCCACCGCGCTTTCCGCACTCATGCGGATGAAGCCCTGCTCGCGCAGGATGCCGGCCAGCACGTGGTGCGCGTGGATGTGCAGGTCGGCGTAGTTTTGTCCCTTGCGCACCTTTTCCACAAACCCGCGCTGCGCGGCGTCGACCGCGTCGATCAATTCCTGAAACTCTCGCGCGTGCGGCGCGGCATGGGTGCGCGTGATGTCGGAGCCGTAGCCGTGGAAACTCGCGCCAGCGTCGATCAGGAAGGATTCGGCATGCGTGGGCGGCGCGCGATTGAAGTCCATGTAGTGCAGCGTCGCCGCGTGCTGGTTGAGCGCGATGATGTTGCCGTAGGGCAGTTCGTTTTCGGTTTCGTGCACGGCATTCAGATACGCCGTGTTGATGTCGTACTCGGATTTCCCCGCACGAAACGCCGCTTCCGCGGCGCGGTGCGCGCGCACGCCGAGCTTGCTCGCCACGCGCAGCATGGCCAGCTCGTAGTCGGTCTTGTAGCTGCGTTGCCAGTGCAGGTAATTGAGGACCGATTCGGGGTTGTTCGGCTTCGCGTCGCCGAGCGCGGCGTTGTCCGCGCCGATGATCGCGCAGCGCGTGAGCGTTTTCGGCAGATGCGCGAGTGCGGCGCGTGCTTCGTGCACGATCACGATGTCGAAGTGCTCCACCCAGTAACCGGCCGGCGCTTCAGGCACCACGTGCCA
>DATJIL010000253.1:0-4228 GCA_035493385.1 Rudaea sp.
GCGACCCCGATGCAGGCGGCGTTCGACACGATGTGGGCCAGGAATGTGGAAGCCGCGGCCATCGCCGATGCCGTCGAGGTCACCATGTCCGGGTTGCGCGCAGCGATCGTCTGGGGCGACATGGACCACGCCGGCAAGCATGTCGAACACCTCTCGAAATTGCTGCCGCGCATGGCCGCTGCCGGCAAGGCCAGCCGGCTTGCCGAAGCCAGGCTGTTGCGCCTCACGGTCGCGCCACTGCTGCAGAAGAATCCGTCGCCCCTGTTCAACGTCGATGCTCCCGTGGCGATGCAGCAAGCCTTCGTCACCTGGCAGCAAAAGCTCAAGCAGGATGGCCTGCCGCCACGCACCGTGGCGATGCTCAAGCGGAGCGGCTGGACCGACCATGACATCGCCGCGATGACCGCAAACGCAATCCGCGCACCGGCAGGACAAGTCGTGCCGCAGACGATCGTCGGCGCGGCGATGACGACCGCGACCATCCGGCGCGACGAACAGGGCAACGGCAAACAGGTCAGGGCCGCCAACGCCGAACTCGACAAGCTGCAAAGGGGGGTAACGCGCTGTGGCTCACTCTGAACGCACACGACACGCGTACTCCAGTGCCGCCTCCGGTCTGCGCAAATGGACGCTCGCTGGCACGTGCATCGCTTTGCTGGCGATGCAACCGGCGCTTGCGCAAACGTCAAGTCAAATACCACAAGACACCGCGGACGCCGTCTACAAACTCAACTTCCTCACCGAGATGGCCGCGCTTGCCAAGGACCCCGCGTTGCGGCAATCGCTCAAGCAGCAGATCGCCGAGGAATTGCAGGAGCTCCAATCCCTGAACTGGCAGGCCTATCGCCGGTGCGAAGCGATGAAGCACCCGACGAAGGGCAACAGCGGCGACATTTACAAATGGGCCGAAGAAGAAAAACACCGGAACGAAGCCGCGAAGGCCCTGTCCGGCATTTCCGAGATATTCGGCGGCGTGCCGAGTGCGGAGAGCGCGATGGTCTCGGCACCTGGCGACGAGGCACTCGGCGCCGCCAAGGGCTCCGCGGTCGATATCGCCAAAGACTTGGCGGAAGGCACCCGCCTCTCGGAGGTGTTCAACAAACTCGGCCCCGCGCTTTCCGTGCTGGAAGGCGGTACCCAGCTCTACAACGCATGGCAGGCCGTGAAAGCAGGCAGCGACGCGATCGACCAACGCAATGCTGCCGATGCGGCATTGACCGATTGCAAGAAACCGCTGAATCCGGAGCATCTGCAATTGGCGCAGGGCACGCCCTACCTGCGCCCGTTCCCGCCGGGACAGCCGCCGCAACCGCCGGAGAATTCGCCACCGCCGCAATCACCTGACCCAAAGCGGCTGTCTCCGCAAAAACCGATCCCGCTCGGGCAGTTCCTGCAGCAGATGCTGGGTGCAAGCGGGCATGCCGGGTGAATCGATCCGGATCATTCCCGCAACATCGGTGCGTCCAACAGACGCTGCGCTTGCCGCGTTGAACCCCTCCGGCGTTCTGGTCGCGGCCGTAGTGTTTTGCGTGCCATTGGCCATCGACCCATTCGGACTGCAGGCATTCCTGCCCGTCAAGCAGGCGGTCCTGCTCTTCGGCAGCGCGCTGTTTGCACTGGTCGCGACCGTGCAGTGCACCAAAAAGGTGTGGAGAGCAAACGCTGCGCACGCGCAGCAACGAACAAAATCGCGATCGGGCGCGTGGCTGACCGGCACCGTGTTTGCGCTGTGGGTCTGGTCGTTGATCGTCGCTTCGCGAGCGCTCAATCCGGCGCTGCACCTTGGCTTCGGCTGGGCGTGCTTGTCTGCACACTTGATCGTGTTTTTGGCGGCGGTGCGGTACGCGCGACAAACGCACAACGCGAACTCGCCGGGGAATTTCGAGCTCCTGCTCGGCGCCATCGCGGTCGCGGCCTTGTGGATGGCCTGCCATGCGTGCCTGCAGGCCGCGAACATGGATCCGCTCGCGTGGATCGCCGGCCAGCCCGTTCGGGAATCGGGGCGCTGGCGGATATTCACGACCACCGGCAATCCTGATTGGACCGCGGAGTTTCTCGCGGCAGCTGCACCGATAACCGTGTGGTGGGCATCTCGTTTCACGCGCGGCGCTGCGTGGCTCTGGCTGCTGTTCATTGCCGCCATCCTGCCCACCGGCTCGCGGCTGGGCTTGGCGGGGTTGTTCGTCGGCGCAGCGGTCCACACATGGGTGCGTCGGCGCAACCCACGCGAAAACCGCACCCCGCGAAACCGGACGAGCATTTGCTTCGCCGGCCTGGTCGCGCTTGGAACGCCGGCGTTGCTTTTGCACGGCGATGGCTATGCGGCGACGTTGCTGCGGTGGAACGACCTCCATTCGTTGCTCGGCCGTTTGCAGTTGTGGCGGGCGTCGCTGCACCTGATCGCCGCGCGGCCGATCCACGGCTACGGCCTCGATCACTTTGCCCTGGCGCTGCCCGACGGGCTTCGTGCCGTCGCAGCGCCGCTGGACGCGGTCGCGCGCAGCCGGATGCCCGACTTGCTGACCGCCCACGCGCACAACGACTTCCTCGAAATGGCAGTGGAGACGGGCATGCCGGGCGCGTTGTTGCTGCTCGCGTTGTTCGCACTGGGACTGCTCGCGGCACGACGCGCGCTCGATTCGAGTTCGTCATCCGCGGCCACGAAATCATCGGACGAACCGCCCGCGCCGACCCGCACCCACGTTGCGACGGCCGTCCCCGCGCTCACCGCTTCGTTCGCGGTGCTTTGTGTGCTGGCCTTGGCCTCGGCGCCGCTGCATACGCCTGCGACTGCGCTGCTGTTCTGGCTGGTGCTCGGCTGCATAGCGGGCTTGGTGCAACAGACGCGACCTGCCCGATCACGCCAGGCGCATGACTATCCTCGTGTCTGGCAGCGCGCCGTCAGCGGCGCCGCGGTCTGCGCGACATTTGCGATCGTGGGATGGGCCGGCCACCGCGCATTTGCGCTGCTGGGCGAAAACCGGCAAGCGGCGGCCGCCGCCGCGCTGGCGGTGACCGGGCCAACGCGCGCGGCCGAACGACTTTACGGAACCGCGCTGGCGCGCGCGCCGTGGGACCACGAAAGCGGCGTCGCCTTGGCATCGCTGCTGATCGCCGATCAGCGGCCGGAGGCGGCGTTGCGCGTACTGGACAGTGCCGATGCCTGGTCACAAAGCCGCGAGAGCTGGCTGGCACGCGCGCACGCCTTGATGCTCGGGAACGACATCCGCGCCGCGTTGCAGGCAACGGAATACGCCACCACTGCAACACCAGATTTCCTGCGTGCGCAGATGCTGCGGGCGCATCTGGCGGAGCGTCTGGGAAAAACCTCCGAAGCCAGGACCGCCTGGCACCAGATCCTGTTGTCCCCACAACGCTCGGCACGTGCACGGCGGATCATGATCGAAGCGGCGCAAGCGCTGACCGCGCACGCACAGGAAGTACCTTGAATCGGCTACTCCGGAAGCGACACCGGAACACGACGTCATCCCGACGCGGCAACGCGCCCGCCGATCACACCGCATGACACAATGCGTGGATTCTTTTCGCGTCCTGTGCCTGATGAAAACGCTTCGCCGCTTCTGCTTCGCCGTCGCGTTCGCACTGATCGCCAGCACGCCCGCGCTGGCCGACCCCGCGCTGTGGGTGGCGAAAAGCGCCACCGCCACGGTCTATCTTTTCGGCACCGTGCACGTGCTGCCCGAAGGCTCCAAGTGGCACTACCAGGCGCTGGACAAGGCGCTTGCCGACAGCGACACCTTGTACATGGAAGAAGACGACGACGATCCCGTCGGCATGCAGATGCTGGTGCTGCAATATGGGATGGATCTGCAGCATCCGCTTTCGAAGCAACTCAGCGATGCCGACCGCGCAAGGCTGGATGCGGCCGCCAAAGCCATCGCCCTGCCGGGCGGCGCGGCCACGCTGGACACCATGAAGCCGTGGCTGGCAGCGCTCACGATCACGGTCGCGCCGATCGTCAAGGCTGGCTACGACCCGAAGTCCGCTGCGAACAAGCAACTGCAGCGCACGTTCAAGGCGAGCGGCAAAAAGGTCGATGCCTTCGAGACCGCCGAGCAGCAGATCGAGTACTTCGCCAACCTGCCGTCGGCACTGCAACTGGACCTGCTGCGCAACGTGCTCGACGATTACGCCAAGGGCCCGGAGCAGATCGAGGCGCTGGTCCACGCCTGGCAGGCCGGCGACGTGGACGCCATTGCGAAGAACG
>DATJIL010000254.1:0-15978 GCA_035493385.1 Rudaea sp.
CCAGTCCAGGATCGTGAGCGGATCCTTGAGCGCGGCCTCGGGTCGTTCCTTGAGTTCATTGCACATCGCCGGCGCGCGCCGCTGCACGTGCAGGCCGCCGGGCAGGGTGCCGGCCTCGCGCATGCCGCGCGCGACGCAATCGGACATGGCCTTCCAGATGTTTAGAAGTCCGGAACGGATTTCGGATTCGCTGCGCCAGGCTTTCTCGTTCTCGAACATGATCTGCGCGATGGTTTTTCCGGATTCCTCGCATATCTTCAGCAGTTCGTCGCCGCTGCTGAACGGATGCGGCAGCGCCGTGGTGTCGGCGACGATGCGGTTCTCGGCGGCTTCGTCGGGATTGACCACGAAGCCGCCACCGACGGAGTAATAGTCGCGGGTGGCGAGTTCCTTGCCCTCAACATCGAAGGCGCTGAAGCGCATGCCGTTGCTGTGATAGGGCAGTTTCGTGCGTTTGTTGAAGACGAGATCGGTCTTCTCGTCGAACGCGATTTCGTGCTTGCCGAGCAGGTTGATCTTCTTCGTCGAACGGATGCGTTCGAGTCGCGCCGGAATCGAATCGGGATCAATCTTGTCCGGCCACTCGCCCTCGAAACCGCACAGCACCGCCTTGTCCGTGCCGTGGCCGCGTCCGGTGTGCGCAAGCGAACCGAACAGTTCCGCGCGCACGCGCGTCACGCGCGCAAGGACGCCGGTTTCCTCAAGCCAGCGTGTGGCAAATCTCGCCGCCGCCCGCATCGGCCCGACCGTGTGCGATGAGGACGGACCGATGCCGATTTTGAATAAATCGAATGTGCTGACGGCCACGATGTGTTCCTTGCGTGTTTGCGCCGGTATTCTACGCTTTCCGATGCGACTGACTCTCTACCAACGCGACGACTGCCGCCTGTGCGATCTTGCGCTCGAGGTGCTTGCGCGCGCGCGCGTGCTGGAGTTTTCCAGCGTATTCATCGACGACGATGCCGAACTGGAGGCGCGCTATGGCGAGCGCGTGCCGGTGTTGCGCAATGAAGATTCCGCATGCGAGCTGAACTGGCCGTTCGACGTGGATGCGCTGCGAAAATTCCTGGGTGGCTAGAACTGCCAGGTCAGCAGCAATTGCTGGCCGTCCGTGCTCAGCGTTGGCGCGAACGTGGAATTCTGCTCGCGCAAGCGGCGGTTGAAATCCACGAGATGATGGCCGATCAAGCCGCCGATCAGCGCGCCGGCGACCACGTCCGAAGTCCAATGCGCATCCTGCTCGATGCGTGCGACGCCCACGAGGCCGGCAATTCCGTAAGCGGTCACGTCGACCCACGCCGAGTCGTAGTGCGTGGCGATGACGGAAGCGAACGCGAATGCGCCGGTGGCATGGCCGGATGGAAACGAATAATCGCTTTGCAACGGCGCAAAATGGTGCGGACCCAGACCCTTGTACGGGCGCGCGCGGCCGACCACGCCCTTGATCGAGGAGGTCACCAGCGCGCTGATCACGCTGGCGGAGAATCCGTCCAGCGCGACGGCTTTGGCTTCGTTGTTGTCGGCGAGCGCGCCGTAGCCGTAGAAGCCGAGCAAGACCGGCAAGCCGTACTGCTTGGTGCCGAATTTCTGGATATTGGTGAAGAAGCGATCGGTCGACTTGGACCGGCTGCGCTGCGCGGCGTCGCGGATTGGCTTGTCGAGCACGGCCATGCTGAAGATCAGGCCGCCGCCGATCAGCGCCGCCTTGCGCCAGTCGTCGCCGTCCCAACGCGCGGGTTCCGTGGCGGTTTCCACTGCGTCGGACCAGATCAGCTTGAGGTAATCGACGGATAGCGGGCTTTCCGGCCGCGGGTAGGAACTTGCGGCCGGCGGAGAAGATCCAGCCTGGGCTGGCGCCGCGTCGGCAAGCAGGTACGGCGCATTCCAGTCGTCGCTCGGTGCCGCGAGCGCCGTGTGCGCTGCGGCAATTCCGAAAGCAACGGCAAGCGCGGCAAACAGTGCGTGCGCCATGACTCACCCCACGAATCGGGACATTGACGCGATTAGATTCCCGCAACTGTTATCGGCGCCTGAAAATCAGCCAGCGGATTGCCGCACCGCTTCCACGTCCGGTGTGCGCCAACCGCAGGCCAATCCCCAGAAATAAAACACGAAGCCGAACACGCCGACGATGACGAGGTCCCAGCCGTAGGGCATCCAGCCGAGTCCGCCGAATTTTGTGCTGCCGACGTAAGACAGTGCCGAGATCGCCGGCAGGTAGGCGATCAGCCACCACGCGCCGTCGAGCTGGCGGCGAAAATCCTGCCAGCGACCGCGTGCCTGGTAATAAAAATAAATCGGCAGGCCGATGACGACGAGCAGGACGATCTGCCCGCACAACGGCCAGGTCGCCCAGTACATGAGTTCGGTGGAAAACACGAAGGCCAGGCACGACAGCACGTTCAATGCCGGCAGGCGCAGCGGTCGATGCATTTCCGGCGCGGTCCGGCGCAACACGGCCGCGCTGACCGGCCCGGTCAGGTAAGAGATGATGGTGGCGCCGGAAATCACCGCCGCCAGGGTGCCCCAGCCGCGGAAGAAGAACAGGAACACGAAGCCGACGGCAAGGTCGAACCACATCGCTGCGCGCGGCACGCCCCAACGCGGATGCACGGTGCCGAAGGTCGCCGGCATGGTGCCGTTCTTCTGCATCGCGTAGAGCATGCGCGCGCAGGTCGCGGTGTAGGTCATGCCGGTGCCGCTCGGACTGATGAACGCATCCGCGTACAACAGCATCGCCAGCCACTGCAGGTTCACGATCAGCGCCAGCTGCGCGAACGGCGAGCGGAAGTCGATGCCGTGCCAGCCGTACTGCGCGAGCATCTCCGGCGGCACCGCGCCGATGTAGGCGACTTGCAGCAGCAAATACACGATGGTGGCGAGGCCGATCGCGCCGATCACGGCCAGGGGCACGCTGCGTCCGGGATTGCGCGCTTCGCCGGCCATGTTCACCGGACTCTGGAAACCGTTGTAGCTGAACACGATGCCGGCGATGGCCACTGCGGTGAGCACGGCGGCCCAATCCGTCGTGTGCGGACCGCTGTGAATGCCGACGGAAAAATTTTCGGTGTGGAATCCGCTCGCGATCAGCGCCAGCGCGGTCAGCGCGGGCACCACGAGCTTGAAGATCGTGATCGCCGTATTGGATCGCGCGAATACCTTCACGCTCCAGAAATTCAGCAAAAAGTATACAACTACCAGCGCAGCCGCGATGGTCAATCCGGGTGGCGTCAGTTCACCACGGCCGCCCGGTGCGGGCACGTACAAAGCCTGCGTCCACGCCCACGGCCAAGAGGCCATGTACTGCACCGAGGCTTCGGCTTCGACCGGAATCACCGAGACGATGGCGATCCAGTTGGCCCACGCTGCGATGAAGCCGACCAGCGAGCCGTGCGAATACTGGCCGTAGCGCACCATGCCGCCGGACTCGGGGAACATCGCGCCGAGTTCGGCGTAGGTCAGCGCGATCGCGCTGATGATCAGCGCGCCGATGACCCAGGCCCAGACTGCGTCCGGCCCGGCCAAACCCGCTGCGCGCCAGGCGCCGAACAACCAGCCCGAGCCGATGATCGAACCCAGCCCCATGAGCATCAGCGCGAACGCGCCGACATCGCGGCGGATCGCCGTGTCGTTTCCAGTCATGTGAATCCCCAAACAGAACTAACGAGCCGCGATGTTCGCAGGTTTCGCGGCGCGCGTCAGCGGTGGCAGGGATCAGTGCAATCGCCAACGCCATTTCAGCCACAGTGAGACGAAAAGCACGGTGAGGAAATACCAGAAGACCCAGCCACGCAACCACGCTGGCCCGATGGGGAAAATCTGCCGTTGCGACAGGGCGATGTGCACGCGCGCGATGGCCGCATCGGCCGGCAGGTAACCGGCCGGATTGCCGATGAGCCAATTGAACCAGCCGAATTTCTCGACGGTATCGCTCTTTACGGCATTGGGCATCACGAGCAGCGGTTGTCCTGCGGAGTCGGACAGTGTGGCCGGTGTTTTGACATCGGGCCAGGGTGTGAGCCAGCACCCCGATGCGGTGGCTGCCGCAGCGCTCGACGCTTGCCAGTGCACGCCGCGCACGACAGGCTGCACGCACACGGAAATCGATGTTCCGGTCTGCGGCTGCCGGAAATCGAAACGATTGGAAAGCCACGGCAACGCGAAGAGCAGGGGCAGGCTGGCGATCAGCGCGGGCCGCAGCGTCAATGCGAGGTGGTGCGAGGTTGCTCGCAGGTTGGCCACGATCAGGATCCGCAGCGTTGCGAAGTCGCCATCGTGCCGCGCCAGCGCTTGCTGACTGAGCGCGACCTGGGCTTCGATTTCGGCCAGGCGTCGCTGATCCGACAGACGCCGGTAAAGCGCCATTCCCATCCAGGCAGAAGCAGCGGCGTATGTCACCACGCGCAACAACGCGGGGACGCCGATTCGGTCGAATGCGCCATCCAGCGCGTCCAACAGCGGCGCAGGCAAGTCGAGCAGTCCCAGATTCACGGCGTCGATTTCGCCGGTGCCGGCAGGTGCTGCAGGATCAGTTGGGCGACATCCGCAATGCCCGCGACGGGTTTGTCCGGCTGGAATGAGGTGAACAGAACGCCGGGCACGGCAGCCGGATCGATGCAATGATCGCCGCTCCAGGGCTGCAGGTTGTCCTCGATCAGCGCCGCCGTTACCCCACCCAACGTGGTTTGCCATGACGCGCGATAGCCGCGGGCGTAGCCGACGATGAGATCCGGCGCGTCGCCAACGTGAGCGCCGTGATAGATCGCATCCGCATCGTAGACCGCATCGACGACGGCGAATTCGCCGTCGTGCAGGCCGCTCAATTTCGCCGCGATGTCCGCCTTGAGCGGCGCGACGGCGCCTGTCGCGACAATACCCTGCGCTTCGCGGCCTTTTTCGTTGATGTAGATGCCGTTTAGCCCCAATGCGTAGGCGCGTGTTTTTTGCCAGTCGACCTGCGCGAAGAGCGGGGCGGAAACCGTCGCGCCGGGTTTCAGGACCAGATAACCCTGGTCGGCCAGCCAGCGATTCAGGTGCACCGCGCGGCGGAACGAGGCGAACCCGTGATCCGACAGCACGATGAGGCGATCGTCCGCGCGCATCTTCGCCTGCACGTCGCCGAGCACGCGGTCCGCTTGCCGGTAAATCCATGGAATCGCGCCGCGCGCCAGCGCGCTGCTTTGTGCATACAACGGATGTTGGGGGTCGATGCCGCGCCAGAACATGTGGCTGACCCGGTCGGTCTGCACGAACACTTCGACGACCAGTTCGCTGTCGTTGCGGGCGAGGGCGTCGTCGAGCATTTTCTCGCCGTCGGCGAGCGTGCTCTTTACGCTGTCCAGCCAGCCTTGTTCGCTCATGTGCCCCTGGTTCAACGACCAGGTTTCCTCGGGCATGCCCAGCGTGTAGTAATCGCCGATGCGCTTTGCCAGTTCCGCCGCGTAGCCTGGCGGCGAACTGATCGTCGTTGCGGGATCGCTCGGGTCGAAATTGATCGGGGAAACGTACAGCAGCGGACGCGGAAAACCTTCCAGCAGATAAGCCCGCACCATGCCAGCGATACTGGCGAATCCGGCGTAACGGAAGCGCAGGTGAATCCAGGGCGACCACTTGCCCGGTTCGAGTGCGAGCGTTTGATCGGCCATTGCCAACTGCGCGCCGTGCGCTCTCGGCTTCAGCACCAACGGAACCTGCAATGCGCCCGCGCCGGGTTTCAGCGGATCGGCGGGACCATCAAATTGCGCGTGGATGGAGCCGTCGTCGCCGATCTCCACCAGTTCGACGCGACCGCCATTTTCGGCGCCCGGGATCGGCCGCGTGGCATAGATCGTGTAGGTTCCTTGCGTGCCGAGCAGATCCGGCACGCCCATGCCGGATAGCATGCGCGTGATCGGGTCCGGGGGATAAGTCACCGGCACGCGCAGTACCGTGGCGCGGTCGCCGTCGCGTTCCGCCGTCGACCAGAACGGCGTGCCGTCGCGCAGGTTGCGCAGGCTGCCGGAATCCAGCGGAATTTCCCAGCCGAACACGTGCAATACATGTTGCGGGGGCGTCGTGTCGGCGATCGAGAACTCCGGCGCGTAGTCCGACTTGTCGCGACGCAGGAAATCGAAGATGCCATGCGCGCCGGGATTGGCGCCCGTGGCGAAGCTGGCCCAGGCGACCGGCGACTGCGGCGGATTGGTCGTGGCCAGGCGCTGGTAATGGCCGGATCGGGCCAGTTGCGCGAAATGCGGCAGACTGCCATCTGCCATCCACTTCTCGGTCAGATTGGGATCCATCCCATCGAAACCGAGCACGATCAGGCGTGATCGGGCAGGTACGGGCGGCGCTTTGGCGCAGCCGGCGCAAATCAGAAGCGTGGCCAGCGCCACCCCGATAACGCGCAACGCGGTCAATCGATCAGTCGCGGCGGCTTTCATCGGCATCGTGTTCGCGTTGCGTGTCCCGCGGACCGCGCAATTTGCGCCACAGCAGGCGCAGGGGCCAAGTCAGGATGGCGAACAATGCCAACACGATGCCGACGAGTACCGCCCATAGCGATCCAAGTACGTTCAGGCCGGCACCCGGCCCAATGTAGGCATGCGCTCCGGTGCTCAGGCACAGCAGCAATGCAAAACAGATCCAACGCAAACGCATGGGACTTCCGCGATCGTTAAAAGACGAGTGTAGCCAAGACGCGCGAGCGCCGCGAGCACGGCAACATTTTCGCAGCACGCCGTACCGGTAATAATGGGCCGATGCCAGCATCACGCCACCCGCCGATCCCTGCCTTGGACAAAATGGCGGGCGCCTTGAACGCGCGCCTGCCCCGATTCATGCGTTGGCTCGGCGATCTCGAGACGCGCGTCCTCGATGGCGATTTGCCGGCGCCGTGTATCGAACGCCCGGTCTATGTGTGTGGCCTGGCCCGGTCCGGGACCACGCTGCTGCTCGAGGCGCTGGCCGCGGCGCCGGATTTCACGACGCATCGCTACAGCGACTATCCGCTGCTGTGGACCCCTTACTGGTGGAATTGGCTGCGTGCGCGTCTGCCGCTGCCGGCGCAAACGCCCGTCGAGCGTGCCCATCGCGACCGTCTTACGGTCACGGCGAACAGCCCGGAAGCCTTTGAGGAAGTGTTCTGGACGCACTTCTTTCCGGGACGGCACGATGTCACGATCGACCAGATTCTCGACACCACTTGCGACAACCCGGCATTTGCAAATTTTTACACCGCGCACATCCACAAATTGCTCGCCGTACGCCGAGCACGGCGCTATCTGGCCAAGGGCAACTACAATCTCACCCGGATCGGTTACCTGCGGCGCCTGTTTCCCGATGCGCGGTTCGTGATCGCCGTGCGCGAGCCGCGGGCGCATGTCGCTTCCCTGATGAAGCAGGACGGCCTGTTCAACGCCTGGGCGCGGGACGATCCTGCGATTGCGATACATCTGGCACGCAGCGGCCATTACGAATTTGGCCCCTTCAAGCGAGCCGTAAATGTCGGCGACGCGGAGCAGGCGGCGGCGATCCAGGCCTGTTACGCATCCGGCCTTGTCGTGGAAGGCTACGCACGGCAGTGGGCGTCGTCTTACGGATGGCTGCTGCAAGCGTTGGCCGCCGATGACGATTTGGCCCGTTCCTGCCATTGGGTCGGGTACGAACGATTGTGCGCGGATCCCGTCCGCAGCTTGCAGCAGGTATATTCCCATGCCGGACTGGATGCCAATACGGCTGCGAAATTGATCGAGGACTGGGCCGGGCGCATCGCCGCACCGGACTACTACACGCCAGGCATCGATCCGGCGGGGGAAGAAATCGTCTCCGCGCTTACCGGGAGGGTCTGGCGTCTTCTGGCGCCAAAGGTGTAGAGTAGTGTGGCTTTTGGAGTACACATTCCATAGGGGGAACCATGAATCGTCTTGCACTGCTGTGCTTTTTGCTGGCACCGTTGTCGTTCGCGCATGCGGATGTATCGGTCACCGACACCGGAGCCGCATTGCGCGGGCATGCCCGGGCCAATGCTTCCACAACCGTGCGTCAAGCCAAGCCGGGCGACAAGCGCAACGGCATCCCGCTCGACAAGTTCACTCCGCTGGCCACCGGCTCGCAGGCACTTATCGATGCCTCTGGTCTGAAGTATTTCATCAACACGAACATCACGTTCAGCACCAGCAGTTCGGCATCCGGCGCGATGTCCGAAGCCAGCTACACGCATGCCGTGGCGGCAACGACGCTCAACGGCGGCACGGTGGCGAGCACGCTCAACGATGGGTTCGACGGCTACAACACGCTATGCCTGAGCCTGAACAACACGGTGGCGACGTGCGAAACGGGCAATGCGAATTTCGCCATCTACAACAAGAATGGTCCGGCGACGACCGAATGCACGGGCACGGCCTCTGGTGTCAACCGGCAAGTCGTTTTTCCGACCCAGACTTCCGGCAGTATCGCTATGTCGCGCAAGGTTTTCGTGCCCGACAACGATTCGTTCGCGCGCTGGCTGAACTACTTCACCAACACCGGTGCTACGGCGCAGACCGTCACCATGGTGATCGCGAACAATCTGGGTTCCGATTCCAACACGATCATCACGAACTCTTCGACGGGCTCCACGGCATCGCCGTTCACCGACACCAGCGCAAAGTGGGTGGCGACGTTCCAGAATTACAGCGGAACCACGTCGTCCGATCCGCGGCAGGCCGCGGTACTGCAAGGACCGGGGGCAAGCGTGCCGTTGGCCGGAATCAATTTCGCCAATGGCGACGACAATCCGTATTGGGGCTACACATTTACCCTGCAGCCGGGCCAGACGGGCATCATCGCGAACTTCGTCGCGTTGGCTCCGTCCAAGGCCGCGGTTGCCAGCAAGGCCGGCAGCTTGCTGGCGTTGCCCGCCAATTCCCTGCAGTGCATGACTCAGGCCGAACAGGGCCAGTTGCTGAATTTCGTGGCGGTGCCCCCGGCCCCGCCTGTTCCGGCTCCGGGTTTGGGCCATCTGGCATTGGGCCTGCTGCTGGCATTGCTGATTGCCTTCGGCCTGCTCGGACTGCGCCCGCGCTTGCAATGACGTTTACCTGTGACGGGCGCTGTTCCATGCGCCCGTCACCCTCGGCGCAAAGTCGAACCTGTGTCCACAGCTATGCGGCTTGCGCCGCGGGTTGCGTGCGTTTGTGAAATCTCCCCATTGCCTGCGGGCTACGGTTTTACGGTCCATCGTCGTCACGGCACTGCTGGCGCTGGTGGGCTGCGGACGCGCACCCGAGCACCCGAACGTCGTGATTGTGACCTTCGATACGACCCGTGCGGATCACCTGGGTACGTATGGGTTCGGTTTGGCGCATACGCCGACCATCGACCATCTCGCCGCCGACGGCGTGCGATTCGACAACGCGATATCGGCGGCGCCGATCACGGCGGTATCGCATGCGACGATCATGACCGGACTGTTGCCGCCGGCCCATGGCGTGCGCGACAACGGCACGTTCGCGCTTGGCGATGCGGCGGAAACGCTGGCCGAGCGTTTCAAGGCGGCCGGTTACGAGACGCGTGCCTACGTTTCGGCCATCGTGCTCAGCCGACGCTACAAACTCGACCAGGGGTTCGACGTCTACGACGACGACCTGTGGGGCGAGGATGAGCCGAAGCTGTTCATGATTCGCGAACGGCCCGCCGAAGAAACCATCCAGCATGTGCTCGACTGGTATGGCCAACGCACCAAGCAAGCGCAAAAAAAGCCGTTTTTCCTGTGGGTGCATCTGTTCGATCCGCATGAGCCGCATCATCCGCCGACATGGGCCAAGGCGATTTCACCCAGTTCTTACGACGCTTCGATTGCCTACGCAGACCGTGAGCTTGGTCGGCTGGTCGATGCCCTGCGCGCGAGCGGCGAATTGGACCGTACCGTGTTCGTATTCACCGCGGATCATGGCGAAAGCCTGGGCGAGCACGGAGAGAAGACCCATGCGATTTTCGTCTATCGCGCCACGACCCATGTGCCGTTGATCATCCGTTATCCGCCGGAATACCCGCGCGGCAAGGCGTATCCGGGGCCGGTGCGCAATGTCGATATCGCGCCGACGCTGCTCGATCTCGCGCATTTGTCGGGCGCCGAACAGACCCAGGGCGTGGACTTGACGCCGCTGGCGCGCGGCGATCGGCCGGTTGCCGATCTGCCGCAGTATTCGGAATCCAAGCTGGCCGAACTGGATTTCGGCATGGCGCCATTGTTCGCGGTGCGCAAGGACGGTTACACCTTCATTCGTGCGCCGAAACCCGAGTTGTATGACCTGAAATCCGACCCGAACGAATTGCACAATCTATACGGAGAGCCGGCGTATCAGGCGCGTTCCGACGCGCTCGACGTAGAACTGGAAAAGTTGCTGCAAGACAGCGCCAAACATGCGATTGCCGCGCAAAACAGCCCCATGTCCGCCGAAACCATGCAGGCGCTGCAATCGTTGGGTTATCTGCAAGGAGCGCAAGATCGAGCCTCAGCTGCCGGCATGGATCCCAAAGACGGCATCTCGATCTACAACAAGCTCGAGACGGCGCGCCATTTCGCCCAGCACAAAAAATGGACGAGCGCGGAAAAGGAACTGAAAGAGCTGCTCAAGCAGATGCCGCAGCATACTTCGGCGCGCAGCGTGCTCGCGCTCGTCGAGTTCAAGCGCGGTAATCTGGATGAGGCCAAGCAACAATACCTGCAGTTGCTCGCGCGGGATCCCAAGCAATTCCGTTTGTATGGAATGTTGGGGCAAATCGCCTTGATGCAGGGTAATTACGACGAGGCAGAACACGACAACCAGGAGGCACTCAAGATCGCACCACAGTTCGTGGAGGCGATGGGCCAACTGGGACTGGTTGCGATGTTGCGTGGCGACGAGTCCGCCGCGCAGTCCTGGTACGAGCGGGCGCTCAAGATCGATCCGGGGTTTCCTACCCTGCACCGTCGTCTGGCAGATTTGTACTACGAGCGAGGTCAATACGACCTCGCGCTTAAGGAATACCTCGAGGCCAACAAAGGACAGCCCAAGGATATCCGAAGCCTGCTTCAGGCCGGCGCGAGCGCGCGCAGGACCGGCCAAACAGAACAGGCCGAACAGCTGTTGCGCAAAGCCATGGCGCTGCATCCGAAGTCGTGGATACCACGCTACAACCTTGCCTGCCTGCAGGCCAAGCAAGGGCAGGCACAGGCGGCATTCGCGACTCTCGGCGAAGCCATCGATCACGGCATGGTATACGCCAGCCTGCTCGTCGAGGACACCGATTGGGATGGCTTGCGTGCGAGTCCGGAATTCAAGCAGCTGTTGCAGCGCGTGCGGAAGATCGATGCGGCCGGCAGCCCGAAGGCAGGCGACGAGGACGGCGATATTCCGGATGCCGACTGAGCGCGATCGCGCTACTTCGGCGTCAGCACCAGATGTCCATGCATATGGATGTCGCGGCTGATGTCGGCCCAGTCGCCGCTCGCGCCGAGGCCGAAATCGAGGCGATTGAGCGTGGTGCCGACGTCGAGCGTCGTGGCGCCGCCGGATACCGCGAACTTCACTTTCAGCGTGACGGGCTTGCTCTGGTCGCGGATGGTGAGCGTGCCCAGCGCGATCACGCCGCCGTCGGCGCCGCGATTGAATGCGTTGGTGACGAAGTGCGCCTGTGGAAATTTCGCGGTATCGAAGAAGTCGGCGGTGGCCAGAGTCTGGTCGCGTTCGCCGCTGCCGGTGTCGACGCTGGCCAATTGCACGGTCACGTCGAATTTCGACTGCGCGAGATCGCTCTCGTCGTAGGCGATCTGCGCGCTGAACTTGGCGAACTTGCCGGCGAACGCACCGCCCTGATACGTGCCGTCGAAACCGAGTCCGCTCTTGGCCATGTCCACGTTCCAGTCGCGCGCGAATGCGGCAAGCGGCAGCAGGGCGAGCAGAAGGATCAATTTGCGCATCGTGGAATCTCCGTCAGGGCCGCGCGAACGGCAGCATCCGCCGCAGCACGTTGTCGCGGTTGTGGAAATGATGGATCAGCGCCATCAGCGCGTGGCCGGCGGCCACGACGACCAGAACCCAGAACAGGGTTTCGTGGGTTTCGCTGGCCACATCCTTCATGGCCGGATTCGAACTGAAAACGTGCGGTACCTGGAACAAATCGAACCAGTACAGCGGGCGCAGCGATGAGACCGAGTCGAACCAGTAGCCAGACAAGGGAACGGCGAAGATCAGCAGGTAAAGCAGAGCATGCCCGGCGCGCGCGCCGAGCGCCTGCCAGCGCGGCATGCTTGCGGGTTCGTGTGGCCGCGCATCGAACAGTCGCCAGGCGAGGCGCAGTACGGCCAGCGCGAGGATGGCCAGGCCCAGTGATTTGTGGAAACTGAAAACCGGGATCACGTTTGGCCGCTTGGGCAGCTCGACCATGACCAGGCCGATCGTGCCCTGCACCAAAATCAGCACGACGATGGTCCAGTGGAAGAACTTGGCGAGGCTGCCCCAGTGATTCGGTCCGCTCTTGAGCATGTCACCGCTCCGGTTGCGACGGCGCAGTTTGAACCGGCGCGGGCTTTCCGCGCAAGCCTTCCGCCTCGATGCGGATTTGCACCGTGTCGCCGATGTCGGGCAAATACTTCGTCATGCCGAAATCCGCGCGCTTGAGCGTCGCCGTGGCGGCGAAGCCGGCGGTGTAGCGCAAGTCATAGGGATCAAGGCCAGCGCGATTGAACGTCACGTTCAGGTCGAGCATGTGCGTGACGCCGCGCAAGGTCAGCGCGCCACGCACGACTGCGGATTTATCTCCGGTTTTTTCAGCGGACCTCGAAACGAAATGCGCCTCGGGATATTTGTCGGTTTCGAGGAATTCCCAGGAGCGGACTTTCGCGTTCCAGGCCGCATCGCCAAGATCCAGCGATGTGGCATTGACGATCGCGTCGATCCTGGCCGTGCTCCAGTCGCCGTCGTCGAAGTGGAAAAATCCACTTTTTATCCTGAAGCGCGCACAGGGCGTGGAAAATCCCATGTGGCTCGCGCAGGCATACACCTGGGTGTGCACGGCATCGAGGGTGTAGTCCGACGCACGCGCCGGCATGGCGCAAAACGCCGGCGCGGCCATCGCAACAAGGACTGTGGATCGCAGGTTCATGCACTGCCTAGTTTGCCAGATTGGGGCGGAAGCGGTCCCTGCATTTGGACGGGTGGCGAACGCTGAGCACATTCAATGCATCGCGATCGCGCGGGTATAAGAAAAGCGTAATAGCGCCGGGAGGAATTTCAGGCATCATCGGCGTGGGAAAAAGCTGGGGAGCTTTTCATGTGGGGCAGCCTTTTATTCGCGGCCGCAGCGGCCGTGGCGCCGCCGAACGACGTGCCACAGCTCGCGGCGACGCCTTACTTCCGCACGCTGGACGCCGCGGACGGGCTGCCGTCGAGTACGGTGTGGAAAATCGCCCAGGACCACGACGGCTACATCTGGGTTGGCACGGCGGACGGCTTGGCGCGCTACGACGGCGTGGACTTTCGCGTCTATCGCAACGATCCGGGCGATGCGGCGAGCCTGTCGGGAGCAGACGTCACCGCGCTGTTCGTCGACCGCGACAACCGTATCTGGTGCGGCGGCGAGGATGCTGGCCTGAACCTGCTCGATGTGCGGCGTGCGGGATTCCGCCATTTCCGCCACGCTGCCGGCAATCCGGCGAGTCTTGCCGGCAACGACGTCTGGGCGATCGCGCAGGACGCGGCCGGCGCGATCTGGATCGGCGGCTATGCGATGGGCCTTGACCGCCTCGACGAATCCACAAATACATTCGTACACTTTCGCAGCAAGGGCGGCGCGTCGAATGGCCCCGCGTCCGACAACGTGCTGGCATTGCGCGGCGACGCCGCGGGAAATCTGTGGATAGGCAGTGACACCGGCATCGACGTGCGCGCTGCCGACGGCAAATTCCTCCATGTGGATACATCCGCCGTGCCGGGCACGGGCGGCATCAATGCGGCGGTATTCCTGGAAACGGCGGACGGCATGCTCGCCGGCACGCGCCGCGGCGTGCTGCGCATCGGTGCCGACCTCAAGGCAAAAGTGCTGGAGGACGCGCGGCTCCCGGACAAGGTCGTGTACGCGCTGGCGGCGGGCAACGACGCCGCGTTGTGGATCGGCACGCGCGAGGGCCTTGCGCATCGCGCCGCGGATGGGCGCGTGGACGTGCATTCCGAAAACGCCGCTGTCGCCGGCAGCTTGCCCGGCAAGAAGGTTTTCGATGCGCTGCGCGACCGCGACGGCGGCCTGTGGTTCGCCACGACCGGCGGCGGCATGGCGTATCTCGCGCCGGACTGGCGGCGTTTCGCGCTTTACCGCAACGATCCGCGCGACGCGGCGAGCCTGAGCGCGAACCGCGTCGAAGGCCTCTCGGCCGATGCGCAGGGCGGCGTATGGTCGGTCAATCTCGACGGCGGCATCGACCGCCTGGATCCGAATTCCCGGAAGATCGAACGTTATGCGCAGCGCTGGCAGGCGCCGGAGTCCGCGCTCTGGTCGATCCTCGCCGGCCGCGACGGCCGCATCTGGGTCGGCCATGCGCACGGGCTGCGCGTATACGATCGGACGAATGGAAAATTCGTCGATATTCCGGTCGACGCCAGGCGCCGCGACGCGCTGGCGCCCGGCAGCGTGGACCTGCTGGTCGAGGCAAGCGATGGCGCGGTCTGGGCCAGCAGCGACGGCGGCGGCATCGCGCGCATCGAAGCTGCGACGTTGGCGGTCGCGCGCTTCGGCGAGGCGGAGGGCTTGCGCAGTACAGACGTCGGCCTGATCGGCTTCGCGCCGGACGGTGCCTTGCTCGCCGCAAGCGCCGCTGGACTCGATCGGCTCGATGCCGCGGCGACACGATTTGCGCCACTGGACGGCACGCCCGCGCAGCGCGTGTTGGCGTTCGCGTTCGCCGACGATGGCACGCTGTGGTTGCACGAGATCAGTGCGTTGGCGCGTTTCCGCTACGTCGATGGTGCCTTGGCGCCGCTGGATCGCATCGATGTGTCGCACGGTTGGCCGGGCCTGACCGCGGGCGGCATGCAGGTGGATGCGCAAGGCCGCGTCTGGGTGGCGAGCGCGCGCGGTCTGTGGCGTTTCGACCCAGCCACACGCGGTGTACGCCGCTTCGGCACGGGCGACGGCCTGGCCAGCGCCGAGTTCAATCGCGCGCCATTGATCGAGCGTTTCGACGGCGCGATTTTCGGCGGCACTCTGGCCGGCATTGCGGGTTTTGTACCATCGCGCATTGTGGAAAATGCCGCACCGCCACCACCGCGCTTGGATCGTATCCGGGTGCGCCGCGCAGGGAATGACATCGCGTTGGATGCGGCCGACGTCGAACTCGGTTGGCGGGATCGTGACCTGCGCCTGACTGCGCGCCTGCTGGCCTTCGCCGATCCGGCCGCGCAACGCTATCAGTGGAAACTGGACGGGTTCGACGCGGACTGGATCGACGGCGGCAATCGCGGCGAGCGCGAATACGCGCAATTGCCGCCTGGCGATTACGCCTTGCGCGTGCGCGGCGCGGATGCCGGCGGCGGGTGGAGCGCGCCCTCCGCGCCGCTGCGCGTGCGCGTGGCAGCGCCGCCGTGGGCGACGCCATTCGCCTACGTCGCCTATGCGGCGCTGATTGCGATGCTCGTGGCATTCGCGTTTCGCGCCTATCGCCTGCGCCTGAAACGCCGGCATGCCTGGGAACTGGCCACGCAGCAGCGCGCGTTCGCACTGAGCGCGAGTGCGGCGAAATCGGATTTTCTCGCCACGATGGGCCACGAGATCCGCACGCCCATGACCGGCGTGCTCGGCATGGCCGAACTGCTGTTGCGTACGCCACTCGACGAAACGCAGCTTGGCTATGCGCAGGCGATCCAGGAATCCGGGCGCTTGTTGTTGCGCCTGGTCAACGACTCGCTGGACCTGGCGCGCATCGAAGCCGGCAAGCTGCAACTGGATATCGCGCCGTTCGATCTGCATGCGCTGCTGCGCCAG
>DATJIL010000255.1:0-2745 GCA_035493385.1 Rudaea sp.
TCGCAAACCGCGCTCGGCATGATCGGGCTCGGGTTCCTCGCCGCATTGCCGCTTGCGCTGGCGCTCATCGGCGGCATTATCTGGTGGCGTCGTCGCCGCGCCTGACCGATGCGTCGATCCACGCGAAACCTGTTGATCCTCGCCATCGCCGTGGCGGTACTTGGCGTGGCGGTTTATGCCGAACTGGCACGTGAACGCGGACTCGCACCACGGCCATTGACCGCACTCGATCCGGCCACGGTGACGCATCTGGAAATCCGCTGCCAGTCCTGCGCCGCGCGCGTCTTCGAGCGCGTCGATGGCGTGTGGCAAATGCGCGCGCCGCACGACACGCCGGCAAATCCTGAATCTATCGCGCGTCTGCTCGCCGTGCTGCGCGCACCGGTGCGTACGCGTGCGCCGATGGCGGGTTACGACGCTACCAAACTCGGACTCGATCCGCCGCAGATCACAGTCATCGCCGATGCGACGCGCATCGATATTGGCGGCGAAGACCCGATCGACCACGATCGCTACGTGCGTATCGGCGCCGAGTTGCTGCGCGTGCCGGATCGTTTCAGCGCGCGTCTGCTCGAATCACCGGAAAGCGAATTGCTCGATCCGAAAGCGGCGAAGTAGACATGCCTGAACTTCCCGAAGTCGAAACCACCGTCCGCGGCATCGCCCCGCATCTGATCGGCCGCCGCGTGCTGGAACTCATCGTGCGCCAGCCGCGCCTGCGCTGGCCGATTCCGGCGGCGCTGCGCCGCGCCTTGCCCGGACAGAAAATTGAAAATGTGGAAAGGCGCGCAAAGTATATTCTGGCGCACACCGCGGCTGGCAGCGCCGTGATGCACCTGGGCATGTCCGGTTCGTTGCGCATCCTGCGCGCCGATGCGACGCCGGGCCCACACGACCATGTCGACTGGCGGCTGTCGTCCGGGCGAATTCTTCGCTTCACCGATCCGCGCCGCTTCGGCTGCCTGCTCTGGCAAAAGCCCGGCACGACGCATCCGTTGCTGTCTGAGCTCGGTCCCGAGCCGTTGGGCGCGGATTTCGATGGTGACCACCTGTGGCGTACCTCGCGCGGTCGTAGCGCGCCGGTGAAAACCTTCCTGATGGATCAGCACGTCGTCGTCGGGGTCGGCAACATCTACGCGGCCGAGGCGCTGTTCGCGGCGGGCATCCATCCCAATCGTGCCGCAGGTTCCGTCGCGCGCACGCGTTACGCGCGCCTCGCCGACGAGGTTCGCCGCATCCTTGCTTACGCCATCACGCGCGGCGGTACCACGCTGCGCGATTTCATCAACCCGGACGGCGCGCCGGGCTACTTCGAGCAGGAACTGTTCGTCTATGGCCGTGCGGGCGAAGCGTGCAAGGTCTGCGGCACGCCGGTGCGCTCGGTCATGCTGGGACAGCGCAGCACGTTTTACTGCGCGAAATGCCAGCGCTGAGATTCAGTTTTTCTTGTCGCCCAGCGGCAACGTCGGCTGGTGCAGCTCGATGCGGCCTTCGCCGCGCACGATCTTCTTGAATTCGGCGCGGCTCACCGACACGTAGCGCTCGTTGCCGCCGATCTCCACCTGCGGACCGTCGGTGACGGCACGGCCCCTGTCGTCGACGCGCACGACCATCGTCGCCTTCTTGCCGCTGTGGCAGATCGTCTTGATCTCCTGCATCTCGTCGGCCCAGGCGAGCAGGTACTTGCTGCCCTCAAAGGGCTCACCGCGGAAATCCGTGCGCAGGCCGTAGGCGAGTACGGGGATGCGCAGCTTGTCGACCACGTCGGATAATTGCCACGCCTGGGCGCGGGTGAGGAACTGCGCCTCGTCCACCAGTACGCAGTGCAACGCGCCGTTCGCGGCGATGTCCTCGCGTGCAAGTTCGAGCAAATCGTCGTCGCGAACGAAGGTCCGCCCTCGCGCCTTCAGGCCGATGCGCGAAGCAACCACGCCGCGGCCATGGCGGTCGTCGAGTTGCGGCGTCAGGATCAGCGTGCGCATGCCGCGCTCGCGGTAATTGTGCGCGCTTTGCAACAAAGTCGTGGTTTTTCCAGCATTCATTGCCGAATAATAAAAATACAGCTTCGCCATTCCGCCTGCCTTGTCCGCCGAACGCCGGCGGCCTCGCGCACAGTGTAAGGCACTGACCAGGGAAGGGTGGGCGCTACCGACTTTCGTCGGTACCGCCGAGGCGGCGTGGATGGCAGATTGTCAACGTGCGCGGCGTTCCGCGCGTTGCCGGTAGCGTGCCATGTTGCGGAGAACCGTCATGCTGAAATTGCTTTTCGCGGCGGCCTTGTTGCACTTTCCGGGTGCGGCAGTGCAGGCGACCACGTTTACGGTGACGGCGACGGATTTCGCCTTCACCCCGTCCAGCCTGACCATTAATGCCGGCGACTCGGTGACATTCACCAATGGCGGCGGCTTCCATAACGCACATTCGACCAGCGGCCCGACCAGCTTCGATTGCGCGGCAAATTGCACAACAAACAACGCGCCCAACGGTTCGGCATGGAGCGATACGGTGGTCTTCCCCACGGCCGGAACGGTGCAATACCAGTGCGACCAGCACGCAAGTATGGGCATGCGCGGCACCATCACCGTCAATTCCGTGGCCCCACCACCGCCCTCGATCGCGCTCGGCGGCTACATGAGCGGCAACTGGTACTCGCCCGGCCAGGGCGGGCACGGTTTCCAGCTCGAATTCACCAATCTGTCGACCGGGGCGACCACGGCCAACATGCTTGCGATCTGGTTCGTCTAC
>DATJIL010000256.1:0-9569 GCA_035493385.1 Rudaea sp.
GGCGCTTGCCGGTGACGCCGAATTGCGGATACGCCGCGATCGCCGCCTGTGCGTGGCCGGGCATGTCGATTTCCGGCACGATCGTGACGTAGCGCTGTGCGGCGTAGCGCACGATGGCGCGGATTTCGTCCTGCGTGTAGAAGCCCCCGTAGCGCGGCGCATCGCCGTGCAGCGAAGCCGGCGTGCGCCAGGCGCCGATGGCGGTGAGTTCCGGATACTTTTCGATCTGGATGCGCCAACCCTGATCGTCGGTCAGATGCCAGTGCAGTACGTCGAGCTTGTGCCGCGCCATCTCGTCGATCAGGCGCTCGACGAATTCCGGCGGCTGGAAATGCCGCGCGGAATCCAGCATCAGCCCGCGCCAGGCGAAGCGCGGGTAGTCGGCGATCTGCACGCAGGGAACGGCGATGGCCTGCGTTTTGGACGTGTCGGCCGTCAGCCATTGCCACAGGGTCATGCTGCCGTTGAACAGGCCGTGCCCGGTGCGGGCAACGATGCGAATTCGGTGCGCGTCGATGCGCAGTTCATAAGCCTCATCGCGCGCAGCGGGCGTGGCAGCGCCGGCGACGGCAAATTGCGGATCGACGACGAATTCGATGGCGGCATCGCGCGCATCCGCCACGCGCAGGCGCAGGCCGCGCGTGCGTGCGAGTAGGTCGGCGAAATTCCCCGCGATTCCTGCAGTGGTGGCATCACCATGAACGGAAATCGCGTCGCCGTCGTGCAGCGTGAAGCTGCCAGCCGCAGCCGTCACTCTGGCCGGCAGGGGAATCAGCGATGGCATGGGCATCTGCTGCGCCGGCCGCATCGGCTGGCAGGCGGACAGGCACAACAGCGTGAGGATGCAAATTATCGCGCGCATGACTTTTTCATGATGCCAAAAAAAAAGCGGGCCGGGATTGCTCCGAGCCCGCAACCGGTTGGAGAGCCGCAAACGTGATCAGAGCTTCATGTGCAGGGTCAGCATGTACTCCGTGCCGTTCTTGTACTTGCCGGACAGCATGTCGTGCGTGCCGTAGTACGAGTAGTACGTGGAGTCGAGCAGATTCAGCGCGTCGAGGCTGAGCTGGAAGTGATTGTTGAAACGCCATGCCACGCTCGCATCGAGCTCCTTGTACGGCGCGACGAACGTATCCGGCGCCCCCGCCACGTAGCCGCCGGCGAGGTAGCTGCTGCGGCGCGTGAACGACAGACTCGCGCTGAGCTGGTCCTTTTCGTAGTACGGCGAGAAGCTGACCGAGTTCTTCGAGTTATAGGGCAACGCGCCGCCGCCGCGCGTGGTGCCGTCCGAGTACGTGTAGTTCGCGCGTACGCCGAAGCCGGTTTCGCCGAACGCCTGCTGGTAGCTGAGCGCCGCGCCCTTGACCTTGGCCTTGCCGCCGTCGACCGGACGCGAAATGCTGTAGTCGCAGAAGCCCTTGTCGTCGCAATTGCCGGCCGCGAGCTGTGCGTACTGACCCGGATTGCTGGTGAACAGCGAGTTGAACAGGCGCTCGGTCTCGACGCCGTTGACGATGTAGTTGCGCACGTCCTTGTAGAACACGGACGCCGCCAGAATCGACTCCGGTGCGAAATACCATTCGGCCGAGAAGTTGAAGTTGTTCGACTTGTACGGACTCAGGCGCGCGTTGCCGCCGGTGCCGGTGAGCACCGAGTCGTTCGTGAACGTGTACGGCGCTTCCTGGTTGTACGGCGCGAACGCGATCGTTTCCGAGGCCGCGCCGCGCAGGATGAAGTCGTCCTGCACGCTGTAGGCGATGTTCAGCGCCGGCAGCACGTTGTTGTGCGTGCTGCTCACGGTCTGGTAGCTGCCCGCCGGCGGCGGCAGCGTATTGAGCTGATCCGCACTGACCACGTAACCGGTGCTGTCGAGCATGCTGTGCACGAAGCGCAGGCCGAAATTGCCGCGCAACTTGTCGGCGCCGAAATTGAGCTGGGCGTACCCGGCATCGCTGGACTGGTCGATGTTGTAGGTGCCCTGGTACACATACGGCGCGTACAGGAACTGCGGGTTCTGGTAATTCGGGCTTCCGGTCACCCAGCTCGTCACCGCGCCACCGCTGCTCGGCTGCACGTGGTTCGCCGCGCCCGACCAGAAATCGAATCCGCTGAGGTCGGTGAGTCCGCCGGCGCCGACCTGGGTCAGGCTGCCCACGCGCACGCCGCCACTCCACACCAGCAGGTTCTGGCCTTCGTGGTGATCGGCCCAGCGCGCACCGAGCAGCAACTGGTTGATGAATCCGTTGAAGTCCATGGAGAAATCAGCCTGCGCATAGTTGTCGCGCGCGCGATCGGGCCATTCGCCGTAGTTGCCCATCCAGCCCGCGCCCGCCCAGCTCGCCGGATTGGTCGCCGTGGCGGTGTCGTCGAACTTGAAACCCTTGTTGATATCCCAGGTGTAGCCGCCGAAATACACCGGCTCGATGAACGCCTGCGTGCTCGGATTGCGCGACGTGCTCACGCCGACCTGGCCGGACAGTTTCCAGTTGTCCTGGCGCCAGCTTGCGCGCCAGTCCGCGCCGCGCGTGCTCACCACCGCATGCCGCACCTGGTTGTCGAACACCGTGCCGGCCGCGCCGGCGCAGTTCGACTGCGTGGACGGATCGCAGCTGTGCCCGCCGGTGATCAGGCCATGGCCGTTCGAGGTGAGCTGGTCGATGCCGGCGACGGTGCTCGTCAGCCACACCGGGAACGCGTACATCGACTGGTTCCAGTTCGACAGATCGTCGCGCATCCACATCAGGCTGAGCGTGGTATCGAAGTTCTCGTTCGGCTTGAACTGGATGTTCGAGGTCACGCTGTCGCGCTTCTCGGTCTGCTGGAAGTAGGCGATGTTGATTTCGTTCGGCATCACGTCGGTGGATTTGATCGAGCCGGAGGCGACTTGCGCGGCAACGAGCGGATTGTTCGCCGCGATGTTGGCAACCGGCGTGTAGCCGAAGATTTCCTCGCCCTGGCGGCTGGTCACCTGCTCGTAATGCTGGGCGGAAACGTCGACCCCGAACGTCTTGTCGTCGCTCTTCCAGCTGTAGAACCCGGAGATGTTCGGCTTGCCCTTGCCTTCCATCTCGTTGTAGTTCCAGCCGACGCTACCGTCGAGCGTGTTGCTGGGCAGATCCAGCGGCAGGCGCGTATGCATGATGATCGTGCCGCCAAGGCTGCCTTCGGGCAGGCGCGCTTCGGGGCTCTTGTAGATCTCCAGGCCACCGAGGATTTCCGGCGGCAGCAACGAGTAATTGAAGCCGCGATCCGGGTTGTCGCCGTAGCGCCACACCGCCTGTGCGACCGGATGGCCGTCGAGGTAGGACAGATTCAGGCTCGGGTCGAGGCCGTCGATGCTGACCTTCTGCGTCGCGCTGAACGCGCGGTCGAGGGTGACACCGGGCAATTGCGCCATCGCCTCGGCGACGTTGGTCGCCGGGAACTTGCCGATGTCCTCGGCGGTGATCGCGTCGATGATCGCGTCGGCGTCGCGTTTCTTGTCCAGCGACGCCTTGAGGCTTTCGCGGATGCCGGAAACCACGATGGTGCCGAGTTCCTCCGCCTCCTTGCTCTTGTTTTTTCTATTGCTGTTGTCGTTGGCGTCATTCTGGGCCAGCAATACCTGCCCGACCGGTGCCGCACCGGGGTCAGGTGCCTGCTTCGCGGCATCCTGCGCTTGCGCCGCGGCGGCCAGGAACAGGCTGGCGAGAATGCTCGCCGTCAGGATGTTCTTGCGATGTTTCATGATGGTCTCTCCTCGGGACGTACGTGAGTCGATTCGATTGGTTGCTGTGTTCGCTTGCGTGAGCGGGTACTGAAATCCTCGGGCCCGACTCAACCCGATTGAATCCGGTTTTCCAGGAACCAGCCGGCAGCGCCGAGCACGCCGAGCTGGCCGTGGTCGATCAGGCTCACCGGCACGCGTTCGAGCATCGGCCGCATCGCGCCCTTGTCGCGGAAGCGTGCGACGAAGTCGCTGTGCAGGAGGAACTCGCGGATCTGCGGCAGGATGCCGCCGGCCAGATAAACGCCGCCCTGCGCGCCGTAGAGCATGACGAGGTTGCCGACCACGCTGCCGAGCCAGCCGCAAAACGTTTGCAGGGTTTCGCGCGCGAGCGCGTCCGTGCCGGCAAGCGCGGTCTCGGCGATCTCGCGCGGCGGCCGTTCCTGGACGTCTACGCCGCGCAGGCGGCCGAGCGCGGCGTGCAGGTTGACCAGGCCGGGGCCGGAAAGGATGTGTTCGGTCGGCACGTGCGAGCGCTCGGCGAGCAGCAGGCTCAGCACGTCGATCTCGGTCGCAGTGGATGCGGTCAGCGCGGCCTGGCCGGCCTCGGTGGAAAGAATCACCGTCGATCGCGCGGCGGGGATGCGCACGGCCGCGCCCAGGCCGGTGCCAGGTCCGACGACCAGCACCGGTCCGGCGATCGGCTCGGCCGCAACGGCCACCGGCGTGACGTCTCGCTCCGTCACGTGGGCCGTCGCGTACGCGATCGCGGTGAAATCGTTGACCACGCGCAGGTCCGCGAGGCCGAGGTCGGCGCGGATCTGCCTGAGCGAAACCGGCCATGGCAGGTTGGTGTTGATCACCGCGTCGTCGAGCACGTAGCCGGCGCAAGCGATGGCCCCGTGCGTGATGCCGGCGCGGTCCTGCCCGCCGAGGAAGTCGGCGAAGATGGCGGTGAGCGTGGGATAGTCGGCACAACGGTATTTGCGGTAGGCGGCGACCACCGGCGCACCCGCGCCGTAATGCACGACGCCGACGCGCGCATACGTACCGCCGACATCGGCGGCCAGCATCGCCCCACCATGTGCGTGCGGGAATCGTTGTGCGGGTGCCACTGCCGCCATTCCCGATCCGTCCTTTCGGGTCCGCTGCCGGACCCCTGATGCGGCGCGAGTCTGCAAATGCATGACAACGTTGTCAACAAATATTTCAACCGGCTGACATCGTGCTGCAACGCGCCACGAAAAGGCCGGTAGCACGCACGGCCAAATACCTTTGTTTTGCGTATTTCAGCAGTTTATTTCGAGCCGGATTGACGCGCAGCAACATCGATTGCCGTCGTGGCAGTCCGGCCATTTTGCGCAATCTGGCGCGCATCGATCGCGATGCACTTGGTCAAATCATGACAACGTTGTGCAACAATCGCAGCCGCCTTCGCAATCTGCCACGGGACAACCATGAACGCCGTCGATTCCGCCGCACCGCCACGCTACTTCGCCGCGACCGTCACCATCGGCATCCTGTTTTTCATTTTCGGTTTCGTCACCTGGCTCAACGGCCCGCTCATCACTTACGTCAAGCTCGCCTTCGACCTGGACGACGTCAACGCATTCCTCGTGCCGATGGCGTTTTATCTTTCCTACTTCTTCCTCGCCCTGCCCGCCTCGTGGATCCTCGCGCGCACCGGCATGAAGCGCGGCATGGCGATGGGACTGTTCACGATGGCGATCGGTGCGGCGCTGTTCGGCCAGTTCGCGACCATGCGCATCTATCCCGGCGCACTCACCGGCCTGTTCGTGATCGGCGCCGGACTCGCACTGCTGCAGACAGCGGCCAACCCCTACATCAGCATCCTCGGTCCGATCGAAAGCGCGGCGCAGCGCATCGCGTTCATGGGCATCTGCAACAAGTTCGCCGGCATCCTGGCGCCGATCCTGCTCGGCATCTTCGTGCTCAAGGACATCGGCGGATTTGCCGACAAGGTCGCCGCCGCGAGCGGCGCCGACAAGCAGGCGTTGCTCAATGAATTCGCGGCGAAAGTGCACATGCCCTACATGCTCATGGCGGCGCTGCTGGCCCTGCTCGCGGTGTGGATCCTGCGCTCGGTGCTGCCCGAAATCGACCCGCACACGGCCAATGCAGGTGGTGGCAACGCGGACAGCCGCACCATCTTCGCCTACCCGCACCTGTGGCTGGGCGTGCTGTGCCTGTTCGTCTACGTCGGCGTCGAAGTCATGGCCGGCGACGCGATCGGCACCTACGGGCAGGGCTTCCACCTGCCGCTGGACGAGACGAAGTTCTTCACCGCGTTCACGCTCGCGGCAATGCTGATCGGCTACATCGCCGGATTGATCCTGATTCCGCGCTTCGTCTCGCAGCAGGCCTACCTCGCGTTCTCGGCCGCGCTCGCGCTCGTGTTCTGCGTGGCCGCCTACCTCACCCGCGATTACGTTTCGGTCGGATTCGTCGCCGCACTCGGCTTTGCCAACGCGATGATGTGGCCGGCGATCTTTCCGCTCGCGATCCGCGGCCTTGGCCGGTTTACGGAACTGGGTTCCGCCTTCCTGATCATGGGCATCGCCGGCGGCGCGATCATCCCGCAACTGTTCGCGCACCTGAAAACGCCGCAGAACTTCCAGATGGTGTTCTGCGCGATCATGCTGCCGTGCTACGCGTATATCCTCTACTATGCGCTGCGCGGTCACCGCCCGCCGACACGCTGACGAGAGCATGCGCAAACCCACCATCAAAGATGTCGCCAAACGCTCGCGCGTATCGCTGAAGACCGTCTCGCGCGTCATCAACAACGAGCCCGGCGTGCTCGAGCGCACGCGTGCGAAAGTGCAGCGCGCGGTGGCGGAACTGGATTACCAGCCGGACCAGTCCGCGCGCAGCCTGCGCAGCGCCAAGTCCTACGCGCTCGGCCTGGTCTACGACAATCCGAACCCGTACTACGTGATCAGCCTGCAAAGCGGCGTGCTGTCGGTATGCCGCGAAACCGGCTACGGTCTGCAGATCCATCCGTGCAACTCCACCTCGCCGCGCCTGGCCGAAGAACTGTCCGCGCTGGTGCGCAACGCGCGCCTGGCCGGGCTCGTGCTCGCGCCGCCGATGTCCGAACGCCGAGAACTGATCGAGCACCTCGCCGCGAACGGCATCGCCTTCGTGCGCATCCTTTCCGCCGCCGAAGACCCGCGCGACGGCCATCCCTGCGTGTTCGTCGACGATCGCGACGCGGCCTACGACATCACCGAGCACCTGATCCAGCTCGGCCATACGCGCATCGGATTCCTGTGGGGCGGCGAGTCGCACCGTTCCAGCCCGGAACGCTTCAAGGGCTACGAGGCCGCGCTCAAGGACTACGCGATCCCGCTCGACAAGAAACTGATCGTGCCAGGCGATTATTCCTTCGACGACGGCTTTCGCGGCGCACGCAAACTCTTTGCGCTCAAGGACCGGCCCACCGCGATTTTCGGATCGAACGACGAAATCGCCGCCGGCGTGCTTGCCGCGGCCAAGGCCGGCGGCATGGACGTGCCTTGGGATTTGTCCATTGCCGGTTTCGAGGACAGTCCGTTTTCCAAGCAATCCTGGCCAGCCCTGACTACGGCCAAGCAGGCGACCGAGGAAATCGCGCGCCACGCCACCTTGCTGTTGCTCGCCACGATCGAGCACAACGACGATGCGCCGCATGGCAACAAGGGTTTCAGCCCGCAACTGGTGATCCGCGATTCGACCGCGCGCGTGCGGGTACCGCCGTCCGGAAACTAGCCGCGCAATGCTGCAGCAGCACGCGCTAATGCCGTGACCGCCGGCCAGTCCGCGGCGTGCACGAGTGCCGGCGGTGTCAGCCACGAACCGCCGACGCACACGACATTCGGCAAGCGCAGGTAATCGTGCGCGTTTTGCACGCTAATGCCGCCGGTCGGACAAAAGCGGATCTGCGGCAGCGGTCCGCCGAGCGAGCGCAAATAGTCGACGCCACCCGCGGCCTGCGCGGGAAAGAACTTCTGCAAGCCGTAGCCACGTTCCGCGAGTGCCATCGCTTCGCTTGCCGTTGCCGCACCCGGCAGCCATGGCAGCGGCGATTTTTCCGCTGCGTCGATCAGCGCGGGTGTCGCGCCGGGCGATACCGCGAACTTCGAACCCGCTGCTGCTGCAGCGTCGAGATCGGCCGCGTTCAACACCGTGCCTGCACCGACAGCGGCCTGCGGAACCGCATCCGCAATCGCGCGGATCGCGTCCAGCGCAGCCGGCGTGCGCAGGGTGATTTCGATGGCGTGGATGCCGCCGTCGAGCAATGCGCGCACCAACGGCACGGCCGCGTTCGCCTCATCGATCGTCACGACAGCGATGACGGGTGCGAGGCGCAGGATGGATTCGAGTCGTTCGCGCTTTTGCGGCATCGACGCATTCATGCGGCATCTCCGAAAAAACTGGCGCCGGCGTCGGCCGGGCTGGCGGCGGCGCGGAAGCGCGCGAACAGCTCGCGCCCCATCCCGCCGCCGTGCGCATCGCGATTTGCGTACATTGCCGGTTCGCGCGCGGCGAGTGCCACTGCGTCGATTTTCAGATCGAGCGTGCCGGACTTCGCGTCGATGCGCACCATGTCGTCATCTCGGATTTTTCCAATCGCTCCGCCCGTCGCGGCTTCCGGCGTGACGTGGATCGCCGCCGGCACGCGCCCGGACGCGCCCGACATGCGCCCGTCGGTAACCAGCGCGACGCGGAATCCGCGGTTCTGCAGCACGCCCAGCAGTGGCGTGAGCTTGTGCAGCTCGGGCATGCCGTTCGCGCGCGGACCCTGGAAGCGCACGACGGCGACGAAATCGCGATCGAGTTCGCCGCGTTCGAACGCGGCACGGACCGATTCCTGGTCGTCGAACACTCGCGCCGGCGCTTCCACGATCCAGCGATCTTCCGGCACCGCCGAAACCTTGATCACCGCACGTCCCAGGTTGCCGTCGAGCACACGCAGCCCGCCATCGGCACGGAACGGCTCGCGAATGCTGCGCAAAACCGAATTGTCGCGGCTTTCGCGCAGTACCGGCACGCGTTCGACTTCGCCATTGGTGCCGAGGCGCGCTTCGATGCGGTAGGCGCCAAGACCCGTGCCGTTGACGGTGCGGATGTCGGCGTGCAGCAGTCCGGCGTCGAGCAGTTGCGCAATCAGGAAACCCATGCCGCCGGCGGCATGAAATGCATTCACGTCCGCGCTGCCGTTCGGATACACGCGCGCCAGCAGCGGCACGGCGTGCGAGAGCTCGTCGAAGTCGTCCCAGCGTAAATCGATTCCGGCCGCGTGCGCGATGGCGACGAGGTGCAGCAGATGATTCGTCGATCCGCCGGTCGCATGCAGGCCGACCACGCCGTTGACAATGGCGCGTTCGTCGATGACGTGTCCCGCCGGCAGGAAGTTGTCGCCGAGCGCGGTGATCGCCGCGGCGCGCCGCACCGCCTCGACCGTGAACGCCTCGCGCAGCGGCGTGTTCGGATGCACGAAACTTGCTCCGGGCAGGTGCAGGCCCATGATCTCCATCAGCATCTGGTTCGAGTTCGCCGTGCCGTAGAACGTGCAGGTGCCGGGCGCGTGGTAGGCGCGCGATTCGGCATCGAGCAGTTCGGCGCGCCCGACCTTGCCCTCAGCGTACAGCTGCCGGACCTTGGATTTCTCCTCGTTGCCGAGCCCGCTCGGCATCGGCCCGGCCGGCACGAACACGGCCGGCAGATGACCGAACGTGAGCGCGGCGATCAGCAGGCCCGGCACGATCTTGTCGCAGATGCCGAGCATCAATACGGCATCGTACATGTCGTGCGACAGCGCCACCGCCGCGGACAACGCGATCACGTCGCGCGAGAACAG
>DATJIL010000257.1:0-2952 GCA_035493385.1 Rudaea sp.
ACTCGTGCAAGGGTGCTGGCTTCACCATGCAGAAGGACGAGGCCTCCTGCAAGGCCGCGCAGGAAGCAGCCAAGGCCAAGTAAGCCATCGTTACATGATGTTCGGCGGCCGGCCGATGCGCGCCGGCCGCCGACATTTTTCACATGACGAAAACCTCCGATCCGCGATTTCCTGCCCTGGGCTATGGCCTGGGCCTGCGCGCGGATCACTACGAGGCCTTGCTCGACGTCCGCGATGTCGACTGGCTCGAAGCGATTTCCGAAAACTACCTGGTGCCGGGCGGCAAGCCGCTGGATTGGCTGCGCCGCATGCGCGAGCGCTATCCCGTGGTGCTGCACGGCGTGTCGCTGTCGATCGGCAGCCAGGATGCGCTGGATCGCGATTACCTGTCCGCTTTGAAGAGACTCGCCGATGCGATCGAGCCGGCGTGGATGTCCGACCACCTGTGCTGGACCGGCGCGCACGGCCGCAACCTGCACGATCTGCTGCCCTTGCCCTATACCGAGGAGAGCGTCGCGCATGTGAGCGCGCGCGTGCGCCAGGTGCAGGATTTCCTCGGTCGCCGCATCCTGCTGGAAAACGTTTCCAGCTATGTCGAGTTCAGATCCTCGACGATGCCCGAGTGGGAATTCCTTGCCGCCATCGCCGAGCGCGCCGATTGCCTGATCCTGCTCGACGTCAACAACATCCACGTGAGTTCGCGTAATCACGGTTTCGATGCGCGCGCCTACCTCGCCGGCATTCCGGTACGCCGCGTGCAGCAGTTCCATCTTGCCGGCCACACGTTCCAGAACAACCTCATCATCGACACCCACGATCAACCCGTATCCGATCCGGTGTGGGATTTGTACGCCGACGCGCTGCGCCGCTTCGGTCCGGTATCGACCATGATCGAACGCGACGACAACATTCCGCCGCTGGCGGACCTGCTCGCCGAACTCGACCACGCCCGCGCCATCGCCGAACCCATCTTGCGTGCAGCGGCGTGAACGCGCTGACGCGGCTGCAGGACGATTTCCAGCGCCGCATCCTTGGCGGCGATGCGGCCATCCTCGATGCCGTGGTCGGCAACGCGACCGCCGATGCGGCCGAACGCGTCGGCATCTACGTGCATGCGTATTCGGCGCGCCTGGTCGAGGCGCTGGAAAACGAATTCCTCACCCTGCGTTTCGCCGCCGGCGACGACACGGCGGCGGAAATCTTCCACGCGTACGTAGCGGCGACGCCATCGACCCTGCGCAATGTGCGCTGGTATGGCAAGGATCTTGCGCAATTCCTGCGAATGGCGGCGCCGTGGCGCGACACTCCCGCCTTCGCGGAATTGGCCTGGCTCGATTGGGCCATCAGCGTGTCGTTCGATGCGGCGGACGAGACCTGCATCGCCGAAGCGGACATCGCTGTCATCCCGTTCGAGCGCTGGGGCGAGATGATCCTGCGCCTGCCGCATCACGTGCGGCTCCATACAGCGGCGTGGAATGTCTGGCAGCTGCGCCAGGCGCGCGACCATGCGCTGGCCTGCCCGGAATTGCGGCGCCTGGAATTTCCGCAAACATGGATCGTCTCGCGGCAAGGACTCGAAGTCCATTACCGCCAGCTCGAAGCCGACGAGGCTACCGCGCTGGAAGCCGTCGCCGCAGGCTTGCCGTTCGAAGGCCTGTGCGATGCCCTGTGCGATTGGCATCCCCAGGAAGAAGTCGCGCTGCGCGCCGCCGGCCTGCTCAAGGCCTGGATAGCCAATGGCTGGATATCGGGCGTCGAATTGCCTGACTAATTGACAGCGCCGCCCGCAACGTCAGAATCGCTGCATGGCGACAATACAATCGGATGTCCTTGTCATCGGCGGTGGCCTTGCCGGCATAGTGACTGCGCTGGAATGCCTGCGCGCGGGCCAGCGCGTGATTCTGGTCGACCGCGATACACCGGAGCGTTTCGGCGGATTGGCACTGTGGGCCTTCGGCGGCATGGCCCTCGTCGGCACGCCGCTACAGGCGCGTATGAAGATACCCGATACGCCCGAGGTCGCGCTGCGCGACTGGACACGCTTCGGCGAACTCGATCCGAACGACACGTATCCGATGCAATGGGCGCGTTGCTATGCTGAGCATTCGCGCGCGCAGGTGCACGACTGGCTGCTGCGCGAAGGCGTGCGCTTCATGCCGGCGGTGAACTGGGTGGAGCGCGGCCTGTACGGCGACGGCAACAGCCTGCCGCGTTACCACATCGTCTGGGGCACCTCGCGCGAGCTGACGCGGCGGATGATCGCGGCGCTGCGCACGGCCGACGGCGGTCGGCTCACCGTGCTGCATCGCCAGCGCGTCACGCAGCTCGATCGCAGCGCCGGAAAGATCGGCGGCGCCGTCGCGGTCGACGAACGATTCGGTGCGGAAGTGCGCATCGATGCGCCGGTTGTAGTGCTGGCAATGGGCGGCATCAACGGCAGCCACGAACAAGTGCGCGCGAATTGGCCGCAGGGCAGGGCGATGCCAGAGGCGATGCTCAACGGCGCGCATCCCTTTGCCGACGGCAAGCTGCATCATCTGGCTGCCGGACTCGGCGCACAGATCACGCATGCCGGCGAGATGTGGAATTACGCGGCCGGTTTCCCGCACCCGTATCCGCATTTCGAAGGACACGGCCTGTCGACGATCCCGTGCAAGTCGGCATTGTGGCTGAACCATCGTGGCGAGCGCATCGGCTCGCCGCCGCTCGTCACCGGCTTCGATACGCATTGGCTGTGCCGACGCGTGGCCGAGCAGGAAAAGCCCTGGACCTGGCACCTGCTCAACTGGCGCATCGCGATCAAGGAATTCGCGATCTCCGGCGCCGAGCATAACCCGCGCATCCGCGACCAGCAGTTCCCGCAGTTCCTTTACGAAACCCTGTTTGGCAATCATCGCCTCGTGCGCCAGATGCTGCGCGAGAGCCGGGATTTCCTGGTGGACGACACCTTGT
>DATJIL010000258.1:0-37656 GCA_035493385.1 Rudaea sp.
GTTCAGGTTCACGAACACCCAATCATCGGCTGTCTATCCCGCCTATGCTTCCAGCCCGTCTCCGCAAACCCTGAGCCCCGGGTTCGTTCAGCTCACGGGTTCGCCGACGGTTGAGGCCCTGTTGTCGACGGACGTGACCCAGAGAACCGAAAATTGGGCATTCGAGGTGTACGGCATCGGCGATCGGATTTTCGCGGATGGTTTTGACGGACCGTAGCAAGAAAACGATGGTGCGCCGACGCGAGTTTCCATCCGGATTTTCCATCCCATGCAAGGACCAATGCCTTTCCCGACAGCGGGAGAGGTGGCCGAAGCACCAACGTGTGAAACGTCCCGGCGCGTAGGCCCACTGAATTTTTCATGCGCCGCTTCCGCCTGACCGAACCGCTGGTAATGCTGGCCACCGTGCTGCAGTGGCTGGTGCTGGCGACAGCCACCGGCGCGGTGGTCGGCCTGGGCTGCACGATCTTCCTGCGCGCGCTGTTCGCGACGGAAGGCCATGCCTACGCTGCGCCGTGGTGGATGCTGGCGCTGGCCTTGCCGTTGGGCGGCTTCGCCAATGGCTTGTTGCTGCACTACGGCTACCGGCTGCGCCGCAGCACGTTCGTCGACAACGCCATCATCGCGGTCAACGAGCAGCAGGGCAAGATGCCGTTCCGCACGATGTGGATCAAGCCACTCGCGGCGCTGGTCACGCTGGCCTGCGGCGGCTCGGCCGGCAAGGAAGGCCCGTGTTCGCACATCGGCGCCAGTTTCGCCGCGGTAATCGGGCGCCTGCTGCATCTGAATCCCGAGATGCGCAAGCGCCTGCTCGCCTGCGGCGTCAGTGCGGGATTCTCCGCCGTGTTCGGCACGCCGATCGCGGGCGCGATCTACGGCGTCGAGATGCTGGCGATCGGCCGCATCCGCCATGATTTCCTCTTCCCCGGCATCGTCGCGGGCGTCACCGCGTTCGAGGTTTCGCGCTGGCTCGGCGTGCCGTATCCGCAATACGCGATCGACTTCAGGGGCCAGTTCACGGAAGTCTTGTTCCTGAAAACCGTTCTGATCGGCGTGCTCTGCGGCGCGGTCGCGTGGCTGTTCGTGGAACTGCTGCGACAGGCGAAGAAGGCATTCGGCGCATTGCAGCGGCAATTCGATTTATGGCAGCCGCTGGTCCCCGCCCTGGGTGGCGTCGTATTGGCGATCCTGATCATCGCGGTCCCGACGCAGTATCTCGGCTTGAGCCTGCCGATGGTGGAAGGCGCATTGCACGGCGACACCATGCCGTACCTCGGCTTCCTGTGGAAATCGCTGCTCGTCGCGATCACGCTGGGTTCGGGTTTCTACGGCGGCATCGTCACCCCGCAATTCGTCATCGGCGCGGTGACCGGCAGCGCGTTCGCGCACGTGTTCGGCATCGCTCCGGCGCTGGGCGCGGCAGTGGGATTCGTCGCCGTCGCGGCATCGGCCTCCAACGCGCCGATCGCGGCGATCCTGATGGGCGTGGAATTGTTCGGCGCCGACTCCACGCTGTACGTCGCCGGCGCCTGCGTGGCGGCGTACCTCATCATCGGCCACCGCAGCGTCTATCCGGAACAACAGATTGCGTTCAGCAAATCGTCGTGGATCTTCGCCCATGCCGATCTTCCGGTCGGCCAGGAAAAGGTGCGCCTGTCCTATGGCCTCATGCGCTGGCTGCGCATGCGACGCCGGCGCGCGAAAAAAAATGCGTGAAAGTAATGGGTGTTACGCGGATGGCGCTGGTCGGGATGTTTTGGCCGCAATCTCGCGCAAGGCGCGCTCGAAGACTTCCGGCGGTTGCCCGCCCGAAATAAGATACTCGCCGTTGACGATGGTCGCGGGTACGGAATCGATGCCGGCCTGCTGGAATTGGCGCTCCTGCGCGCGCACTTCGTCGGTGTACTGGCCGCTTTCCAGAACGCGGCGCGCTGCGTCGGCGTGCAGGCCCGCGTCCTCGGCGATGCCGACCAGGATTCCGCGTTCGGACACGTTCTTGCCATCGGTGAAATAGGCGCGCAACAGCGCCTGCTTCAACGCCAATGCGCGGTCGCGGTTCTCGAGTCCGGCCCAATGCAGCAGCCGGTGCGCATCGAAGGTGTTGTAGATGCGGCTGCCCTTGCGCATGTTGAAAGCGAATCCGAGCGCGGCGGCGCGTTCGCGGATCGCGGAACGGTTGACTTCGAGCTGTTCCTCGCCCATGCCGTACTTGTGCATCAGGTGTTCGTTGGCGTCTTCGCCAGCCAATGGCAGTTGCGGATTGAGTTCGAAGGGTTGCAGGTGGATGTCGGCGTGGACGGCTCCATCCAGGCGTGCGAGTGCTTCTTGCAGGCTGGCAAGGCCGATGGCGCACCAAGGGCAAGCTACGTCGGAGACGAAGTCGATGCGAAGCCGGGCAGGGGAAGTCATGGAACACGCGACGTGTGGACAGATCCCGAATGTGGGGACGATGAACGGCGCATACAATTCACGGCGTCAATCCTGCATGGCCCGGGTTACCGCTGCATCGAGCTGTTCGGCGTCGCGCCGGTCGTTGACGAGCACGATTTCGCTGACCCGCAGCGTCGACATCCAGGCGCGCAATTGATTCAGCAGTGCCGGCGAATCGCGGTAGGACCTGAGGATCGTGGAGGCTTCCTGCGCGCCGATGGGTGCGTCGCAATCGACGAATTGCTGGGTGATGAAGCTGGATTCGGTGAAGCAGCGGCTCCAGATGTACTGCTGTACGTGCCACGGCGTGAGCCCGCGGATCTGCAGGCGGTATTCGGGATACTGTTCGCGGATGATGGACTGGCCGCCGACGCCCGAAAGCGAGTAGTAGTCGTCCAGGCGCTTGCGCAGGCCTTCATCGGCGATCAGGCCGAGCTCGCCGGCGCTGCGCATTTCGCCGAATGCGGCATCGGATGCCACGAACGGCATGGTCTGGCTGGCCTGGTACCAGGCCAGCAGCATCTTCCATCCCTGCGCATCGTCGCGCTTGCCTTCGCCGTCGGCAATGGCGGCGTCGCCGTAGGCGGACACCGCACGCCAGAAGACCAGCGTCGCATCCATGTTCTTGAGGTCGGCGCGCAGGTCGGCATGGATGCGCCGGTAATAGCCCTGGGCGCGATTGCGGTCTATGCGATCCTGGTTCCAGTTGCTGACCTGCAGGGCGATCAGTATGCCGACGACGACGATGACGAGTTCGACGGCAGCAGCCATCCAGTCGTGTTCGCGCAGGCGCGCCATCAGCCTCGATGCAACCATCGCCATTTCCCTTGCGACTATTTCCCTTAGCGACTATTTGTGCGGCGGCAACGCCTTCAACGCCGCCAGCATCTCGCCGACGTGATCCTTCGGGCTCATCGCGGAATAGGCCGCGGCGATGTTGCCGGACTGGTCGATCAGGTACGAGGTGCGGCTGGACCAGTCGGGTTTCATCGTCAATATCGAATCATATTCCTTGGCGATTGCGGCGCCCTTGTCGGCGGCGACCGCGAACTTGCCGCTGCAATGTTCGGCTTCCTTGGAGAAGTCGGCGATCTGGTCGAGGTTGCCGGCAGTCACGCCGATGACGGTGGCGTTGTAGGCCTTGAACTTGTCGATGGACTCGGAGAACAGGTGCGCTTCGACATTGCAACCCGAGGTGTGCGGTGCGGGGAAGAAGTAGACCACGACCGGGCCTTTCTTCAGCGCGGCATTGAGATCGAACGTGAACGGATTGCCGGCGAGCCAGGCGGGCAGGCTGAAGTCGGGCGCATGCGCGCCGACCTTGAGTTCGGCATGCGAGGGGATGGCGAAGGCGGCTAGCGCGAGGGCGGCGGCAGCGGCGAGGGATGTCAGCGGTTTCATGGCAGGACTCCTTGGGTGGCGTGACGATACTACGAAACAGGTTCGTGCAGCGCAGGCGACCGTGCGGCAGGAGTTTTTCTGACACGATCCGCGCGCGGGCATCCGGCGGCGCACCTCAACTCGGTTATCCTTGGGCCATGGCCAGTCCCAACGAAGCCGTATCGGTGCCGAATCAGCCTGCCGACAAGGCGGCAGTCGATCTGGCCACGATGGCCGAAGAGGATCTGCTCGGCCTGCGTTTGTCGGAACTGCCCTTGCGCATCGAAGGCAGCTGGCTGGAGCCGTGCATCGCCCAGCTCTACGCGGAATTGAAGGCGCGGAACATACCGTTCCAGCCGCGCTGCTACCTCGCCGACGAATGGCTGACGCCGGAAAACGAGCCGGTGATCGGCATTCCGTTTTACCTGGCGCACCCGCGCCTGATCAAGCTGCAGAAGAAGATGCTGCTCGAAGCCGAGGGCGACAACGTCGGCTGGTGCATGAAGCTGTTGCGCCACGAGTGCGGCCATGCGTTGACCTACGCCTACGATCTCAACCGCAAGCGCAGTTGGCAGCGCGTGTTCGGGCACCCTTCCGCGCCTTACGAGGAAACGTACCGGTTCCGCCCGTACAGCAAGAGCTTCGTGCGCCACCTGGATTACTACTACGCGCAGTACCACCCGGACGAGGATTTCGTCGAGACGTTCGCGGTGTGGCTGACGCCGGGCCTGGACTGGCGCAGCAAGTACAAGGGCTGGAAGGCGCTCGACAAGTTGCTGTTCGTCGACAGGCTGATGAGCGGCATCGCCGGCAAGCCGCCGTTGAAGGCGACCGGGCGAATGCTGTGGAAGGCGGCGACGATCCGCAGCACGCTCAAGCGCTATTACCAGAAACGCCGCGCCGTGGAAGCCGAGGACTTTCCGGAATTCCACGATGCCAACCTGTTGCGCATGTTCGGCGTGGCCAAACCCGAAGGCGAAACGCGCCAGCCGCTCGCCCGCTTGCTGCAGGCGCACCGCAAGGAACTGCTGACCACGGTGGCGAACTGGACCGGCGAGCGGCGCTTCATGGTCAACGAGGTCTACACGGCGGTCGTGCAGCGCAGCCGGGCCTTGCGCCTGGTCGCGGACGAGAGCGAATCGCTGGCGATGTTGAAGCTGGCGACCTACCTCACCACCTTGATGATGAACTACCGCTACACCACCCGATTGCGTGGAGAATTGTAGCCATGCCTACCCGCGTGCTGATGGTGTTCGACCTGCCGTATGCGGTGAAACCGGATTACGATTTCGCCGCGGAATTCGCCGATCCGGACGGTAGCTATACCGAGAACGACGTCTGGCAGGCCCTGCTCGAATGCGGCTACGAGGTGCATCGCCTGAGCCTGTTCGACGACATCCAGCCGCTGCTCGATGCCGTGCGCAACATCAAGCCGGACGTGATCTTCAATCTGTGCGAGACGTTCCGCAACGCCCCGCATTGGGACAAGAACATCGTCGCCACGATGGAGCTGCTCGGCGTACCGTGCACCGGGTCCAGCTCGCATGCGCTGTTCCTGTGCAACGACAAGAGTTTGTGCAAGAAGATCCTGCGCTTCCACCGCGTGCGCACGCCGCGCTTCCATGTCTATTACCGCGGGCGCAAGGTGTGGCTGCCGAAGACGTTGAAACTGCCGTGCATCGTCAAGCCGCTGACCGAGGAAGCCTCGCGCGGCATCTCGCAAGCATCGGTCGTCGACGACGAGGCGGGATTCGTCGCGCGCATCGCCATGATCCACGAGCGCATGAATCTCGACGCCATCGCCGAGGAATACATCGACGGGCGTGAACTTTATGTCAGCGTCATCGGCGATCGCGCGATGCGCGTATTGCCCGCGCGCGAAATGACGTTCGGGCAGATGGCCGAGGACGAACCGCGCATCGCCACCTACAAGGCGAAATGGGACGACGCCTATCGCAAGCGCTGGGGCATCCGCAACCATTTCGCCAAGGCGCTGGAACCGGAATTGCAGCAACACATCGACGACGTCTGCAAGCGTGCGTATCGCGCACTCAACATCCGTAGCTACGCGCGTTTCGACCTGCGCGTGACCGCTGTCGGAAATATTTACGTGATCGAACCCAATGCGAATCCGTGCATCGCCAAGGACGATGAACTGGCACAGTCGGCGTTGAAGGCCGGCATCGACTATCCGGGCCTGATCCGCAAAGTGGTCAACCAGGCGCTGCGGCGGGAGAGCTGACTCCGACAATACCGATGGGGATGGTAGAGTGCGGGTCCTCTCGAATTTCAGCCCGGGGCGCATTCGACATGACGGACGTTTACCCGATCGGCACTGCCGGCACGCCGTGGGGCGATGCCGAAAAAGCGCAATGGCTTTCGCGCCAGGAAAAGCGGCGCAGCTATGCCGATGAGGTACTGAACAAGATCGACCGGTTGCGCGCGCGATTCGATGCAGGTGAGTACGGTCGCCTGGACTACGCGCCCGAATCATTTCCGCTGTTCGCGATCCGCAATCGCGGCAGGAACGATGCATTGCCCGTGGCGCTGGTGACCGGCGGCGTGCACGGCTACGAAACCAGCGGCGTGCAAGGCGCATTGCAATTCGTCGACCGCCACATGGCCGACTATGCGGGGCGGATCAATGTGCTCGTCGCGCCGTGCGTGAGCCCGTGGGCCTACGAGCGCATCCATCGCTGGAATCCGCAGGCGCTCGACCCGAACCGTTCATTTCGCGAAAGCAGTCCGGCGCCGGAATCCGCGGCCTTGATGAAACTCGTCGCGCCACTGCGCGACCGCTTCATCGCGCACATCGACCTGCACGAAACCACGGATAGCGACGAATCCGAATTCCGGCCCGCGCTGGCCGCGCGCGACGGCAAGCCGTTCGAGCCGGAAGCAATCCCGGACGGTTTCTACCTGTGCGCCGATGCGGCGAATCCGCAGCCGGAGTTCCAGCAGGCGGTGATCGCGGCGGTCGCGAAGGTCACGCATATCGCACCGGCCGATGCGAAGGGCGAAATCATCGGTTCGCACGTCGTCGCCCCCGGCGTGATCGAATACGCCTACGCGCGGCTCGGGTTGTGCCCGGGTATCACCAACGCGCGCTACAAGACCACGACCGAGGTGTATCCGGACAGTGCGCGCGCGACGCCGGAACAATGCAACGCCGCGCAGGTTGCCGCAGTGCGCGCGGCGCTGGATTACGTGCTGGAACGCAGCCGGTCATGAAGGCCGCCTTGCAGCGGCGGAATGCGACCCCACCATCGGGACAAGTCAGAGGGTTTTTCCATGGCCACCGGTTGGGCAGGCGACAGCGCAGTGCAGGACCAGATCGACGCGACGATCAAGGACGCGATCAAGCGCGTGCGCAGCCGCGCGGCCAAGGGGCCGAGCCTGAAACGCTGCGAAGAATGCGACGCGCCAATTCCTGAGGCGCGCCGCAAGGCCGTGCCCGGCGTACGCCTGTGCGTGGCCTGTCAATCCGAGCGCGACGAGCAGGAACGCGCCTTCAGCGGCTACAACCGGCGCGGCAGCAAGGACAGCCAACTGCGCTGACGCGAGCTGGCCGCCCTGTTTCAAACTGGATATCGTTTATGCCGGCCCGTCAGTCATCGCTGTCGTCATCGTCGTCGGAAAAGACGATCGGTTCGTCCAGGTCGTGGCAAAAATCCTGTTTGCTGGGCGAGCTGTAGGTGCCGTCGCTGAATTTTGCGCGAATCCATTGCACGCACTTCTCGTTATCCGTACTGCTGTCCCAGTACATCGTCGCGGTTTCGCCTGGCCCAATGCCGCTGCCGATGTCGAATTTGCCCCAACTCTTCTTGTCCTGCGACACCTGCAATTTGACGATGTCGGTAGCGGTAGAGTTCTTGATTTTGAAATGCCACTGCCCGGTGGCGGCCGTGGCCTGCCCTCCGGAAAATCCGAACGCGGTACAAAGCAAAGCAATGCGTACAACCTGCAGGATCTTCATGAATGCCCCCTGGTTATCGTGGATCGAATCCGCCATGGCGACGGAACAAGTGATGCCCGGACGGAGGCAAGCGTGTTTGCAGCGACCCCGTTTGCCATCCGCCACGCGCCGGTCGATCCTAGCACAGGTGTGGCGGCGCATGCCTTGCCGTTTCGCGGCGAATTCGGGAGGCCCGGCGGCGCCGGCCGCCGGGCTTGAAATCAAGCCGCCAGTTCGGCGTTGTGATAGACGGTTTGCACGTCGTCGAGCTCGTCCAGGCGGTCGATGAGGTCGCGCAGGGTTTCGGCGACTTCGGCATTGACCGGCGTGCGGTTGTCGGGGCGCCAGATCACATCGGCCTTGCCCAGCGTGAATCCGGCAGCAGCGAGCGCCTTCTTCACCGCCTCGAAATTTTCCGGCGTTGTCAGCACGATGCTTTCGCCGTCTTCGCTCTGCACGTCGTCGGCGCCGGCATCGAGCGCGGCCTCGAGCAGTTTGTCTTCGCTGCCGGATTTGCTCGTATCGACGATGAACTCGCCGACATGCTTGAACTGGAACGCGACCGATCCCGAGGTGCCGAGATTGCCGCCGTGCTTGCTCAGCGTGCTGCGTACATCGGCCACGGTGCGCTGGGTGTTGTCGGTCATGCAGTCGATGATGAGCGCCACGCCGGAAGGACCGTAGCCTTCGTAGCGGATTTCTTCCATCTTGTCCGCATCCGCGCCGGTCGCGCGCTTGAGCGCACGGTCGATGGTGTCGTTGGGCATGCTCACGGCTTTCGCCTTGTCGATGCCGGCACGCAGGCGCGCGTTGCTGGCCGGATCCGCGCCGCCGCTGCGCGCGGCGATGGTGATCTCGCGGATCAACTTGGTAAAGAGTTTTCCGCGGCTCGCGTCAGCGGCGTTCTTGCGGCCTTCGATGCTGGGGCCTCTGCCCATGGGAGTTCCTGCGAATGGCGTGAAAAGGCGGCTATTCTAGCGGCGCCGCGCCCTGCACGCGAGGCGCGGCGAGGGCAGGCGGCTTGCGGCGGGTGTTACCATCGCCCGCTTGTTCGTGACCCGCTCCCATCGAGCCTTGTCGAGGAATACGCCACGTGAGCAGTAGCCTGGTCATCATCGCCATCACCTGCATCGTCTCGATCATGGCGTTCAGCAATTCCCGGCTGATGCAGGATTTGATCCTGTGGCCACCCGCGATCTCGCGCGACAAGCAGTATTACCGCTTGCTCAGCTACGGGCTGCTGCATGCCGATCCCATGCACCTGTTCTTCAACATGTTCACCCTGTATTTCTTCGGCCGCGCGATGGAACCCCTGTACAACATGGTGCTCGGTCCGTTCGGATTCGTGATTTTCTACTGTGGCGGACTCATCGCATCCATCCTGCCGACCTATCTGCGCAATCGCGGCAATTCGCGCTATCACAGCCTCGGCGCTTCGGGTGCGGTGTCGGCGACCCTGTTCGCCTTCATCCTGCTGCAGCCGTGGGCGAAGATCCTCGTGTTCGTGATTCCGATGCCGGCGATACTGTTTGCGATCCTGTATGTCGTTTACGAGTTCTGGCAGGAACGACAGGCATCGGACAACGTCAACCACGGAGCGCATCTGTGGGGTGCGGCCTACGGCGTGCTGTTCACGGTCGTCATGGAACCGCGCGTGATCGGCGTGTTTTTCTCGCAGCTGCTGAACCCCTGATACTGCCAAGCGCCGCTCAGCGGCGATTCAACTGTGCGGGACTAGGCTCGAACCCGGCAATGGCGGAGGTCAGGCCATGAAACGTCGATTCGGAATCCTGCTTGCGGTGGTCGCACTGTTCGGCCTGGGCGGCTGCGTATACACGCCGGGTTATTACGCCCGGCCGGGCGTAGTCTACGACGATGGCACGGCGGATTACGCGCCGGCAGTCGGCTACGGCTACGGTTACTACGCACCGGGTTACTATGCCGATCCGTGGTGCTGTTATGGCGGCGTGTGGCCATGGGTCGGGTTGAACTTCTACGGCGGCTACTACTACGGCGGCCACGGCTGGCATGGGCACGGTTCGCGCGTGGCGCCGCGTCCTCGCCCCGGCAGTAGCGCTTCACCGCGGCGCAACTGAGCGCGGTTCGTCGCAGGCTGGCGTACTGGCCACGTCCGGTGCGAATGCTATGATCGACGCATGTTCGCCGTTGCCGAAATTCAGGCCAGTCCGCTGCCGGGGCGCTTCGCGTACCTGATGGGCTTGTACGCGGAGAACTACCACCGCCTGGCACGCGTATTCGCGCCGCAGGAACTGGGGCCGGGCAGTTTCGTTTCATCCGTCGACGACGGGCTCGACGTGCGCCTGGACATGGTCGAGCGCCATCGTTACACGCTCGAGCTTCACCTGACCTATTGCATGACCGATGCGCGTACCGGTGGGCCGGCGCCGGCGGCATGGCTGCGCATGTACCGCGACGCCCACGTGGCCGAGGTCACGCATTGCCACCCCGGCCAGCGGCTGTGGCGCGAACTCGGCCCGTTCGCCCCGGCGAAAACCGTGTTCCAGCATCGCATGCGCATGGCGACATTCCTCAACCGCTGGCTCGAATACCTCGCCGAGCAGGGCCATTCGCGCGCGACCCTGGTGCCGTTCGCGGCTCTGCCGGCCTGCGCCTGAGCATGCCCGGTCGCAGCGAACTGCCTGCCTGGAAAGCACTAGCGGCGCACGCCGATGCGCTGGCAAAAACGCATCTGCGCGAGCTGTTCGCGGTCGATGCCGGACGCGGTGAGCGCCTGACCATCGAAGCAGCCGGCTGGTATCTGGACTATTCCAAGAACCGCATCGTCGACGAAACCCTGCGCCTGCTCGTCGAACTCGCCGATGCCAGCGACGTGCGCGCGCGCATCGATGCGATGTGGCGCGGCGACACGATCAATGTCACCGAACAGCGCGCCGTCCTGCATGTCGCGTTACGCGCGCAGTCCGGCGAGCAATTCATTGTCGACGGCGCAGACGTGGTGTCGGAAGTCCATGCCACATTGGCGCGCATGGCCGCGTTCAGCGAACGTGTGCGCAGCGGCGAATGGAAAGGGCACGCTGGCAAGCCGATTCACGCGATCGTCAATATCGGCATTGGCGGTTCGGACCTGGGTCCGGTGATGGCCTACGAGGCGCTGCGTCATTACAGCCGGCGCGATCTTCAATTCCGTTTCGTTTCCAACGTCGACGGCACAGATTTTAGCGAAGCCGTACGCGATCTCGATCCCGCGCAGACGCTGTTCGTGGTCTGCTCGAAAACCTTCACCACGCAGGAAACCCTCGCCAACGCGCGCGCCGCCCGAAACTGGCTGTTGCGCGAATTGGGCGACGAATCCGCCGTGAAGAAGCATTTCGTCGCCGTATCCACGAACGCGGCTGAAGTGGCAAAGTTCGGCATCGACCCGGCCAACATGTTTGGCTTCCGCGACTGGGTCGGCGGGCGCTATTCCATGGATTCGGCGATTGGTCTTTCGACCATGCTCGCCATCGGTGCGGAAAATTTCCACGCCATGCTCGGCGGCTTCCACGCGATGGACACGCATTTTCACAGTGCACCATTCGCACGCAATTTGCCGGTACTGCACGGCCTGTTGTCGGTCTGGAACGCGAATTTCCTCGGCGCCGAGAGCGTCGCGATCCTGCCGTACGACCAATACCTCAAGCGCTTCCCGGCCTATTTGCAGCAGCTCGCGATGGAGAGCAACGGCAAGCAGGTCACGGTCGATGGCGAGCGCGTCGAATACGCAACGAGTCCGGTTTACTGGGGCGAACCCGGGACGAACGGGCAGCATTCGTTCTATCAGTTGCTGCACCAGGGCACGCGCCGCGCGACTTGCGATTTCATCGGCTTCCGCGACAGCCTGAATCCGTTCGGCGACCAGCACGAACTTCTGCTCGCGAATCTCGTCGCCCAAGCCGAGGCGCTGGCATTCGGCAAGACCGTGGAAGAGGTGCGCGCCGAAGGCACGCCCGAACGACTGGTTGCGCATCGCGTCTTCGACGGCAATCGATCCAGCAATGTCCTGCTCGCCGAACACCTGACGCCCGCAACACTGGGCGCACTGGTCGCCTTGTACGAGCACAGCGTGTTCGTGCAGGGCTGCGTTTGGAACATCGATTCGTTCGACCAATGGGGCGTGGAACTCGGCAAGCAGCTTGCGACGCGCATCGCCGGCGAACTGGGCGATTCCGCCATGCCGCTTGCGCACGACGGCTCCACCAATGCGCTGATTAGGCGCCTGCGCGCGGGCACCCGCGACACCTGAATTTTCCCCTGCGTCGGCGCATACTTGGCGCAGCTTCCATCGAAGGAGAGCGCCATGAAGCTCGAAAAAATCGTCTACACCGCACACGCCACCGCCACCGGCGGACGCGACGGTCGTGCGCGCAGTTCGGACGGACGCATCGATGTGGTGCTCAAGCCGCCGAAAGAAATGGGCGGCACCGGCGAAGGCGTGAATCCCGAACAACTGTTCGCCTGTGGTTACGCCGCCTGTTTCATCGGCGCGGTGAAGTTCGCCGGTAGCCAGGCGAAAGTCGCAGTACCCGTCGATACTTCGATCGAGAGCGCGGTCAGCATCGGGCCGATCCCGAACGGCTTCGGCATCGCGGTCGAACTCAAGGTGAAGATGCCGGGCGTCGATCGCTCCGTCGCGCAATCCCTGATCGACAAGGCGCACACCCAAATCTGCCCCTACTCGAATGCGATCCGCGGCAATGTCGACGTGATCGTCACGTTGGTGTGACGCGATGGAACACAGTTACGATTATTTGATTGTTGGTGGCGGCATGACCGCCGATGCCGCGGCCAAGGCGATCCGCGAAGCCGATGCGAAAGCGAGTGTCGGCATCGTCGGCGACGAAGCGCACGCACCTTACGAGCGCCCGCCGTTGTCCAAGGCGTTGTGGAAGGACAAGACGGTCGAGTCCATCGATCTCGGCACGGCCAAATCCGGCGCGACACTGCATCTGCGCTGCCGCATCGTGGCGCTGGATCGCTCCGCGCACACGGCGCGCGACGACCGCGGGGACACGTATCGTTATCGCAAATTGCTGCTCGCCACGGGCGCGACACCGCGCAAGCTGTCGTTCGACGGCGAACGCGTGATTCATTTCCGCACGCTGGACGATTACCTCGCGCTGCGTCGATTTGCGACACCCGGCGCGCGCGTTGGCGTGATCGGCGGCGGCTTCATCGGCAGCGAACTGGCCGCCTCGCTGGCCAGCAACGGCTGCAAGGTCACGATTATCTTTCCCGGCGAGGCGATCGGTGCAGGACGTTACCCGCCGCGGCTGTCGGAATTCCTCAATGCGTATTTCCGCGAGCATGGCGTGGAATTGCGCGCTGGGGCGAAAGTAACGGGTGGCAAGGCGGATGCGCACGGCGTCGACGTTGCACTGGACGACGGCACCAAGCTGCATTTCGACGCGCTGGTCGCGGGATTGGGCGTGACTGCGAACGTGCAGCTGGCTGAACAGGCCGGTTTGAAAATCGACAACGGCATCGTCGTGGACGATCGCCTGCGCACTTCCGATCCGGATATCTTCGCTGCCGGCGACGTGGCCAATTTCCACAATCCCGCGCTCGGCATGCGCCTGCGCGTGGAGCACGAGAACGCCGCCATCGGCATGGGCCATCACGCCGGGCGCGTCATGGCCGGCGCGGACGAGGCCTACACGACGCTGCCGTTTTTCTATTCCGACCTGTTCGACCTCGGTTACGAGGCCGTCGGGATGCTCGACGATCGCCTTGACGTCGTGGAGTTTTGGACGCAGCCGAACCGCGAAGGCGTCGTCTATTACCTCGACGACGGCCGTGTGCGCGGCGTGCTGTTGTGGAACGTCTGGGGCCAGGTCGACGCCGCGCGCGAACTCATCGCCGAGCACGGACCGCACGACGCCGACAGCCTGCGAGGCAGGCTGCCGAAACTCGCGTGACTCATTGCAGCGATTTGAACAGACGGTCGCCGCGCGGTCGATACCAGCGATCGGCATCGAGCGAATACGCTACTGCGAATGCACGGCCGACGATGCTAGTGCGTGGCACGAAACCGATGTAGCGCGAATCCTTGCTGTTGTCGCGGCTGTCGCCGAGCACGAGATATTGTCCAGCCGGCACCAAGACAGGTCCGAACGAACGATCTGCGGAACGCTGCGGCAGCAGCATGATCGCGTGTTTGCGGCTGCCAAGGCTTTCGTCGAAGTACTCATGGTGCTGTGCGCTGGTCGCGCGCGGCAGTTCCGCGTCTGCCGTCGAGTCGACGATCGCGGCATACTCGGTGGGCGCGCCGTTGATGAACAGGTGTTCGTCGCGTAACTCGACCGTATCGCCCGGCAGTCCGATTACGCGCTTGACCAGCGTCATCCCATCCTCGGGCGAGGCAAAAATCACGATGTCGCCACGTTGCGGATCGCTGCCTCGGGTCAGCCGCTTCGTCGTGAATGGAATGCGCCATCCGTAGGCTTCCTTGTCCACGAGGATGCGGTCGCCTTCGACGATGGTCGGGTTCATCGAACCGCTGGGCACGTACATCCAGTCGGCCACGGCCGAGCGGAAACACAGCATCAAACCGAAAAAGATCAGCAGCGATTTGTTGGCGGCAAAAAGACGTTCGATGCGCTGGTGCACGGTCATGCGAAGTCTCCGAGGTTTCCAGGCCTCAGAGACTCCAGGAGCCGTCGCGAGTTCCGATCACAGAGATTCGAATATCCCCGCCGCGCCCATGCCGGTGCCGATGCACATGGTCACCATGCCGTACTTGAGCTTGCGACGCCTGAGGCCGTGCAGCAGGGTGGCGACGCGCACCGCACCAGTCGCGCCGAGCGGGTGGCCGAGGGCAATGGCGCCGCCGAGCGGATTCACCTTGGCAGGATCCAGACCCAGATCCTTCATCACCGCCAGCGACTGCGCGGCAAAGGCTTCGTTGAGTTCGATCCAGTCCAATGCATCCTGCTTGATACCGGTCTGCGCGCAGGCTTTCGGAATCGCAGCCTTGGGACCGATGCCCATGATTTCCGGCGGCACGCCGGCGACGGAAAATCCGACGAATCGCGCCAGCGGCTTGAGTCCGTAGTCCTTGATCGCCTGTTCGCTGGCGAGCAGCACGGCGCCCGCGCCATCGGACATCTGCGATGAGTTGCCGGCAGTGACGCTGCCGCCTGCGCGGAACACGGTTTTCAGTTTGGCCAGAACTTCCAGCGTGGTGCCGGCGCGCGGACCTTCGTCGATTCTGATCGTGCGCGTATCGTCGACGATGCCGCGTTTGTCCAGGTTCGGATAACGGTCAGCCAGCGTGTAGGGCGCGATCTCGTCGGCGAATTCGCCCGCGGCGATGCCGGCCAGCGCCTTGGCGTGGCTGGAAACGGAAAACGCGTCCTGTTCCTCGCGCGTCACTTTCCATTGCTCGGCGACTTTCTCGGCAGTGATGCCCATGCCATAGGCGATGCCGATATGTTCGTTGTCGAATACGCGTGGATTGAAGACCGGGTGGTAGCCCATCATCGGCACCATGCTCATGCTCTCGGTGCCGCCAGCAAGCATGAGATCGGCCTCGCCCAGGCGAATGCGATCGGCCGCCATTGCCACGGCCTGCAGGCCGGACGAACAGAAGCGGTTCACGGTCACGGCCGGCACACCGTTCGGCAGGCCGGCCAGCAGCACGGCGATGCGCGCCACGTTCATGCCTTGCTCGGCCTCGGGCATGGCGCAGCCGATGATGGCGTCGGAGATTTTCGACTTGTCGACGGTTGGACACTGCGCCAGCGTCGCGTCGATGGCGAAGGCGAGCAGGTCGTCCGGGCGCGTGTTGCGGAACACGCCGCGCGGAGCCTTGCCGACCGGTGTGCGCTTGGCAGCGACGATGTAGGCGTCTTGGATTTGTTTGGTCATGGAATTCTCCTGCGTCGCTCAGTTCCGGAGCGGCTTGCCGGTTTTCATCGTGAACGCGATGCGTTCTTGGGTCTTGGGCATCTGCGCCAGCGCAACGAAGTGCTTGCGCTCGAGATCGAGCAGCCACTGTTCGTCGACCAGCGAACCGCGTTCGATCTGCCCACCGCACAAGGTGTCGGCGATGCGCGTGGCGATTTCCATGTCGTGCTCCGAGATGAAGCGTCCTTCGAGCATGTTGACCAGGTTCGCCTTGAACGTGGCGGTGGCAACGTCGCCAGCCACCGTGATCTGCCGATTCGGCAGCGGCGGCCGCCAGCCGGATTCGGCCAGCGCACTCGCTTCAGCCTTGGCGACGTAGAGCAATTCGTCGGCGTGATAAACGACGACGTCGCTCGGCCGCAGCAGGCCCAATTCCTTGGCTTCCAGCGCACTGCCGGAGGTCTTGGCCATCGCCACGGTTTCGAAGCTGCCTTTCAGCGCAGTAAAGACATCGCCGCCGAAGGCGTGCTGCGAGGCGCGCAGGGCGAGTTCCTTCAGTCCGCCGCCCGCGGGCAGCAGGCCCACACCGGCCTCGACCAGGCCGATGTAGCTTTCCAGCGCCGCGATCGTGCGCGCCGAATGCATCTGGAATTCGCAGCCGCCACCGAGCGCCATGCCGCGTACGGCAGCGACCACGGGCACCAGCGCATGTTTGATGCGCATGCTGGTCTGCTGGAAGCGATGGATGAAGGCATCGAACTCCGCGGTCTTGCCGCTCTGGAACATGGCGCCGGCTTCCTTGAGGTTGGCGCCGACGCTGAACGGTTCGGAGTCCTGCCAGACGACCATCGCCTTGAAGCCGCGTTCAGCCTCGTCCACGGCACGCTGCACGCCGTCGAGCACGCCCGCGCCGATGGTGTGCATCTTGCTCTTGAACGACAGGATGGCGATGTCGTCGCTGCCGAGGTTCCACAGGCGCACGTCGTCGGTTTCGAAAACCGTCTTGCCGGTATCGGATTTGGTTCCGAGTACGGTCTGCGGGAACAACTGGCGTTTGTAGACTGGCGCCTTCGATACCGGCACCTGCTTGCCCGTTGCCGCGGACCACGAACCGGCTGCATCGTGCACGCCGGTCCGCTTTGGATCGGTTGCCCAAGCGGGCAGGGGAGCGCTGCTCATGGCCTTGCCTGCGGCGATGTCCTCGGAAATCCACTTGGCCACGTCAGCCCAGCCGGCCGCCTGCCAGGTCTCGAACGGGCCGAGCTTCCAGCCGTAGCCCCAGCGCATCGCGAAGTCGATGTCGCGCGCGCTGGCGGCGATGTCGCCGAGCCAGTACGCGGCGTAGTGGAACAGGTCGCGGTGAATGGCCCACAGGAATTGCGCCTGCGGGTCGTTGCTCGCACGCAGTTTGGCGAACTGCTCGGCCGGTGTTTTCAGTTTCAGGATCGCGGCGACCTCGTCGCTGACCTTGCCGGTCTGCGGCACGTAGTCTGCTTTAGCCGGATCGAGGACAAGGATGTCCTTGCCGACCTTGCGGAAAAATCCGGCGCCGGTTTTCTGGCCCAGGGCACCCTTGGCCACCAGCGCCTGCACCACGGCTGGCACCTTGTAATGGTCGTGCCAGGGATCTTTGGGCAGGTTGTCGTCCATGGTCTTGATGACGTGGCCCATGGTGTCCAGGCCGACGACGTCGGACGTGCGATAGGTCGCGCTCTTGGGATGCCCGATCGCCGGGCCGGTCAGGGCGTCGACCACGTCGTAGCCGAGCTTGAACTGCTCGGTGTGGTGCATCGTGGCAAGCATCGAGAACACACCGATGCGGTTGCCGATGAAGTTCGGCGTGTCGCGGGCATAGATCACACCTTTGCCCAGCGTCGTGGTGAGAAAGGCCTCGAGCTCGGTCAGAACAGCAGGGTCGGTTTTGGCGCAGGGGATGACTTCAACCAGGTGCATGTAACGCGGCGGATTGAAGAAGTGCACGCCACAGAACCGATGATGAAGTCGTTCGTCAAGAACATCCGACAACGCATTGATACTCAAGCCAGATGTATTGCTCGCGAGGATGGCACTTTGACTCACGAATGGGGCGATTTTCGCGTACAGGTCGCGCTTCCAGTCCAGGCGCTCGGCGATCGCCTCGACGACGAGGTCGCAGCCTTCGAGCCAGTCCAGATTCGCATCGTAATTCGCGGGCACGATGGCGCCGGCCCGGGATTTGTCCGCGAGCGGGGCGGGCGATAACTTTTTCAGGTTGTCGATGGCCTTGAGCACGATCGAATTGGGATCGCCATCCTTCGCGGTCAAGTCGAACAAGACGGTTTCGACATTGGCATTGGTCAGGTGCGCGGCGATCTGCGCACCCATCACGCCGGCGCCGAGTACGGCGGCTTTGCGGATCAGCAACGGAGAATTACTCATGAAAACCTCGTGATTCGAAAACAATGACTTGGAATGGGTACTTCAACCGGCTTTCAAGCCGGCGGCGGCGAATTTGATCAGGTGTTCGGCGGCCAGGTCCCGATGCTGCAGCTCGGACATGCCGGGGCGGCGCTTGATCACGCCGAAATCGGCCATGGCATAGGTGAGCGCGCCGCTGACGATATCCAGGCGCCAGTAAAGCTCCTGCTTGTCCAGGTGCGGCAGCACTTGGGCGAAGGCGGCGACGAATTGCTTCAGGACGTGGCTGTAATTGTCGTGCAGGAACTTGCGCAGGCGCTCATTGTGCTCGGCGAACGCTCGCGCCAACACGCGCACGAAGCCGGCACCGCCGTCATGGGCCATCGACAGCGCCAAGGCCGGGCGCACGAAGGCGTCAAGGATGTCTTCAAGTCCGAAATGTGGCCGCTTCAGCACGGCCGCGAGCGCCGCCAACCGCTCCTCGTTGAGGCTGTCCAGGCGGCGCCGGAACACCTCGTTGATGAGGTTTTCCTTGGAACCGAAATGGTAGTTGACCGCTGCCAGGTTGACCTGGGCCGAGGCGGTGACCTGGCGCAGCGAGGCGCCGGCGAAACCGTGGCGCGCGAACAGGGACTCGGCCGAATCCAGGATGCGCTGCTTGGTGGAAAAATGGGGGGCGTTCAAACCGGATTCCTTGGTCCCCGCGCCGGATTGGCAAATCCCGGCCGCACTGTATGGAACGATCGTTTGAATTCTAGTCGGACGGCCAAACGATGGTCAAATGGACTGGTCAGGCTCGCCGGTGAATCGAAAGCCTACCATGCGCACCGAAAGGGATTGCGCCGAAGGTCGCGCACGAGGTTGATACGGCGCGTAGAATCCATGGAGGTTTTGTGACGTAAGCCCTCGGAATCCCGCGTAATAGATGTTAAGATTCCCGTTCTGTACAGCCTCGCATGCGGAGAAAAACACATGGCGCTGGAGCGCACCCTGTCGATCATCAAGCCCGATGCCGTTGCGAAAAACGTCATCGGCGAAATTTATGCGCGTTTCGAAAAAGCCGGATTGAAAGTCGTCGCCGCGAAAATGAAGCAGCTCTCTCGCGCAGAAGCCGAAGGTTTTTACGCCGTGCATCGCGAACGTCCGTTCTTCAAACCGCTGGTCGATTTCATGATCTCCGGTCCGGTGATGATCCAGGCGCTCGAAGGCGAGAACGCAATTCTCAAGAACCGCGACCTGATGGGGGCGACCGATCCGAAGAAGGCGGCACCGGGAACGATCCGCGCCGACTTCGCCCAATCGATCGACGCGAACGCGGTGCACGGATCCGATGCGCCGGAAACTGCAAAAGTGGAAATTGCGTATTTTTTCTCCGGGACGGAAGTGTGCGGTCGTTCTTGAGAACGCGGGACTCAACGAGCGGCCGTCGCCGGCCGCGCTACTCGAAACAGGGCGGTCGTGGAACAAGGTAACTCCAGGTTCAATCTGCTCGACTACGATCGGCAAGGGTTGCGCGACCTGTTCGTGCAGCTCGGCGAGAAGCCGTATCGCGCCGAGCAGGTGATGAAGTGGATCTACCACCGTCACGCCACCGAGTTCGCGCAGATGACCGACGTCGGCAAGACGCTGCGCGAGAAACTCGAAGCGGTCGCCGAGATCGTTCCGCCGAAAACCCTGTTCGAGAAGCAGGCCGCGGACGCCACCTACAAGTGGCTGCTCGGCATGGATGGCGGCAACGCGGTCGAAACCGTGTTCATCCCTGAATCCAGCCGCGGCACGCTGTGCGTGTCCTCGCAGATCGGGTGCGGCCTGAATTGCACGTTTTGCTCGACCGGCACGCAGGGTTTCAACCGCAACCTGTCCGCCGCGGAAATCATCGGCCAGGTGTTCGTCGCGGCGAAGCACTTGGGCAACGTGCCGCACCAGCAGCGCAAGCTCACCAATGTGGTGATGATGGGCATGGGCGAGCCGCTGCTGAATTTCGACAACGTCGTGCGCGCGATGAGCGTGATGCGCGACGACCTCGGCTTCGGCCTCGCCAACAAGCGCGTGACCTTGTCCACCGCCGGCCTGGTGCCGATGATCGACAAGCTCGGCGAGGTTGCGGACGTTTCGCTGGCCGTGTCGTTGCACGCCCCGAACGACGAACTGCGCACGCAGCTCGTGCCGCTCAACAAGAAATATCCGATCGCCGAACTGCTCGGCGCCTGCCAGCGCTTCGCCGCGCGCCGCGCGCGCACCACGATCACGTTCGAGTACACCATGCTCAAGGGCGTGAACGACAAGCCCGAGTACGCGCGCCAGCTCGTCAAGCTGATGCGCCAGGTACCGAGCAAGGTGAACCTGATTCCGTTCAACACCTTTGCCGGCACGCAGTACGAGCGTTCCGACGAAGACACGATCCGTGGTTTCCAGAAGACCTTGCTCGACGCCGGCGTGCTGACCATGGTGCGGCGCACGCGCGGCGACGACATCGACGCCGCCTGCGGCCAGTTGAAGGGGCAAGTGCTCGACCGTACCCGGCGACAGGCGGAATTCCGCCGTCGCATCGAAGAAGGAGCACGTGATGCGGCATGAGGCATTTCGCGGCATTTTGCTGGGAGCGTTTTGCGTCGCCCTGGCTGCCTGCCAATCCACGGGTGGCACGCATGTCGGCGACAGCAAGTCCGAAAAACGCCAGGATGCGGCGCATGTCCGGGTCGAACTCGGCCAGCGTTACATGCAGCAAGGCAAGCTGGAACTGGCGCTGGACAACCTGCAGAAGGCGCTGCAGTACGACGACAGCTACGTCGACGCACACACCGTCATCGCGGTCTTGTACGAACGCATCGGTAATGCCGAGGAAGCTGGCAAGCACTACAAGCGTGCGGTCGAGCTGGCGCCGAAATCCGGCGACACCAACAACAACTACGGCCAGTTTTTGTGCGCCGAGGGCCAGTACGACGAGGCGCAAAAATATTACACGCAGGCGATGCGCGACCCGTTCTACAAGACGCCCGCGGTGCTCTACGCGAATGCGGGCGTGTGCCTGGTCGATCACGGTGGCGGCGCGCGCATCGACGAGGCCATAACCGATTTCCGCCGCGCACTGGAAGTCGACCCAAAGAACGCGCTGGCCTTGTATTACATGGCGAAGGCGCTGTATGGAAAGGACGATTTCTTCCGTGCCCGTGCCTTCGTCCAGCGTTTCGAGGCGCTCGGGCACCCCGATCCGGCCGCGCTGCTGCTGGCGCGCAACATTGAAATTAAACTCGGACACGCGGATGCGGCACGTGGTTACGCCGACCGCCTGCGCAAGGATTTCCCGGATTCGGATCAAACCCATTCGCTCGACGCCGTCGCGCCCAAATCGCCATAGCCCCATGAGCAAGCGCAAACACAAGAACAAGTTCCGTTTCCATCCGCATGCGATTTCGCATGTAGAGGCAACGGAGCAGCAATCGCTGTTGCCGCTCGTCGATACCGACGCCAAGGCGTCCGATCCGACGCCCGTGGAGTTGGTCGCGGAGGAAATCATGCTGCCGGTTTGCATTGAGTCCGATTCGTCGCCGGTTTCCGCAGAACCGGCTCCATTACTGCCGGCATGCCCGTCCGCGCCAACCGTCGCGCTCGACGCATCGCTGGGGCAGCGCCTGCGCGCCGCGCGCGAGGCGAGGGGCTTGAGTTGCGACGCGGTTTCGCATGCGCTCAAGCTGCCAATCACGGTCGTGAAGGCACTGGAAGCCGAACAATTCGAGCGCATCGGGCATGGTGTGTTCCTGCGCGGCTACCTGAGCAAGTACCTGCAATTGCTCGATCTGCCGCAGGTGCTGGCCGACCGCGTCGTGCAGGATCATGCCGAACCACCGCCGTTGACCACGAATGGGACGATCTCGCATCCGCGTTATCTGTTCGAGCGCTATTCCGGTTCGGCCCTGTACCTCATCCTTACCGGCGTGATCGTCGTTCCTGCCGTGCTGCTGGCCCTGCGCGCGGGTTTCGACCAGAACCTGGCCCGCATCACGCCATTGGACACGCCGCCGCCGGCCATGGCGGCCGCGGTTGCCGGTCATGCCATCGCTGCGCCGGTCGCGGACGCCCCCGTTTCCCAACCTTCCGTGCAACTGCCAGCCGCGCCAGCGCCGGCCAAACCGGATGAAACCCCGCTCGTCGCATCGATGACGCCATTCCCGGCAGCCGCGGCGGAGAAAAAGCCTGCGGCCGTCTCCGCGCCGGTATCGAAGCCGGGCAACCGCATGCACCTGAGTTTGACCCAGGCGAGCTGGGTCGAAATCGTCGACGCTGCGGGCACGAAGATCGAATATGGACTGCTGCCGGCCGGCAGCGAACGCGACTACGCCAGTGATCAGGTGCTGGATATTCGTATCGGCAACGCTGAGGGCGCGTCGCTGACCATCGACGGCAAGGCGCTGGATCTGGCGACTTTCCGCCGTGCGAATGTCGCCCACCTGAAGCTCGTGGACGGCACGGCGAGCGCGCTGCACGGCGGTTGAACGACTGCATGAACGCGCGGGTAACCGTCGCCTGCGCTCATGCGACTTGCTAACGTGTATTGAACCCGCGTTGCTTGTGTTCCTGCTAACCTACGCACCCTCGCGCGTGGCGGTGCCGCGCGCGATCGACGAATTCAATCCCATTTCCTGGATATCGCAATGGCTTTCGACGTATTGGACGAACACGAACAAGGCGAGTTGGTGCAGAAGTGGCTGCGCGAAAACGCGCTGTCCATCCTGATCGGGGTCGGCCTCGGTCTGGTGCTGATCTTCGGCTGGCAGCAATGGCGCAGCCACCGCAATGCGCACCGCCTCGACGCCGCCACGCAATACCAGGTATTCCGGGACGATCTGACGAAAAAGGACGTTGCCGGCGCGAAGGCCATCGCGGCCAAACTGCAGAGCGACTATGCGGATACGCCGTATGCCGTCCTCGCCGCGATGCTGCTGGCCAGCGATGATGCGGCGCGCGGCGATGACGCGGCCGCGAACAAGGCCCTGCGCGATGCCTACGACCATGCCGGCATTGGTGCACTGAAAACACTGGCTGGCCTGAACCTGGCGCGTTCCGAAATTGCGCAGAAAAAGACGCAGGATGCCCTGGCCCTGCTCGACAGCCTGCCTGAAGAGGGCTATGCCGCCCTGCGCGACGAACTGCGCGGCGATGCGCTGTCCGCGCTGGGACGCAGCGCGGATGCGCGCAGCGCGTACACGGACGCACTGGCCCACCTCGACGCGAACGCGGCCAATCGCGCGTTCGTGCAGATGAAGCTCGACAACCTCGCCGGCGTGGAGAAGAAAGGCTCATGAAGCGCATCGCGATCCTGCTGGCGCTCGCCGTGGCGACGAGCGGTTGCGCCACCATCAAGGGCTGGTTCAACGACACCAAGAAGGAAAACATCCAGCCGCCCACGCCGCTGGTGCAGTTCACGCCCACGCTGAATGTACAAAAGCTGTGGGATACGCATCCCACCGGCGGCGCCGGCGCAAGCGGGGCGCATGTCGCGCCCGCGTATGCGGACGGCAAGTTGTACGTGGCGGGAGTCAACGGCGACGTCGCCGCGCTGGATGCCGCATCCGGGCGCACGCTCTGGAGCAAGCGTTTCGGCCAACGCCACGGCTTCATCCTGCATCTTGGGCAGCATTCGGTGCGCTGGGCTGGCGGCCCGGCGGTGGATGGCGGCCTGCTCGTGGTCGGTGGACTGGAAGGCGAAGTGCGTGCACTGGACGCCGGCAGCGGTGCCGAGCGCTGGCTGGCGCAGGTTTCCTCCGAGGTCATTGCGGCACCGTCGATCGCCGACGGCATCGTCGTGATACGCACCGACGACGGCCGGCTGTTCGGACTGAACGCCTCCGACGGATCGCGTCGCTGGGTCTACGATCGTTCCACGGTGCCGGTGCTGAGTCTGCGCGGCAATGCCGCGCCGGTCATCGCCAATGGCGTGGTCTATGCCGGCGAAGACACCGGCAAGCTTGTCGCGTTGCGCCTGGCTGACGGCAATGTCATGTGGGAGCAGACGCTTGCCACGGGCGAGGGACGTACCGACATCGCCCGCCTGCAGGACATCGATGGCGGCATCGCCGTGGCGGATGGCGTGGTTTACGCTGCCAGTTACCAGGGCATGACCGCGGCGTTGATTGCCGAATCCGGCCGGCCGCTGTGGACGCATCCGTTGTCCAGCTACACCGGTGTTGCGCTTGCCGCCACGCAGATTTACGTCAACGATGCGGACTCCGAAGTGTGGGCGCTGGACTTGCGCACCGGCGCCTCGAATTGGAAGCAGGACGGGCTCAAATACCGCTGGCTCGGCGCATCCAGCGCGATCGGCGATGCCGTGGTCATGGGCGACATGGAAGGCTGGGTGCACTGGCTGTCCGCGAGCGACGGCAAGTTCGTCGCGCGCATGCGCCTGTCCAAGCATGCCATCCAGGCCGCGCCGCTGGTCGTCGGCGATACCGTCTATGTCGAAGACGTCGATGGCGTCGTTGGTGCGTATCGCGTCGCGAAATAGTTCATCTACCCGTTCGTCCTTCGACAAGCTCGGGACGAATGGACAGCGGATCGATTCCGTTCGTGGCGAGCTTGTTGAACCATGAACGGAATCCATAAAACATGTTGCCAGTAGTCGCGCTCGTCGGCCGCCCCAACGTCGGCAAATCCACGCTCTTCAACGTGCTCACGCGCACGCGCGACGCGCTCGTGCACGACCTGCCCGGGCTGACGCGCGACCGTCAATATGGCGTGTGCCGATTGGGCGTGCGCGAGTTCGTGGTCGTCGATACCGGCGGACTGACTGGCGATAAAGAAGGCATTGGCGCACTGACCGCGCGCCAGGCACAGCTCGCCGTAGCCGAGGCCGATCGCATCGTGTTCGTGGTCGATGCGCGCGATGGCCTGCTGCCCGCAGACCGCAACATCCTCGATACCCTGCGCCGCAGCGGCAAGCCGGTGCTGCTCGCCGTCAACAAGACCGACGGCCTCGACGAGAATGCCGCGCTTGCAGAATTTTCGACGATGGGATTTTCGGCGCCGCTGGCGCTGTCCACCGCGCACGGGCGCGGCGTGCCGGCGCTGGTCGATGCCGTGCTGGCGGGCTTGCCGCAGGCCGATCCCGATGCGCTGGCCGCGGAGAGCGCCAATGACGGCGTACGCGTGGCCATCGTCGGCCGACCGAACGTGGGCAAGTCCACCCTCGTCAATCGCCTGCTCGGCGAGGAGCGCGTGGTCGTGTCCGATGTCGCCGGCACCACGCGCGATTCCATCCAGGTTGCGCTCGAGCGCGACGGCAAGCGCTACACCCTGATCGACACCGCCGGCGTGCGCCGCCGCGCGCGCGTCGAGGAAGCGGTGGAGAAATTCAGCGTCATCAAGACCCTGCAATCCATCGCCGCGGCGAACGTCGCCGTGGTTTTACTGGACGCGCACGAAGGCGTTTCCGAACAGGATGCAACCTTGATTGGGCATGTGCTCGAAGAAGGCCGCGCGCTGGTGATCGCGGTCAACAAATGGGATGGACTTTCCACCTACGAACGCGAGCAATGCCGTGTCTCGCTCGGGCGCAAGCTCGATTTCGTCGGCTACGCGCGCGTGGTGACGATTTCCGCCCTGCACGGCAGCGGCATCGCCGAACTGATGAAGGCCATCGACCGCGCACATGCTTCGGCGACGCGCGAATTCGGAACGGCCGAGCTCACGCGCGCGCTGGAAAAAGCCTACTCCAGCTACCAACCGCCGATGGTGCGCGGGCATGCGCCGAAACTGCGCTTTGCCCACCCGGGCGGCACCAATCCGCCGGGCATCATCATCCACGGCAGCCGCACGCGGCATGTCGCCGAAGGCTACCGGCGCTACCTCGAGAATTTCTTCCGCAAACGTTTCCGCCTCGAGGGCACGCCGATCCGCATCGAGTTTCGCGAAAGCGAAAATCCTTTCGCCGGGCGCAAGAACGAGCTGACCGACGGCCAGAAACGCAAACGCCAGCGCATGATCCGCAAAGCGAAAAAACGCTAAGTCGTGTCCGCGTTCGACCCAGCGGCCATCACTGCGGCCATTCTCGCCGGCGGGGAAGGGCGCCGGGTCGGTGGCGAGGACAAGGGCCTGTTGCCGCTGGCCGGGCGCCCACTGATCGCGCACGTGACCGCCGCGCTGCGCGGTCAGGCCGGTTCCATCGTGATTTGCGCCAACCGCAACGCCGATCGTTACGCCGAATTCGCGCCGGTGATCGCCGATGGCGAGGATGGTTTTCGCGGCCCACTCGCCGGCATTGCCGCCGTATTGCGTGTGTGCAAGAGCGAGTGGCTGTTGACCGTTCCGGTGGACTGCCCGCAGCCGCCGCGCGATCTCGCCGTGCGCTTGCACGACGCGGCCTTGGCGGAACATCGCGACGTCGCCGCGGTATTCGACGGTACGCGCGTGCAGCCGTTATTCGCCCTGTACCGCCGCACCCTGGCGGCCAATGCCGAGCAGGCGTTGAAAAACGACATGCCGGTGATCCGCTGGCAGCAGAACCTGCATCGGACTCTCGCCGATTTTTCGACACGGCCGCAGGAATTCGGCAATCTCAACACACCGGAAGAATTCCGGCAGTGGGAGCAGGGCGGGCATGGCTGAAGAAGACGATATTTTTCCGACTGGACTGAGCGTCGAGCAGGCGCGAGCGCTTGTCGTGGCGATTTCAAAGACACGCAAGTTGCCCGCGGAAGCGGTCCCACTGTTGGTCGCGGTCGGCCGGATTCTGGCAAGCGATGCGGTTGCGCCGCGCGACGTGCCAGGCTTTGCGAATTCCGCGATGGATGGTTTCGCGCTGCGCGCTGCAGATTTGCCACGCACGGGCGAAAAACGCTTTCGCCTGATCGGCGAGGTTTTTGCCGGCGGCCGCGCGGCCCCGGGAATCGAGGCGGATGCCTGCGTGCGCATCACGACCGGCGCGCCGTTGCCGGAAGACGCCGACACCGTGGTGATGAAGGAGAACACGCGTCTCGACGGCGATCATGTCGTGGTCATGGCTGGCACCTTGCCGGCGGCGAACGTGCGTCCGGCCGGCGAGGATTACCGCTCAGGCGATATCGCACTCAAACGTGGATGCAGACTCGGTCCGGCACAGCTCGGCGTGCTGGCGTCTTTCGGCATGAACCAGGTTCCCGTTGCGCGGCGCCCAAAAGCCGTGCTGCTGACCACCGGCGACGAGTTGGTCGCGCCCGGCGAAGCGCTTGGGTTCGGACAGATTCACGACAGCAATCGCTACAGCCTCGGCAGCCTGCTCGAATCGATGGGTGCACAACTCGTCCGCCACGAGCGCGTGCGCGATGATCCAGTCGCACTGCGCGATGCGCTGCAACGTGCCGCGGCCGATGCCGACCTCATCGTCAGCAGTGGTGGCGTGTCGGCGGGCGAGGCGGATTTCCTGCCGCGACTCCTCGGTGAAATCGGCAAGGTGCACTTCTGGAAGGTGCGCATCAAACCCGGCATGCCGTTCCTGTTCGGGCAGATCGACCAGGCATTGTTGTTCGCACTGCCGGGTAATCCGGTATCCGGTTTCGCTACCTGCTTGACCCTGCTCAAGCCGGCCTTGGACGCGATGGCCGGTGTTGCGCCGACCGGCTATCAGTTGCGAGCAAGGTTGCGTACCGGCATCGACAAGCGCCATGCGCGCGCCGAGTTCCAGCGTGCGCGCCTGCAATGCGACGAGAATGCCGTGTTGTGGGCAACACCGCACGCGAAACAGGGTTCCGGCATGCTGCGCGGCGTGGCCGACGCCGACGCGCTGATCCTGTTGCCGGAAGGCGAGCACGTTTTTGCGGTTGGCGACATCGTGGACGCAATGCCGCTGCCGGGCTGGCCCAGGTGAGCGCGTATAATTCGGGCATGGCGAACAACGGCATCGAACGCATTGCGCCCATGGAAGCGCTGCAGCGCCAGCGTGGCGGTGCCGTCCTGATCGACGTGCGCGAGGACGACGAGCGCGCCGCGGGCAAACCCGCGGGTGCGATCGGCGTGCCGCTCGGTGAAATCCTCGACCGCATCGCCGGCATCGCGCCCCAATTCCACACACCGCTGCTGCTCAGTTGCGCGCACGGCCAGCGTTCGCTGCATGCGGCAATGGCATTGCATGGCTTGGGTTACACCCGGCTGGCTTCGGTCGAAGGCGGCTTCGTGCGCTGGGCCGCGGAGGGTCTGCCGGTGGATCGCGGCGCCTTCGATGCCGACGCGGCGGAGCGTTATTCGCGCCATCTGCTGCTGCCCGAGGTCGGAGCCGCTGGCCAGCAGCGCCTGCTGGAATCGCGTGTCGTCCTGATCGGCGCTGGCGGCCTCGGATCGCCTGCAGGGTTGTATCTGGCCGCGGCCGGTGTCGGCGCGCTGACGTTGATCGACAACGACCTCGTTGAAAAATCCAATTTGCAGCGTCAGGTGCTGCACACCGATGCGCGCGTGGGCCAGCCCAAAACGCAATCCGCACGCGTCGCATTGAATGCGCTCAATCCGGGCGTGCGCATCGACACCGTTGCGCAGCGCTTGCGCGCGGAGAACGTCGAAGACTTGATCCGCGATCACGACGTGGTGATCGACGGCGCCGACAATTTCCCGACCCGTTATTTGCTTGATGCCGCCTGCCGGCGCCTGCGCATTCCGCTCGTCTACGGTGCCGTGCATCGTTTCACCGGGCAGGTCAGCGTGTTCGACGCGCGCCGCGACGATTCGCCCTGCTACCGCTGCCTGTTTCCGGAGCCGCCCGCGGCGGCGGACGCGCCGAACTGCGCCGAGGCCGGCGTGCTGGGCGTGCTGCCCGGCATCATCGGGCTGCTGCAAACGAATGAGGCAATCAAACTCCTGCTCGGCATCGGCCAGCCGCTGGTCGGACGTCTGCTGTGCTTCGATGCGCTCGCCGGCACGTTCCGCGAATTGCGCCTGCCGCGCGATCCGCAATGTCCCGGCTGCGGCGCAAACGCGAAATTCAGCGGCTACGCGGACATCGAACAGGTGTGCTCGGCGCACTGATCCTGCTATTTTTTGGGGTGCTTGGTTTCGGCCAGCGCCAACGCAAAAAGTTGTTCCTGCGTCGCTTCCTTGCCGTGCTTGGCTTTCCAGTCTGCGTAGGGTTCGCCGTAGATGCGCTCACGCGCGGCGTCCTTGCCCAACTCGACGCCACGCTCGGCAGCGGCCTCGCGATACCAGTCGGCGAGGCAATTGCGGCAGAACCCGGCCAGGATCATCAGGTCGATGTTTTGCACGTCGTTGCGCTCGACGTTGAGGTGTTGCAGCAGGCGGCGGAATGCCGCGGCCTCGATTTCAACAGTGTCATTCGCGCTCATGATCAGCTCCTTGGTGGTGCCGACGTACATATTCTAACGCTGCCGGCGCTTGAGGGATGTGCGCGTGACGGTAGAATGGCGCGCCCCTCCTGCGCAGGATTTTCCGATGGCCGCCCGGATTCTCGACGGCAAACGCATTGCCGACGAATTGCTCGACAACCTGCACGCGCGCGTGGCCCAGCGCGTGGCGCAGGGCAGGGCGGCGCCGGGGCTGGCCGTTCTGTTGGTCGGAGATGATGCTGCATCCGCCGTATACGTGCGCAACAAGCGCCGTGCCTGCAAGCACGTCGGTTTCCGCTCGCGCGATTACGACCTGCCGGCATCGACGACACAGGCCGAACTCGCCGCGCTGATCGACAAGCTCAACGCCGATGCGCAGATCCACGGCATCCTGGTGCAGTTGCCGCTGCCGGCGCACATCGATGCAAACGCGCTGATTAATCGCATCGACCCGCGCAAGGACGTCGATGGCTTCCATCCGGAGAACATCGGTCGGCTCGCCCTGCGCCAGCGCGGATTGAGGCCGTGCACGTCCAAGGGCGTGATGACCCTGCTCGCGCATACTGACCGCCCGGTACGCGGCCAATCCGCCGTCGTTGTCGGCGTATCCAACCACGTCGGCCGACCGCTGGCGTTCGAGCTGATGCTGGCCGGCTGCACCACCATCTGCTGCCACAAGTTCACCCGCGACCTGGCGCACGAAGTGGGCGAGGGCGACATCGTGATTGTCGCGGCAGGCAAACCCGGCCTGGTCAAGGGTGCCTGGATCAAACCCGGGGCGGTGGTGATCGATGTCGGCATCAACCGCCTGGCGGACGGGTCACTCGCCGGCGACGTCGAATTTGTGCCCGCCGCCGAACGCGCGTCGTGGATCACGCCGGTACCCGGCGGCGTGGGGCCGATGACGGTCGCGACATTGATGGAAAACACGCTGGAAGCCGCCGAGCTTTTCTGAATCGCAACGCAATCGCGCGGCGTTTTCACTGCGAATTACGGGCGACTTGGGCTATCCTTCGCGCCCCATGATTTCGAATCTCCTGCCAATGCGTCGCCTGCGTTTTGCCGTGTTGCTGGCCGGCGTACTGCTCGCCGCCTGCGGCGGTGTGATGCGCAAGGCGACCGACCAGTTTGCCGACAACCTGACCACGGCGATCCTCAACGAGGACGATCCCGGCACCGTGCGCGACGGCGTGCCGGCCTACCTGCTGCTGATCGACGGCATGATCCAGGGCGATCCCGAAAACGCCGGAGCCTTGCTTGCAGGCGCGAAACTTTATGGCGCGTATGCCGGCGGATTCGTCAGCGATCCGGCACGCGCGCAGCGCATGGCCGGACGCGCCTACGATTACGCGCACCGCGCGCTGTGCCTGCGCGAGAAGGATCTGTGCGAGGCGCTGGACAAACCTTACGACGCTTATGTCGCCGAACTGGCCCGGACCGGGCGCAGTGACGTGTCGGTCGTGTACGGATTCGCCGCCGCCTGGGCCGGCAAGATCCAGGTCAACAGCGGCGACTGGAACGCGATCGCCGACCTGCCCAAGCTGCAATCCACGCTGGAGCGCTGCACGTCGCTGGATCCGCATTACGACAACGGCGGTGCGTACCTCTACCTGGGCGTGATCAATTCCATCCGGCCCGCGTCGCTCGGCGGCAAGCCCGAGCAGGGCAAGGCCTATTTCGAGAAGGCGCTGGAATTGTCCGGCGGCAAGAACCAGATGGTGCGTGTGCTGTATGCGCAGTTCTATGCGCGCCTGGTTTTCGACAAGGATTTGCACGACAAGTTGTTGAACGAAGTGCTTGCCGCCGATCCGCATGCGCCGGGTCTGACCTTGATCAATACGCTGGCGAAGGAAAAGGCGAAAACCTTGCTCGAATCCGGCAAGGATTATTTCTGATTTCAGGTATATACAAATGAACAAATACACATTGCTTGCCGCGCTGCTGTTCGCGGGTTCTGCCCAGGCCGCCACCACCATCAAGATTGCCACGGTGGCTCCGGATGGCACGGCGTGGATGCGCGAGATGCGTGCCGGCGCCGAGGCGGTGAAGAAGGACACCGACGGCCGCGTCGAAATCAAGTATTACCCCGGCGGCGTGATGGGCGACGAGCCGACCGTGCTGCGCAAAATCCGCATCGGCCAGTTGCAGGGCGGGGCATTCACCGGCGGCGAATTGTCGCAGATCGTCAAGGATGCGCAGATCTACAGCCTGCCGTTCCTGTTCAAGAACCTGGACGAAGTCGACAAGGTGCGCGCGCAACTCGATCCACTGCTCAAGCAGGAATTCGACAAGGCCGGGTTCGACGTCGCCGGCATCAGCGGCGGCGGCTTCGCCTACCTGATGAGTGTGAACGACATCAAGACCAAGGACGATCTGAAAGCCGCGAAAGTCTGGGTGCCGCAGGGTGACCGCGTCGCCGAAGCCGGCTTCAAGGCCGGTGGCGTCACGCCGATTTCGCTGCCGCTGGCCGACGTCTACACCAGCCTGCAAACCGGATTGATCGACACCGTCGCCAACACGCCGGCCGGCGCGATCGCTTTCCAGTGGCACACGAAGGTGCGGCACATGGTCGATCTGCCGATCACCTACGTCGTCGGCATGCTTGTGATCGACAAGAAGGTGTTCGGCACGCTGTCGCCGGCCGATCAGAAAGCGCTGAACGACGATCTCGCCGCCGCTTTCGCACGCCTGGAAAAAAGCAACCGCGACGACAACGCGCAGGCCAAACTCGCGCTGCACAAGCAGGGCGTCGAGATCTTCACGCCGAATGCCGCCGAAACCGCATCGTGGGACGTGGTCGGTGCGCAAGCGCGCAAACAGTTGCAGGCGGCAGGCGAAATCACGCCGGAAATGGCGGCGGCGCTGGACAAGGCGCTGGCGGCGGCGCGGAACAAGTGAACTTGCAGCGCGCGCTGGAAATCCTGCGCCGCATCGAGGACTGGCTGCTTGCCATTCTCGTTCTGCTGCTCGTCGTTCTCGCGGGTAGCCAGATCGTCCTGCGCGATTTCTTCCACGCGGGAATTTCCTGGGCCGATCCGCTGATGCGCCAGCTCGTGCTGTGGACGGGCATGCTCGGCGCACTCGCCGCGGTACGCGACGAAAAGCACATCGCGCTCGATGTTCTGCAACGCTTTCTTTCCCCGCTCGCGCAAAAGATCGCGCGCATCCTCACGTTCGGATTCGCCGCGGCCATCTGCGCGGTGCTGGCCTGGTTCAGCTACGTGATGTTGAACGTGGATTACGCCAGCGCCACGCCGTCGAGCGCGTTCGCATCGCTGCCGGCATGGATTCCCGAGACGATCCTGCCGACGGCATTCGGGCTCATGGCCCTGCGCTTCGTCCTGCGTGCGTTCCTGCCGCCGGCGCATACGCCGCCGTTGCTGCATCCCATCGAGCCGGCGCCATGATCTGGCTGATCGTGGGGGCGCTCGTGGTGTTGGCCGCCCTCGGCGCACCGTTGTTCGCGATCATCGCGGCGATCGCGCTGTTCGGATTCCACGCCGCCGGCGAGCCAGGCGGCGCGGTCGCGATCGAGTTCTACCGCCTCGCCGACATGCCGGCGCTGATCGCGATTCCGCTGTTCACTCTGGCCGGATACTTGCTGGCGGAAAGCCAGGCACCGCGGCGTCTGGTGCGCCTGACCAATGCGCTGTTCGGCTGGCTGCCGGGCGGACTCGCCATCGTCTCGGTGTGCGCCTGCACCTTGTTCACCGCGTTCACCGGCGCGACCGGTGTCACCCTGATCGCGCTCGGCGCGGTGCTGTATCCGGCGCTGCGCCAGGCGCATTACGAGGAACGCTTTTCACTGGGATTGCTCACAGCCGCCGGCAGCCTCGGCCTTTTGCTGGTGCCATCCATGCCGCTGATCCTGTATGGCGTGGTCGCGCAGCAATTCCACACCACGCCGCCGGTGAGCATCGATGCGCTGTTCAAGGCGGGGTTGCTGCCGTGTCTGCTCATGGTCGTGATGCTGTCGATCTACAGCGCGTGGAAGGCGCGTGACCTGCCACGCCCGCCGGCGTCCAGCGGGCGCGAAGTCTGGGCCGCGCTCAAGGATGCGGCCTGGGAACTGCCTTTGCCCTTTGTGATCCTGATCGGCATCTACGCCGGCAAGCTGGCCGCATCCGAAGCCGCCGCAGCAACCGCGTTGTACGTGCTGATCGTGACGGTGCTGATCCGCCGCGAAATCAAATTCACGGAATTGCCGCGCGTGATCCGCGAGGCCATGCTGCTGGTCGGTGCCATCCTCATCGTGCTCGGATTTTCGCTGGCGCTGACGAACTGGTTGATCGACGGCGATGTGCCGGAAAAATTGTTCTCGGCCCTGCAGGCGGGGATTTCCGGCAAGTTCGCCTTCCTGTTGCTGCTCAACGCGTTCCTGCTCGTGTTCGGCATGCTGCTGGAAGGGTTCCCGGCGATCATCATCCTGGTGCCGCTGATCCTGCCGGTAGCCACGCATTACGGCATCGACCCGGTGCACCTGGGGATCATCTTCCTCGCCAACCTGCAGATCGGCATCTTCCTGCCGCCGGTGGGCATGAACATCTTCATCGCCAGCGCGCGCTTCAACCAGCCGGCCACGCGCATCGTGCGCGCGAGCCTGCCGTTCTACGCGATCCTGCTCGCGGCAGTACTCATCATTACCTACGTGCCCGAGCTGTCCTTGTGGCTGGCGCGCTGAAATCGCCCCGGAATCCCGGGCGAGTGGCAGGAGTGGCGCGGAGTCTGTAAAATAGGGCATGCGCATACTTACCGAAGCTCTTACCTTCGACGACGTCTCGCTCGTCCCGGCCTACTCGAACGTACTGCCGCGCGACGTCAGCCTTGCCACGCAACTCACGCGCCACATCCGCCTGAACATGCCGGTCGTCTCGGCCGCGATGGACACGGTGACCGAAGCGCGCCTCGCCATCACGATGGCGCAGTCCGGCGGCATCGGCATCATCCACAAGAACATGTCCATCGAACAGCAGGCCGCCGAAGTGCGCCTGGTCAAGAAGTTCGAGGCCGGCGTGATCCGCGATCCGATCACGGTCGGCCCGGAAACCTCGATCGGCGAAGTGATGCAGATCGTGCGTGCGCACGACATCTCCGGCGTGCCGGTCGTTGACGGCGAGAATCTCGTCGGCATCGTCACCAGCCGCGACCTGCGCTTCGAAACCAAGCCCGAGGATCCGGTGCGCCACATCATGACGCGCAAGGAAAAACTCGTCACGGTGAAGGAGGGCGCGGGCGAAGACGAGGTACTGCGCCTGCTGCACAAGAACCGCATCGAAAAAGTGCTGGTGGTCAACGACGCGTTCCAGTTGCGCGGCCTGATCACGGTCAAGGACATCCAGAAGGCGCGCGACAATCCGCATTCGGCCAAGGACAGCCACGAACGCCTGCGCGTCGGCGCGGCGGTCGGCGTCGGCGGCGATACCGAGCAGCGCGTTGCCGCGCTGGTGGAGGCGGGTGTCGACGTGCTTGTGGTCGATACCGCGCATGGCCATTCGCAGGGCGTGGTCGATCGCGTGCGCTGGGTGCGCAAGCATTTCCCGACGATGTCGGTGATCGGCGGCAATATCGTGACCGGCGACGCGGCCAAGGCGCTGATCGACGCGGGCGCTGATGCGGTCAAGGTCGGCGTGGGTCCCGGCTCGATCTGCACCACGCGCATCGTCGCCGGCGTTGGCGTGCCGCAGATTTCCGCAGTGAGCATGGTTGCCGAAGCGATCAAGGGCAGTGGCGCCTGTCTGATCGCAGATGGTGGCATCCGCTATTCTGGCGACATCGCCAAGGCGCTGGCCGCCGGCGCGAACTGCGTGATGATCGGCGGCATGTTCGCCGGCACCGAGGAAGCGCCCGGCGAAGTCGAGCTGTACCAGGGCCGTTCGTACAAGAGCTATCGCGGCATGGGTTCGCTCGGCGCGATGCAGAAGGGTTCCAAGGACCGCTATTTCCAGGATGAGGCCGACGCCGACAAGCTCGTGCCCGAAGGCATCGAAGGCCGCGTGCCGTATCGCGGGCCGCTGCGCAACATCCTGCACCAGCTCTCCGGAGGCCTGCGCGCGGCAATGGGTTATGTCGGCTGCGCGACCGTCGAAGAAATGCACACGAAGCCATACTTCGTGCGTGTCACCAGCGCCGGCATGCGCGAGTCGCACGTGCACGATGTGGCGATCACCAAGGAAGCGCCGAACTACCGGTTCGATTGATGCAAAACATCCATCGCGACAAGATCCTCATCCTCGATTTCGGCGCTCAGTACACGCAACTGATTGCGCGGCGTATCCGTGAAATCGGCGTTTACTGCGAAATCTGGGCCTGGGATCACGATCCGGCCGAAATCGCGGAATTCGCGCCCAACGGCATCATCTTTTCGGGCGGCCCCGAGTCCACGACGGCCGCAAACGCACCACGTGCACCGCAGGCGGCATTCGATTCCGGCTTGCCGATCCTGGGTATCTGCTATGGCATGCAAACGCTCGCCGCGCAGCTCGGCGGCGCGACGGAAGCCGCCGATGCGCGCGAGTTCGGCCACGCGCAAGTCGATGTGGTAGCACAAGATGCGTTGCTCGACGGCCTGAGTGACCACGCGGACGCGAAGCGGCTTGACGTCTGGATGAGCCATGGCGACCACGTGGCCAAGGCGCCGCCCGGATTCGTCGTCACCGCCAGGACGCAGCGCATCCCCGTTGCCGCGATGGCGAACGAGGCCAAGTGCTGGTATGGCGTGCAGTTCCATCCAGAAGTGACGCATACCAGGCAGGGACTCGAGATCCTGCGCCGTTTCGTCATCGACGTTTGCGGATGCGCGGCGCTGTGGACGCCGTCGAACATTATCGAGAATGCCGTCGAAAGAATTCGCGCCCAGGTTGGGAGCGATCGCGTGCTGCTCGGCCTTTCCGGCGGCGTGGATTCCTCCGTCGTCGCCGCACTGCTCAAGCGCGCCATCGGCGATCAGTTGACCTGCGTGTTCGTCGACACCGGCCTGCTGCGCTGGCGCGAAGGCGACCAGGTCATGGCGACGATGCACGAGCACATGGGCGTCAACGTGATCCGCGTCAACGCTGGTGCGCGCTATTTCAAGGCGCTGGCCGGCGTCGCTGATCCGGAGGCCAAGCGCAAGATCATCGGCAAGCTTTTCATCGAGATATTCGACGAGGAGTCGGCAAAACTCGATGGCATCCGCTGGCTGGCGCAGGGCACGATTTATCCGGACGTGATCGAGTCGGCCGGCAGCAAGACCGGCAAGGCGCACGTGATCAAATCGCACCACAATGTCGGGGGTTTGCCCGAAGGCATGCGTTTCGAACTGATCGAACCGCTGCGCGAATTGTTCAAGGACGAGGTACGCCGCATCGGCGTCGAACTCGGCCTGCCGCGCGAGATGGTGTACCGGCATCCGTTCCCCGGACCCGGGCTCGGCGTGCGCGTGCTGGGCGAGGTGAAGCCGGAGTACGTCGAGCTGCTGCAGCGCGCCGACGACATCTTCATTAGCGAACTGCGCGGGGCGGATTTATACGACAAGGTCAGCCAGGCGTTCGCCGTGTTCCTGCCAGTGAAATCGGTGGGCGTGGTCGGCGATGCGCGCGCCTACGAATGGGTGATCGCGCTGCGCGCGGTCGAGACCATCGATTTCATGACCGCGCACTGGGCGCATCTGCCGTACGACTTCCTCGGCAAGGTCTCGAACCGCATCATCAACGAGCTGCGTGGTATTTCGCGGGTCGTATACGACGTCAGCGGAAAACCTCCTGCCACCATCGAGTGGGAATGAGCGCGTTCACGCCCGATGACGAACGCTTCATGCGTCGCGCGCTGGAGCTGGCGCAACACGCCGCGGATGAACATGCCGAGGTTCCGGTCGGCGCGGTACTTGTCCTTGATGGTGAAGTCGTGGGCGAGGGCTGGAACCACAATATCGGCGGGAACGACCCGACCGCGCACGCTGAAATTGCCGCGCTGCGCGATGCGGGGTGCAAACTCGGCAATTACCGTTTCCCCGGAGCCACGCTGTACGCGACTTTGGAGCCTTGCGTCATGTGCGCTGGCGCCATCGTGCATGCGCGTCTCGCGCGCGTGGTCTTTGCCGCTGCCGATCCGAAAACCGGAGCCGCCGGCAGCGTCTTCGACACGTTGCTGTCGGATCGGCACAATCACAAAGTGGACGTTTCCAGTGGGTTGCTGGCCAGAGAAGCGGGTGACTTGCTGAGAGGTTTCTTTGCTCACCGGCGTGGCCGGGCAGAGAAGAGTCATGAATTTGGGTGGACTGCCACTTCCAAAACGCTAGGAAAGTAAATGCGTTAGAAGACATTCATGATCTCTTTTAGGCGATCCAAA
>DATJIL010000259.1:0-4844 GCA_035493385.1 Rudaea sp.
GGCATCACCACCTATTCGCCACTCAAGCACTGGAAGGCCGGGCCAGGCAAGACCGTCGGGATCGTGGGACTCGGCGGACTCGGCCACATGGGTGTGAAGCTCGCGCACGCGATGGGCGCGCGCGTGGCGTTGTTCACGACCTCGCCGGGCAAGGAAGCGGACGCGAAAAGACTCGGCGCCGACGACGTGGTGATCTCGAAAGACGCCAAGCAGATGGCCAAGCAGGCCAACCGCTTCGACCTGATCGTCAATACTGTTGCCGCACCGCACAATCTCGACGTCTTTCTCAACCTGCTAAAGCGCGACGGCACGATGTGCCTGGTCGGCGCGCCGGCGACGCCGCATCCCTCCACCCAGGTGTTCAATCTGATCTTCAAGCGCCGCGCCATTGCCGGATCGCTGATCGGCGGCATCCCGGAAACCCAGGAAATGCTCGACTTCTGCGCCGAGCGCGGCATCGTCTCCGACATCGAGACGATCGCGATGCGCGACATCAACACCGCCTATGAGCGCATGCTCAAGAGCGACGTGAAGTACCGCTTCGTGATCGACATGCGCACGTTGCAGGACGAAGCTCAGGCGCGGTAGTTGTCCTGCATCGGGTAACGACGCGCATAAATCGCGAACACCAACGCGATCGCCAGCGCGAACGCGGCGAAGAAAAACATCAGGAATGCGTTCTCGCTCAGTCCGGTCGCGGCGATATGCATCGTGACGGCCTCATTGCGCACGGCCGCATTCGTGATCAGCACCCACAGGTTGCCGTAGGACACCGACAGCGCCCAGAAGCTCATGATCGCGCCTTTCATCGACGCCGGCGCCTGACTGTAGGCGAATTCCAGGCCGGTCGCCGAAACCAGAACTTCGCCCAACGTGAGCAGCACATACGGCGCGATCTGCCATGCCAGCGAAATCGCGTCGCCACCATCGATGGCCAGTTGCAGGATCCCGGCGACGACCCAGGCCAGCCCCGCGAACGCGATGCCCGCGCCCATGCGCCGCAACGATGTCACGGCCACGCCCATCCTCCGCAAGGCCGGGAACAGCACAAGGTTGTTGAACGGAATCAGCAACATCACCAGCAAGGGATTCAGCGCCTGCATCTGCGCCGGCGCCTTGACCAGCCAGCCAGGCCACCACCACACATCGTGCGGCATCGTCATCGCCCCGCCCTGGATCACCCAGGTCGAGGCCTTCTGGTCGAACAACGACCAGAACGGCGTCACCAGCGCAAACACGATGAGTATCCGCAACACCACGCGCACACCTTCCACGGCTTGCGCCGGATGCCACGCACGCGCGCGATCCAGTTGCAACGCGGCTCCAACGCCGCCGAATCCGGCCAGCAGGCCGAGCGCGAGCAGCACCGCAATCACAAAGTCGTCGCGCACCAGCCACGCCAGCGCCGCCAGCGCGAGCGCCCCACCGAGCGCGAACACCACGATGCCGTGGCGGTCGGGTCCCGGCGCGAACAGAGCCGTGCGCACCACGCGCAGGAACGAGTGCGGATCCGGTGGCGCCGGCGGCACGTTGACGTATTTGTGCCGGCCCGCCCAGAAGATCAGCGTGGCGACCAACATCAGCGCACCCGGAATGCCGAAGGCAATCGCCGGCCCATACGCGCGCAAGAAGATCGGCATCAGCAGTGAGGCGAAGAACGAGCCGAGATTGATGATCCAGTAGAAGGCGTCGTAGACGATCTTCGCCAGGTGCTTGTTGGTACTGTCGAACTGATCGCCGACAAATGAAGACACCAACGGTTTGATGCCGCCCGAACCGAGCGCGATCAGGAACATCCCCGAGTAGAAACCGATGCGGTCGTGGACGAAAAACGCGAGGCATATGTAGCCCAGGCAGTAGACCAGCGACAGCCACAAGGTGGTGTGGTATTTGCCGAAGAAACGGTCGGAGAGCCAGCCGCCGAGCAGCGGGAAGAAGTACACGCCGATGACGAAGGTGTGGAAGACGTCCTTCGCTGCGCCCGCGCGCATGGTTTCGGGCAGGTAAGCCAGCAACACGCTGCCGATGAGGAACGGCACCAGGATGTTGCGCATGCCGTAAAAGCCGAAGCGCTCGCAACCTTCGTTGCCGATGATGTAGCCGATCTGCCGCGGCAGCTTGCCGCCGGCGTCGGTGGTGGTTGTCATCGTGCCGCGCCCCATGATCCCGGAACGGCGAAGGTAGCCGTTGCGGCGCGATGACGCCAGCGTCGCGCCCCGCCGATATTGGGACTACCGAGTGCCCTGCCGAAAACCGTCAGACCAAGAGCGACCGATTCCGCAATCAGCCCTTCACCGCGGCCAGTCGCGCCTCGGCGGCCTCGACCATTGCCTTGTAGCGCGGATCGTCGCGCAGGAATTCGAAATCGGGGTCCGTCTTGGCGTAGGGCAAGAACGCTTCCGAAATCGTTGCGAAAACGGACTCGAGCATCTTGAGTGCTGCTTCCTTGTCCTTCAGGTATACGCTCAGGCCACACGCGAAGTTGTAGCCCATGTTGAAGTTGTCCGGATCGATGAGCAAGGCACGATCCATGCGCGACTTTGCACGATCGGAGTCGCCCAGGGCCATGAGTGCGTAGGCACTGTAAGCGATGACGCCTGGATTGTTCTGGTCGCGTGCCAGAATTGCGTCCGAGCGCTTGAGCGCAAGTTCACTGGCACGACGCATGCCATCGGTGTCGCCCAATGCAGTGTAGGAGCTGATCAACATCGACGCCGAGTTCAGATCGGCTTCCATCAAGCTTGCCGCCTTTTCATACAATCGAATCGCGTCTTGATAACGATGCAGTTGATAGTTCAGCCTGCCCGCGGTGCGATTGGCTTCATAGGATTCGGGATTCAGCTTGAGTGCAATCGCCAACTCGTCTGCTGCGGCCTCAGTGTTGCCATTCATCAGAAGAATCGACGCTTTTACCGCATGCGCCTCGGCCAAATTCGGATCCAGCGCCAACGCGCGCTGCGCGGCGGTCATGCCATCGTCTGACCGTACTCCGAGCACACAGAGCGTTCTGTAGCCCATCGCCATCAGCGCCCAAGCCTGGGGATAGTCTGGATCGATCTCGGTTGCACGCGTGCAGGCTCGCACGATGGCTTGCGCAGAGCGTTCGTCCGCTTCATTGTTGATGACGTAAATCTGTCTTGCCATCAAGTAGAGGTCGTGTGCCTCTGCGCTGTCCGTACCGCGCCGCTCGATGGCTTTCTTTTCCTCAGGTAAAAGGCGCAACCGCAGGGCCTTGACGATGGCCTGCGAGATTTCGTCCTGAATCGCGAAGATATCGCTGGCGTCGCGATCGTAGCGCTCCGCCCAGACGTGATTGTTGGTCGCCCCGTCGATCAATTGTGCGTTGATCCGGATGCGCCCGCCGGCTTTGCGCACGCTGCCCTCCAATACGTGAGTTACCTTCAACTCGCGCACAACCTTCTGGATATCGACGTGCTTGCCCTTGTACATGAAGGCGCTGTTGCTCGAGGCAACCGCCAACGCCGAAACCTTGCTCAAGTCGGTAATGATGTCCTCGGTCATGCCGTCGCTGAAGTATTCCTGTTCGGAATCTCCGCTCATGTTGTTGAACGGCAGGACGCAGATCGAGAAATGTGCAGAATTCCCGGCGGCGCTCGCCGCCGTCGCGGCATTTGCGGATTTGACCGCCAGCGCGGCTTGTGCACGCGCGATCATCGCCGCGAGCGCATGCAGGAATTCCTGCGCAGGCGCGCTGGCCGGGTCCTCGTTCCAGCCATCCAGATCGGTGGTGTGAATGGCGCGCACGTCCATCGGCAGGCGCGCCTGCTCGAATCGAACCGGCACGAGAATTCCGCGCTCGGCGGCTTCGCGCGCCTCGCCGCGCACCCAGCGCGAGGCGACGGACGTCGGCGTCCAGATCACCAGCACCGCCTTGGCCGCATCGATCTCGGCGTCGATCTTGTCGTCGAATTCCTGCCCCGGAACGATTTCCGGATCCCACCACACCGACCAGCCTTTCGCCTCGAGCGCGGCCACGAGCGGCGCGACCCGTGCCTTGTCGGCGCGTGCGTAGGATACGAAGACGTCAGCCATGCCGGTCAACCTTCCTGTGGGCTTGGCACGCAGCCCCTGAACGTCAAGGATAGCGCAGGGTCAAGCCTTCGTGAAGCACGGCCTCAAGACTTCCAATCGGCCGGGCCAGCGCAGACTTATACCATCGGCAACTTGAGTCCCTTTTCCTTCGCGCATTGGATCGCGATGTCGTAGCCGGCGTCGGCGTGGCGCATGACGCCAGTGCCGGGATCGTTCCATAGCACGCGCGCGATGCGCGCGTCCGCTTCCTTGGTGCCGTCGCAGACGATGACCACGCCGGCGTGCTGCGAGTAGCCCATGCCGACGCCGCCGCCGTGGTGGAAGCTCACCCAGGTCGCGCCGCTGGCGGTGTTGAGCAGCGCGTTCAACAGCGGCCAATCCGACACGGCGTCGGAGCCATCACGCATGCTTTCCGTTTCGCGGTTCGGCGAAGCGACGGAACCCGAATCCAGGTGATCGCGTCCGATCGCGATCGGGCCTTTCAACTCGCCCTTGCGCACCATCTCGTTGAACGCGAGGCCGAGCTTATCGCGCAGTCCGAGCCCGACCCAGCAGATGCGCGACGGCAGGCCCTGGAAGCTGATGCGCTTTTCGGCCATATCGATCCAGTTGTGCAGGTGCGGATCGTCGGGGATGAGTTCCTTCACTTTCGCGTCGGTTTTCAGAATGTCCTCGGGATCACCGCTCAGCGCGACCCAGCGGAAGGGGCCGATGCCGCGGCAAAACAGCGGGCGCACGTAGGCCGGAACGAAGCCGGGAAAGTCGAACGCGTTCTTGCAGCCGACATCGAA
>DATJIL010000260.1:0-2088 GCA_035493385.1 Rudaea sp.
CCGTCGCGCCGGCGATCGGCGAGGCGCAATGACTCGCGCACCGGCGGCACTGCGATCGCATGCGACGCGGCGCCCGTGGCCTGCTCATGATTGTCCCAATCTCCGCTCAAGCCGGAATCCAGCCGCGACAGCGCATCGCCCGCCGCAACAACGCGGCTTGGCACGTTCTGGCAGGCCGACAGCAGGCCGAACAGGCTCGAGAGTGCGAAGGCACGCACGCGAAGCCGCTTCACGCGGACTCCCGCATGAAAGCGCGCGTCGCATCCGCGAGTGCCGGATCCTGCAAGGCGAAATGCAGCGTTGCCTTGACCAGGCCGAGCTTGCTACCGCAATCGAAACGCGTGCCCTCGAAGCGATACGCGTAGACCTTGCCTTCGCCGAGCAACGCGGCAATCGCATCGGTCAGCTGGATTTCCCCGCCCGCGCCGGGTTTGGTCTTTTCCAGCAATTCGAAAATACGGCCCGGCAACACGTAGCGACCGACGATGGCGAGGTTCGACGGCGCCACTTCGGGTTTGGGTTTCTCGACGACATGGCGAATGCGCGCGGCGCGGCCATCGGCTTTTTCCGCATCGACGATGCCGTATTTTTGCGTATCCGCGTGCGGTACTTCCTCGACCGCGATCGCGCCGGCAGTTTCCTTCGCCGCGAATTGCGCCATCTGGCGCAGCGCACCGGCGCCACCGGCTTGATCTGGACTCGTCCAGATCAAGTCATCGGGGAGGATCACGCCGAAAGGTTCGTCACCGATCACGGGTTTTGCGCACAGCACGGCGTGGCCGAGTCCCAGCGCCTCGGACTGGGTCACGAACACGCAGCGCACATGTTTCGGAATCACATTGCGCACGAGCGCGAGAAGCTCATGCTTGCCCGAACTCTCCAGTTTGCGTTCCAGCTCGTAGGCCGTGTCGAAATAGTCGGCGATCGCGTGCTTGTAGCGGTTGGTCACGAAGACCAGCGTGTCGGCGCCGGCGTTCACGGCCTCGTCGACCGCGTACTGGATCAGCGGCTTGTCCAGCACCGGCAGCATTTCCTTGGCCACCACCTTGGACGCGGGCAGGAAGCGCGTGCCGAGTCCGGCCACGGGAAACACGACCTTGCGCAACGCTGCGTTCATTCAAGCTCCTTCGGCATGACGTGCAATCGGCACGATTTCGGCGGAATCCGCTTCATCGCGCCAGGAAAAACCTGGCAACAGGCTGGTCAGGCAGGCGCGCAAGGCGTCCTCGTCGTAATCACGCACGGACTGCGCGGCCTGGCGCAACTGCGCGTTGAGCAATTCCCACGACATGCTGCGCGGCTGCGCGAGGAAAATCTTGGCGTGTCCCGTGGCCTGGTAATTCTCGTGGTCGTGGAACAATTCCTCGAACAGTTTTTCGCCGGGACGAAGCCCGGTGTAGACGATGGCGACGTCGCGCTCCGGAACCTTGCCGGCGAGACGGATCATCTGCTCGGCGAGGTAGCGGATCTTCACCGGCTCGCCCATGTCGAGGGCGAAGACTTCCCCGCCCTTGCCGAGCACGCCGGCCTGCAGGATAAGCTGGCAGGCTTCGGGAATGGTCATGAAGTAGCGCGACATTTCCGGATGCGTGACCGTCACCGGCCCGCCGTTGCGGATCTGCTCGCGGAACAACGGTACCACGCTGCCGGCCGAATCGAGCACGTTGCCGAAACGCACGGTGACGAAGCGCGTCGCCGATTGCGCGGCGAAATTCTGGCAGAAGATCTCGGCCACGCGCTTGCACGCGCCCATGACGCTGGATGGATTGACTGCCTTGTCGGTGGAAATCAGCACGAAGCAGCCGACGCCGTGGCGATCCGCCGCCTGCGCCACCGTTTGCGTGCCGAGCACGTTGTTGCGAAACGCCTCGCGCACCTGGTTCTGCAACAGCGGCACATGCTTGAACGCGGCCGCGTGCAGCACTACTTGCGGGCGGGCGCGCGCAAAAACGCGCTCGCAGGCAGCCGCATCGCCGCAATCGCCGAGCACGGCATCGACGAGCAGATCCGGAAACTCGCGGCGCAGCTCCTGCTCGATGCGATACAGGTTGTACTCGGACAATTCCAGGATCGCGAGCGATTCGACGC
>DATJIL010000261.1:0-4531 GCA_035493385.1 Rudaea sp.
CGCGTGGCGCGCGATCAGGCCGCGCAGGCCGGCTTCGCCCAGACGCTCCGTGGCACCGGTACGCACGTCGGTGGCGCCGTCGGAAAAAAGGTAAAGCGCGCGCTGGCCGAGTGCGAATTCGCGTTCGTCGTAATCAGCCTCGGCGAGGATGCCGAGCGGCGGACCGTCGGCGGGAAGTTCCTCAAAGTTGCTTCCATCGTGCAGCAGCGCCGGCGGAAAACCCGCGCTCGCCAGGTGCACTTTGCCGCTGGCGCGGTCGTACTGGCCGACCGCGGCGCAGACGAAGCGGCCGTCCTGCAGCGTGCGGCACAATTCCGCGTTGACCTGCGCCAACCACACGCCAGGCGTCGGCGCGTGCGCGCCGACCCAGCGCAACATGCTGGCAACACGCACCATCAGGAAGGCCGCGTCCAGCCCCTTGCCCGAGACATCGCCGACGACGAACGCGAGGCGGCCATCGGGCAAGTCGAAGAAATCGTAGAAGTCGCCGGAAATCTCGTGCGCCGGCAGGTTGACGCCACGGATCGGGAAATCGCCGCGGCGGCGTTTGGGCAGCATGGATTTCTGCATGCGCCGCGCGAGTTCCAGCTCGCGCTTGATGCGCTGCTGCTCGACCAGCCCATGCGCGAGTTGCGCATTGCCGATGGCGAGCACAGCCGGGGCGGCGACGAGACGCAGGATCTCCGCGTCGTCCGCCTCGAACAGGCTGCCGTCGCGGCGGTTGATCACTTCTAGCGCGCCGATCGGCCCGCGTGCATTGGACAGCGGTGCGCACAGGATCGAGCGCGTGGCGAATCCGGTTTCCGCATCCACGCGCACGTTGACGCGCGCGTCGTTGCGCGCGTCGCGCACGATCTGCGTGGCGTTGTCGGCGACGCAGCGCCCGACCACGCCCTGGCCGACGGCGAGCTTGAGTCCGGTGATGTCGACCGGACCGACGCAGATACGGCATTCGATGAGGCCCGCATGATCGAGCAGGAACAGGCTCGCGGCCTCGGCCTGCATGAAGTCGGCGATGCGCGTGACCGCCATGTCCAGCGTCGCGCGCAGATCCAGCGATTCCGCCAGTGCCTGGCTCAGTTCCGCGAGAAACCGCAGCGCGCGCCGCTCACCGTCACCCGCCACGGCGAGCGGGGAGGCACTCACGGCGCCTTCGATTCCGATGGGCGCGACTCGTGCCGGCTGCGCGCGCGGGCGCGGCCCCAGACGGTCAAGACCGGGCCGGACAGCGCGTAGATCACGGCGATGCCGAACAGCACGCGCGGCGGATTCATGGCGAGCGCGACGAGGATCAATACGAACAGGATCAGCCAGAAGAACGGCACCTTGTCCGAGCGCGGCCAGGACTTGAAGCTGTAGTAACGAAAACGGCTGACCATCAGCAGTCCGGCGACGATCGCGATGACGGGCGTGATGAACTGCACCTGCGCGCCGGTCAGGCCGAGATCGAGCACCGTCCACACATAGGACATGACCAGGCCCGCACCGGCCGGAATCGCCAGACCCTGGAAGAAGCGTTTGTCGGCGACACCGACCTGGGTGTTGAAACGCGCCAGGCGCAGCGCGCCGCAGGCAGCGAATATGAACGCGGCGGCCCAGCCGAGCTTGCCCCAGGCCGCGCCATGCTCGCGCAGCGATTCCAGCGACCACACATACAACACCAGCGCCGGCGCAACGCCGAAACTGACCAGGTCCGACAGCGAATCGTATTGCACGCCGAATTCGCTTTGCGTGTTGGTCAGGCGTGCCACGCGGCCGTCGAGGCCGTCGAACAGGGCGGCGACGAACACGGCGATCACCGCATCGGCATACTGGCCGCCGATCGCGGCGATGATCGCGTAAAAACCGGCGAACATCGCGCCCGTGGTGAGCAGGTTCGGCAGCAGGTAAATGCCGCGATGCGGTTTTGGCTGGCTGGCGGGAGCGTCCATCCGGACCCCAAGTTCAAGCGTCGCCCGCAGTTTACCGCAAGGCTGCGCCGGAGCACGCTTTTCCAGCGCCTGCCCTTGTGGCATAGTGCTTTCCGCAACAGGGGCAACATTGGGACTGCCGGCCCAGCCGGTACGGAGAGCTTCGATGAACCGCAAACTGGTGTTGCTGGCCCTGTCCTGCTTCGTCGTCGGCGCGTATGCGGCCGACCGGCAGGTATACAAATGGACCGACGCCTCCGGCGTGGTGCATTTCTCCGATGCGCCGCCACCCAAGGACGCGAAGACCGTGCAACTGATGCGGGTCAGTGGCGACGACCGTCCACATGCAGTGGAAGCAGCAGGCGGAGAAGCGGGCGGTGCCGCGCCGGCGGGTACCAACGGCGCGGACAACGCAGCGGCGTCCGGCAACGCGAACGCGAAAGCCTGCGCCACGGCACGCAACAACCTGGAAATCCTCAACAGCAAGATGCCGGTCAGCGTTACCGGACCGGACGGGAAGGCCGTGCCCCTGGACGACAAGGCGCGCGCCGCACAGATCGCCGTTGCCAATGCCAACATCGAGCTGTACTGCAAACCGTAATCCGCAGGCGGTGCGCGGCCGCGCGCTGCTGGCAACCATTGTCGCATTGCTCCTCGCCGCGCTCGCGGCATGGTGGTATTTCGCGCCGCACACCCTGCCGGCTTTCGTCCAGCAAAAGTTGCTGGAATCGCCCAAGGCCAATCCGCCGTTGTACGAATGGCGCGACGCGCAAGGTCGCCTGCACGTGACCGACACGCCGCCGCCGGATCGGCCCTACAAGACCGCGCGCTTCGACCCGAAGGCCAACGTGCTGCCACCGGGTGTCGCGCCGAGCAAGTAACGCCGCTGCGGCTGCTACAATCGCGGATTCTTTTTCGCGACGACACGCCGCCATGCGTCTTTCCAGATTCCATCTCGCCACCGTCAAGGAAGTCCCCGCCGACGCGGAGATCGCCAGCCACCGGCTGATGCTGCGCGCCGGCATGCTGCGCAAGCACGCGGCGGGCTTGTATACCTGGTCGCCGCTGGGCCTCAAGGTGCTCAAAAAAGTCGAGGCCATCGTGCGCGAGGAAATGAATCGCGCCGGCGCGCTCGAGATCGTCATGCCGACCGTGCAGCCGCGCGAGTTGTGGGACGAGACCGGGCGCTGGCAGAAATTCGGCCCGCAGTTGCTCAAGATCAAGGATCGCAAGGAAGCCGAATACTGCTACGCGCCGACCGCCGAGGAAGTGGTCACCGATTTCGCGCGCAGCGAGCTGAAAAGCTACAAGCAGTTGCCGGTCAACCTCTACCAGATCAACACGAAATTCCGCGACGAAATCCGCCCGCGCTTCGGCGTGATGCGCGCGCGCGAGTTCCTGATGAAGGATGCCTACTCCTTCCATCTCGACGAGGAAGGCCTCGTCCGCGAATACGACAACATGTACGCAACCTACGGGCGCATCTTCACGCGCCTCGGACTCGCCTTCCGCGCGGTCGCCGCCGACACCGGCGCGATCGGCGGCAGCCGCAGCAACGAATTCCAGGTGCTTGCCGACTCGGGCGAGGACGCGCTGGTGTTTTCCGACGCTTCCGACTACGCGGCCAACCTCGAACTCGCCTCAGCCCTTCCGCCCGGTCCGCGCGCGGCGGCAAGCGAGGCGATGCGCGAGGTGCCGACGCCCGGCAAATCGACCTGCGCCGACGTCGCCACACTGCTCGGCATCGACATCCGGCGTACGGTGAAATCCGTTTGCGTGATCGGCGACGAGAATCGATTCGTGCTCGCGTTGGTGCGCGGCGACCACGACGTCAACGAGGTCAAGCTGCAGAAGATCGCCGGCATGGCGGAATACCGCCTCGCCAACGAGCAGGAAATCCTCGCCGCGCTCGGCGCCAGGCCTGGTTATCTCGGCCCCGTGCATGCCGATCGCAAGAAAGTGCGGGTCATTGCCGATCGCGACGTCGCCGCAATGGCCGATTTCGTCGTCGGCGCGAACAAGGTCGACTTCCACATCGCCGGCGTGAACTGGGGCCGCGACCTGCCCGAACCCGAGACGATCGCCGACATCCGCAAGGCGGTAGAAGGCGATTTGTCGCCGGATGGGAAAGGCGTGCTGAAGATCGCGCGCGGCATCGAAGTCGGCCACGTGTTCGCGCTCGGCACGAAATATTCCGAGGCGATGCACGCGACCGTGCTCGATGCCGATGGCAAGAACCGCCCGATGCAGATGGGCTGCTATGGCATCGGCGTGTCGCGCATCGTCGCCGCGGCGATCGAGCAGAACCACGACGACGCCGGCATCATCTGGCCCGAACCGATGGCGCCGTGGCGCGTGGCGGTATGCGTGATCAATCCGAAGAACGATGCGAAGGTGAACGAAGCGGCAAACGCGCTGTACGCCGAACTCAACACGAAAGGCATCGAAACCTGCCTCGACGACCGCGGCCTGCGCCCCGGCGCCATGTTCGCCGACATCGAACTGATCGGCATTCCGCACCGGGTCGTCGTATCCGAACGCGGGCTCGCCGCGGGCACGTTCGAATACCGTGCGCGACGCGACACGGAGAGCCGGAATCTTTCGCACGAGGAATTGTTCGC
>DATJIL010000262.1:0-16514 GCA_035493385.1 Rudaea sp.
GCTTCGACCGGCCCTCGCCGTGTCGGAACGAAGCCGCCAACAAGACCGGCGGCAACTATACGGCTCGCTCGCTACTCCGGCAACTGACTCCCTGCCCTTTCATATCAGTACCCGGCAAATCCCGCGGCCTGGCCACGCGGCGGCAGGCAACGGAAGCAAAAAAAAATCCCGCGGTGTGAGCCGCGGGATCGAGGGTGTAGCGCAGCGCCGAATTACGGACCGCAGCTTTCCAAGCCGTCGGCGAAGATGAGATCGCCCGACGCCGTCACCGCGAACAGATTGCTCTGCACGCTCAGCGTCGCCTTGGCGTCTCTTGCCGTGACCTGCAGGCCCGGCGGATTGGCCACGACGCCGTAGAAGCGCTGCGGACTGCTCAACGTCGCCGTGCCTGCACTCAGGTTCACGTTGCCCAGCGCGAAATCTCCGCACGCGGATACGGTGAATTCGATCGCATCGGTGTCGGCGCTGTAAACGTTGCCGTAGGTATCCTGCTTGGTCACCGCGATCGTGTTCAGGGCGCTGCCCTGCACCACGTCCGCGGGCGGCGTCGTGAACACCAGCTGCGGCGCCGCCGGGCCGACCACGAACGCATTGCTGGTCGCGTTCAACACGCCGTCCGCCGCGCCCAGCGTGTACGTGCCCGCCACCGTCAGTACGGCGTCGGCGAACGTGGCATTGCCGCTGGCATCGGTGGTCTGCGGACTCGTGATCGACGTGAATGCCGCCGCCGGGCCCGAAGCCACGGTCAGCGAGACGCTTTCACCAGCGACCGGATTGCCGGCGCCATCCGTCACCGTGGCGATTATCGCCGGGCTGTTCGCCGAGCCGGCCACCGCATCGCTGGGCTGTTGCGTGAAGGCGATGTTCGCCGCCGTGCCGGCCACGATCGCGAAGGCGCTGCTGTCGGCCGGCGTCAGGCTGGCGTCGGTCGCACGCAGGGTGTAACCGATTCCGGCCTTGTCCACCGACAAGCCGCTGAACGTCGCCACGCCGTTGATAGCCTGCACGGTCAGCGTTCCACCGAGGTTCGCACCGAGCGTCCCGCCGGAAAGCGACAAGGTAACGTTCGAATTGTCGGTCGTCACCGTACCGCCGCCCGCATCCTGCACTGTTGCCGTGGCGGAGAATGCCGAGCCCGATACCGAACTAGCTGGCGGCTGCACGGTGAACGCGAGCTTGGCCGCCAGCGGAAGCGTCACGTTGATGCATCCGCTGGCGATCGTGCTTTGCCCGTCCGGATTGACGATGGTCACGTCCTGCAGGCCCAGCGTGCTGGCCGTGATGTTCAGCGTGAGCTGGGTCGGCGAGTTGTAAGTCACGCTGTTGACGGTCGCATTGGTCACGCTGGCGCCGATGTGCGTGAATGGCAGCGCCGGCGATGGCAGGTCGGAGCCGGGATCGTAAAAGCCCGATCCGCCGGTGGACGTGCCGGTGATGGTCACGTTGCCGGTGCCGGACGGGAAACCGACCGGCGTCGCCGAGCACGTCGGCGTGGCCGGCGGCGGCGCGAGCAGCTTGGCCACGCGCACCGCATACTTGTTGGTGGCTTCGTTGTATTCCTGGATCGTCCACACCGTCATGTCGTCGAGTGGATCGACCACGGTGAACGAATAGTCGCCCCAGCGCCGGCCGCTGGTGCCGCCCGTATCCCACGTCGGGTTGTAACTGGCTGCCGTGACGCCGATGTCGGTCATGCTCGCGCCCGGTACGCCCGACATGGTGCCGAGCGCGTCGCCGGACAGGCGACCCGTGTACGACGGCGTCGCGCCGAACGGGGTGCCGGCCTTGCTGAACCCGATCAACGCGTGGCCCTGACCGGTGGCCGCGATCGAGGGAATCCAGTACTGCGCCGCCGCGGCGAGCGTGGCGGCGTTGTCGTATACCGTACCGGACTGGTTCAGTGCGGGGTTGGCGGTGTCGCTCATCGTGAAGTCGTACCAGCGCGAAGCCTTGCGCGCGGCCCCGCCAGTGTTCGCCACGCCGCTGGCGTCCACGCGCAGATTGTGCGCGGTCCACAGGTGGCCATTGCGGATCATCGCCGCGAACAGGCGGTCGTCTAGCGAATCCAGGCGGCCGTTGTTGCCGCCCGTATTGCCCAAGTGCTCGACCGGATTGGTCGCACCCGTGGTCGGCACGGTGACCCGGATGTTGCCGGAAATGGACGGCGTGGCGCTGCCCGGGTTGCTGATACGGCGAAACGCGATGCGGCTGAACTGGTTGTTGTCCGCACCGACGAAGTAGCCGACGGTCGCGCCCGGATCGAAGTTGTCGACCCCGCGCGGCGAGGCGGGACCCGCGCCGCCGACAGTGGCCAGCGGGGTGAATTTCGTGACGACCATCGGACCGGCGCCCTGTACCGACGACTTCTGCACGACGTAACCGTTGGTGCCGGCGAAGGCCGTGGGGCTGAACATGTTGCAGCCGAAGTACAAGGCGTTGACGTCGATGCCCAGCGACGGGTAGTCACAGAAGTCGGTGTTGTCGGTCTTGACCTGGAAGAAGGTCCACACCGTGGAAGCCGTGATCGTGCCGTTGCTCGCCGCGTCGCTGACCGCGAGCAGCCAGCGGTTGGCGGCGATACCGTTGCAATTCGCGTCCGTGCACGGCACGTCGATGATGCTCAGGTACCAGCGCGCGGTGAAGCGGTCGTAACGGATCTGCGGATCGCTGGTGAAATTCAGGACCACCGAACCGCTCACCGGCGTCATCACCGACGCGAAGAACACGTCCGGATTGGCATTGAGCACGCCGTCGGCGGTGCCGGTCTTGTCGAATGAGCGCAGGCGACCGTTGACGAAGACGATGTACTGGTCCGGGCCGACCGTGCCCATGCTGTCCGGCGGCGTGGCCTGGGTGTCGTTCACATTCGCACCGTCGAACGACAGTGCAGTGGTCTGGGGGGCCAACGGACGGATCGATCCGGAAAATTTCGTTGCGTTCGGCGGCCAGGTCGAAACCGCCGGCGCGTCGGGATTTTGTGCAAGGTTGTCGCGTTCCACTTCGCGCTCGAAATGCGGGCGCCACCCGATCAACATCTGTGGCATCGCCTTCTGGCGCTGCATGATTTCAGAGGTGGCCAGTGAAACACCGGGTACCGTATCCAGACGCTCGCCATATTGCTCGCCCGGCGGAGCAGCTGAAGGAGGTTGGGCGCGCAATGGCGCCGACGTCGAAAAACTCAAAAGCGTCAACGCGAACGCGAATGCGCTCGCAAGCGTGCGATGCTTGAACATAAAGTATTCCCCTGATATGCCCTGTAATGAGCTGCGCACCGTCCCATCGACGCGCTGCTGGCTTGTAGCTTCATGCCAAAATTTGTGACGTCCGTCACAATCCTTTGGCTGACAATACGGCAGGGGGAAAACGCCAGCAATTATAAGAAATTCTTTATATCGGCAATCCTGCCGCATCGGTTCTGGTATCGAACCGAACTACGCCAAACGCCTCCCCCATCTGTCCCGGCAGGGTCAGGCGCTTGACCTGTTGCGCCAGCGCATAGCGCGCGGCCTCGTCCGCCGCGTTCGCGTAGGCTTCGGCAAAAACTGCTTCCAATCCATGGCGGATCAGGAATTGCGCCTGCGACTCCGATGCGGCCACTTCGAATCCGGCCGCGATGCCGGCTTCGATGAGTGCGTCGAAATCCACGTGCGCCGTGATGTCCTGCAAGCCCGGCAGGATCAGCGGATCGTCGTGCGCGCGATGGCGCCAATGGCAACGCAAGGCGCCGTTGCTTCGCTGCGGCGAATAGTAATCGGCGCGCGAATAGCCGTAGTCGATGAACCAGGCCGCGCCATGTTCCAGATTGCGCACGACCTCGGCGAACCATGGCACTAGCATCGGACAAAACTCCGACACGAACGGTCGCGGCAGCGCGGGCGCATCCGCAACGATGCGCGCAACATCGGCGCGCAGCGCCGCATCGGCGGGAATCTCGCGCCAGACGAAGCGCCCATCGCCATTCACGCCGACGGCGCGCGCAAACAGACCTTCGTCGCGTAACGCGAACGTGCGCACCGGCAAGGCATCGAGCACTTCGTTCGCGATCAGCACGCCATGCCATGGTTTTGTCAGCGGCGCATCCAGCCAGGTGCAGCGATCTTGCAAATGTGGACATTGCCGCAAAATCCGCTCGCGTTGGCGCTCGCGCAAGTCGGCACTGCGCTCCAGCAAAAAATATCGTGCGGGCAGGGCATCGAGGCGATCGAGTTCGGCCAGCAGTTCCGCCGCCAGCGCGCCCGAGCCTGGGCCGAGTTCGAGGACATCGCCACGCGTCTCGCGCAGCGTGGGCGCAAGCGCGCGCGCGAGGCAGCGCGCGAAGATGAATCCCATTTCCGGTGCGGTGACGAAATCTCCCGCCGCACCGAATTTGGCCGCGCCCGCGCTGTAATAACCCAGGCCAGGCGCGTAGAGCGCCAATTCCATGTAGCGCGCGAAATCGAGCGCCCCGCCAGCCGCGGCAATTTCCGCGCGGATCAGCGCGGCGAGACGCTCGCTGTGCGTGAGTTCGTTGGGACCGGGTTTTGGCAAATCCACGCGCACGCTGGCAATCCGCGAAAAAATGGAGTGCAATCCTCGCATGAATGTGAATCGTCGTCCCGTTGTCCTGATCACCGGCGCCGCCAAGCGCGTCGGCGCGCAGATCGCGCGCACGCTGCATGCGGCCGGCTACGACCTCGCCCTGCACTACCGACATTCGCGCAGCGAGATGGATGCGTTGTGCGCGGATTTGAACAAGGCGCGCGCCGACAGCGCCTGCGCGCTTCAGGCCGATCTGGTCGATGTCGAAAATTTGCCGCGCATCGTCGCCGGTTGCATCGCCCGCTTCGGCCGGCTGGATGCGCTGGTGAACAACGCCTCGACGTTCTACGCCACTCCAGTCGGTACGGTGTCGCCGGCGCAATGGGAAGAATTGTTCGCGAGCAATGCGCGCGCGCCGTTTTTCCTCGCCCAGGCTGCCGCGCCGCATCTGAAAAATGCGCAGGGTAGCATCGTCAATATCGTCGACATCTACGCCGAGCGCCCGCTGCCCAGCCATTCGGTGTATTGCATGGCCAAGGCCGCACTGGCGATGATGACGCTGGCTTTGGCGCGCGAACTCGCCCCTGAGATCCGCGTCAATGGTGTCGCGCCGGGTGCCGTGCTGTGGCCGGAATCCGGCAAGGCCTATGCCGATCAGCGCGAGCTAGTCGCGCGCACGCCGCTGCAACGCGCGGGCGCACCGGACGACGTCGCCACCGCAGTGCTGTTCCTGTTGCGCGACGCCAGGTTCACGACCGGACAGATCGTGCGCGTGGACGGAGGACGCGCGCTTGCCATGTGATCCGCGCTACAAATCCGCAACCCGCTCGGAATGATCTTTCGCGACGGGAAATTCCTGCCACAACTGCCCAATCGGCCTGCCGCGCACGGGGTGCGTCACATCCGGCGCGATGTCCGCCAACGGCTTGAGCACGAACGCGTACTTCAACTCCGGTCGCGGAATTTCCAGATTGCCCGGCCCCTGCACTATCTGATCGCCGAACAGCACGATGTCGACGTCGAGCGTGCGGCTGGAAAAACGCGGCACGTCGCGGCGGCGGCCGTGGCGATTTTCCAGGGCATGCAGCCACTCGTTGAGCACCGTGGCGCTCAGGTCGGTTTCGATCCCTACGGCGAGATTGAGGAAATCCGGACCGTCGAAACCAACCGCCGGGAAGCGATAGACCGGCGACACGATCAGCGCGCCGAAGCGCGCACGCAGCTCAATGAGCGCAGCGCGCAGGTTTTTTTCCGGTTCGAGATTGGAACCGAGACTGAGCCAGACGCGAGTCATCAGGCAGGTTTTGCGCCGCGCTCTATCGCTACACCGACGGCCTTTGAACCGGTGACGGCACCGGGCTTGGACAGCTTCAGGCGCAGCCACGCCACGCCGAATTCGCCGCGCACGATATCCGCGCAGCGCTCGGCGAGGGTCTCCACGAGTTCGAAATGCGATTCCTCGACAAAGGCGATCAGGCGCTTGGCGACTTTCTTGTAATCCAGCGTGTCTTCGATCTTGTCGCTGGCGGCGGGCTTGCGGTTGTCGAAGGCCATTTCCAGATCGAGTGCGATGGTCTGACGGATCTTGCGCTCCCAGTCGTAGATGCCGATGACGGTTTCGATGCGCAGGTCTTCGATGAAAACGACGTCCATTACGCGGCCTCCACGGCGGGCAGCGAGGCCAGGTCCCAGCGCGGAGCGACCTTGATCGACGTGTCATCGTGCAGCCCGACACGCAGGCGCAACGCGCCGGCCAGCGCGATCATCGCGCCATTGTCGGTGCAGAATTCCAGGCGCGGGAAATACACGCGGAAACCTTCGCGCTGCGCCGCTTCGGCCAGCTGCGCGCGCAGCTTGCGGTTCGCGCCGACGCCGCCGGCGATCACCAGCCGCGTCGCGCCGGTCTGCTGCAGCGCGCGCCGGCATTTGATCAGCAGGGTTTCGACGATGGCGTCTTCGAAGGCACGCGCGATGTCGGCTTTCGCATTCGGCTCGCCAGCGTGCTGCTGGTACGCAAGCAGCACCTGCGTCTTGAGTCCCGAAAAACTGAAATCCAGCCCCGGTCGATCCGTCATCGGTCGCGAGAACTTGAACTTGCCCGGCGCGCCGGATTCGGCCAGCTTCGCCAGCGCCGGGCCGCCCGGATAGGGCAGCCCCATCAGCTTGGCGGTCTTGTCGAAAGCCTCGCCGGCGGCATCGTCCAGCGTGTCGCCGAGCAGGCGATAGTGGCCGATGGCGGACACCTCGATCAGCATGGAATGCCCGCCGGACACGAGCAGGGCCACGAACGGCGGCTGCGGCGGATCGGCTTCGAGCAAGGGCGCGAGCAGGTGCCCTTCCATGTGATGCACGCCAATGGCCGGGACATCCAGCGCCCACGCCAGCGCGCGTGCGCTGGCGGCTCCCACGAGCAAGGCGCCGACCAGTCCGGGGCCGGCCGTATAGGCCACGCCGCGCAGATCGCGCGGCGTCATGCCGGCCTTGGCCAGCGTCTCGCGGACCAGCGGCGTGAGCTTGCGCACATGGTCGCGGCTGGCCAGCTCCGGCACCACGCCGCCGTAATCGGCGTGCATCTTGATCTGGCTGTACAGGGTATGGGCCAGCAGACCGCGCTCGACGTCGTAGACCGCCACGCCGGTTTCGTCGCAGGAAGTCTCGATGCCGAGCACTGGCCCGGTCAGCTTGTCGGCAGATTTTGCAATTTGCTGGTTTTGCACGGTAAAATATGCGGCTCGCCCGGTCGTCCGGGTATTTAGTGTACAGCGGAGACCCCATGCCCAACGTCAAAGTTCGCGAGAACGAGCCTTTCGAGTTCGCGCTGCGCCGCTTCAAGCGCACCTGCGAGAAGGCCGGCGTTCTGGCCGAAACGCGCAAGCGCGAGTTCTACGAAAAGCCGACGCAGGAGCGCAAGCGCAAGGCCGCCGCGGCGGTGAAGCGCCATCTGCGCCGCGTTTCGCGCGACGTGACCAAGCGCAAGCGTTTGTACTGAAGCTTGCGGCTTCAATGGTTTCACGAACCGGCGTTGCGCGAGTAACGCCGGTTTTTGTGTTTATGGACCCGGGAATGCTGCCATGAGCCTGAAAGCAAAACTCACCGACGACATGAAGGCCGCCATGAAAGGCGGCGACAAGGAGCGTCTCGGCACCATCCGCCTGATCAATGCCGCGATCAAGCAGCGCGAGGTGGACGAGCGCATCGTGCTCGACGACGCCCAGGTGCTGGCCGTGCTGGAGAAGATGCTCAAGCAACGCCGCGATTCGATCACGCAATTCGAGGCTGCCAACCGCAACGACCTGGCGGACAAGGAAAAGGCCGAAGTCGCCGTGATCCAGGCCTACATGCCGGCGCAAATGACACCGGCGGAAGTGGATGCCGCGATCGCCGCCGCGATCGCCGAATCCGGCGCGACCGGTCCCAAGGACATGGGCAAGGTCATGGGTCTGGTCAAACCGAAAGTTGCCGGCCGCACCGACATGGGCAAGCTGTCCGAACTGGTCAAGGCGAAGCTATCGGCGCTGGGCTGATCCAACGCGTAAACTAGCGGCCATCGCCGCTCGCGGAAATGCCGAAATGGACAATCAAAATCCCCTGCGCCGCTCGCGCAGCGACCGCAAGATCGCGGGCGTCTGCGGCGGCCTGGCCAAGCATTTCGATCTCGATCCGACCTATGTGCGCATCGGCTACGTGCTGCTGAGCATCCTGTCTGCGGCGTTTCCCGGCACGCTCGTCTACCTGCTGCTGTGGTGGCTGGTGCCGGAAGAAGATTGAATGCGGGCCTGAGATACGGGTTATCGCATGCCAGGCCGCATCCCCGAAAAATTCATCGACGACCTGCTCGCCCGCGTCGACATCGTCGAGGTGATCGAGCAGCGCGTGCCGCTGAAAAAGGCCGGGCGCGACTGGACCGCGCGCTGTCCGTTCCATGACGAACGCTCGCCCTCGTTCACGGTCAGCCCGAACAAGCAGTTCTACCATTGCTTCGGCTGCGGCGCGCATGGCAGCGCGATCAAGTTCCTGATGGAGTACGACCGCATGGAATTTCCCGACGCGGTCGAGGAGCTCGCCTCGCGCGTCGGCCTGAAGGTGCCCTACGAAGGCGGCGGCAAGCGCACGCCGAGCGAGGATTCGGCGGATTTGTATACCGTGCTCGATGCCTGCGCGAAGTTCTACCAGCGCGAACTCGGCAAGAGCGGCAAGGCGAACGCCTACTTCCACGCACGCGGCCTGGACGCCGCGACCATCGAACGCTTTGGCCTGGGCTACGCGCCGGACGGCTGGGATGGTGTCAAATCCGCGCTCGGCACGACGCCGCAGCGCATCGCGCTGCTGGAAAAAAGCGGCATGCTCACGCGTGGCGAGCGCGGGACGCCCTACGACCGTTTTCGCGACCGCGTGATGTTCCCGATCCAGGATCGGCGCGGTCGCGTGATCGCCTTCGGTGGCCGCATCCTCGAGAAAACCGAAGACTCCGGCGCGAAGTACCTCAACTCGCCGGAAACACCACTGTTCCACAAAGGCCAGCAGTTGTTCGCGCTGTGGCAGGTGCGGCAGGCGCACAGCAAGATTCCCCGCCTGATCGTGGTCGAAGGCTACATGGACGTGATCGCGCTGTTCCAGCACGGCGTGACGCAGGCCGTGGCCACGCTCGGCACCGCGACCACGCGCGACCATGCCGAACTGCTGTTCCGCAATTGCGCGGATGTCTACTTCTGCTTCGACGGCGATCGCGCCGGTCGCGGCGCGGCGTGGAAGGCGGTCGAATCCGTGCTGCCGCGCATGCGCGACGGTCGCCAGGCATTCTTCCTATTCCTGCCCGACGGCGAAGACCCGGATTCGCTGGTGCGCAAGGAAGGCCAGGCCGGCTTCGAACAGCGCCTGAAAGATGCCACACCACTGTCGGAATTCTTCTTCGCGCATCTTGGCGCCGACGTGAATCTCGCCAGCCTCGACGGCAAGGCGCGCCTCGCCGAACATGCGCGACCGCTGCTGGCGCAGATTCCCGACGGCGCATTCCGCGACCTGATGCTCGCCGAGCTCGATCGCATCACGAACGTGAAGCTGCGCGTCGATGCGCCCGCCGCCACGCCGCGCAAATCGGCAACGCGCCCGCAGGAACGCACGCTGGTGCGCAGCGCCGTTGCATTGCTCGTGCAGCACCCCGTCTTTGCCGAAGCACTGCAGCCGCCGTGGCTGTTCGCAACCTTGCGTCAGCCTGGTATCGCCCTGCTGGCCGAATTGATAACCCTGTGTCGCGAGCGCCCGGCGATGTCCACCGCGGTGTTGCTCGAACACTACGAGGGTCGCGAGGAAGCGCGCGCGCTGCAGAAGCTCGCGACCCTGGATTTTCCCGGCGAAGATGATGCCCTGCGCGCGGAATTCGTCGACGCGATCCGCCAGCTCGACCGGCAGACGCACCAGCAGCGCCTGGACGATCTACTGAAAAAACAGGGCGAAACCGCGTTGACTGCGGAAGATAAATACGAGCTACGTCAATTACTTACGGCAAAAAACCAGCCACGAACCTACTGATTTCCCGATTAGCGCGAATCCGCCGCCGCGATTAGCGCACGGCGCCAATCTTCTGTATACTCGCCACGCTGTATTTGCCGGGGTCACGGTGAATCGTGGCCTGATGCGGTCAATCTCGCGATTTGCTTCATCGCCCTCCACGCTCTCCCTTAGCAAAACAGTCGCGGCGCGGAATGTTTCCGAGCAGCGTCATTCACTTTGTTTCAGGAGTTTGTTATGGCAGAACGTCAGATCGGTACCGTCAAGTGGTTCAACGATGCGAAGGGTTTCGGATTCATCACGCCGGAAAGCGGCCCGGACCTGTTCGTGCATTTCCGTTCCATCCAGGGCTCGGGCTTCAAGACCCTTGCCGAAGGCCAGCGCGTCAGTTTCGTCGCCGTGCAGGGTCAGAAAGGCATGCAGGCCGATGAAGTGCAGTTGGCGTAAGCCGCTCGCCGCATAGGTACGCAAAAACCCCGGTCAGCAATGGCCGGGGTTTTTTATGCAATCGACACCCGCACAGGCGGACGCGGAAGCCCAATGCCCAAACCGAACTACAAATACGACAAGCGCCAACGCGATCTCGCCAAGAAAAAGAAACAGGACGAGAAACGTCTGCGCAAACTGGAAAAAGGCCGTACCGCAGACCCGGCGCCCGCCACGCCATCCGACGGCAGCGCTGGCGAAGTTACCCAGCAGCCCGACCACTGACGCCGCAACTCCCGGTCAAAGCCGGTTGTGCTCCAGCGGCCTCTGCCGGTGCATCAGCGCCCATTCCACTTGCTCGGCCAATGCGGCTTCGCCGAGCAAGCGCAGCACTTCGCGCTGCTCGGCCGCATCGATGGCGCGATCGAGCGCCTTGCGCGCCGCGCCGAAGATGCGCTGCATGTAACGGTATTGCTTGATGAGTTCCTTGTCGGCCTTCTTGTAGGCATACGCCGCGCGCACGCCGGCAACGATGGAAAAAATCGCCATGACCACGACAAGGTCGTTCTTCATATCCGCGGACAGATGTACCGCGAACGCGGCGAGCACGATGCTGATGCCGATGCCAACGCACAGGCTGGCCGTGTCGACCGTTTCGGTGATGCGGTGCGTGCGCGCGCGTTGCGCGGCCTTGCGCCCGTAGTAGTCGAGCTGCCCGCCGTGCTGCGCGTCGCCGACCCATTCGCGGACGACGTCGGCCATTTCGCGTGACGCATCCGCAACGTTGAGCGGCGTGCTTTCCAGTTCGGCGCTGCGCATCGCGTCGCGCACCCAGCCGAGCTCGACATCTTGTTTTTGCAGGAAATTGTCGCGTGCGAATTCGGCGTCGCCGGCGAGCGACAGCCCGATCCGCCGCCAGTACCATTGCACGCGCAAACCTTCGGCGAGCGCGCGGCAATCCAGGTATTTGCGATGCCAGCCGCGGCGGTTGGCGAGGACGACGAGGAAACCGCCGAGCGCGAACAGCAGCAGGAAAACGTAGAGCATGTCGTCCTGCGCGGGCAGGTTGTCGTAAGCCGTGAACGCGATCGCCATCAATGCGGCCACGGTATAGAGCCCGCGCATGGCCAACAGCACGCGGCGCTGAAAGTGGATCGCCAGCCAGTCCGCCGCGCGGAACAGCCGCTCGATGGCGCCGGCGTCCGCCGCGGTGGCCGCCAAGCCCGGATGCGCATCGATCGGCGCGGAATATTTTTCCGCATCCGCGTTGAACTCGGCCGCATTGGCGAGCGTCGCGCGGAATTTTTCTGGCATCGGACCATCGCCCGGCTGGATTTGCTCGCCGCAGCGCCAAACGGTCTGCAACGGATGCAGTGGCGGCGCCGGCGCGCCATCGGCCTGATCGCGCGAACACACGATCTGATACGTCAGGCGCTCGCTGTCGTCGTCCAGCAGGTTGCGTGGTGCGGCACGGCGGCGCTCGGCCAGCGCGGGCTTTTCGGCGCTCAGGCGATAGCGCACGATCTGCGCCGTCCCGCCAAGCAGCGTCGATGGCTTGCCGTCCCAGATCGCCAGCAGGATGTGGCAATGATCGCTGACGTAGACGCCGGCTTGCGCGTAATGCCGATCGCGCTCGTGCCCGGTCGGAGCGGGAGCATGGACGGCGCCATCCGTGAGCTGCGGAAGCTCGATGATTTGCGCCGCGTTGCAGAGCGCATCGAAACGCGCACGCGCCGCCGCGTCGGTGAAATCACTGGCGTACTGCGCACGTGCCAGCGGCAGCGGCGCGATCAGGCGCGCGCCGGCGGCGAGCGCTTCTTCCGCGACCAGTTGATCGCCGCCATCGGCCAGCGCGGACACGACGACGAGCGGCATGTTCGGATACTCGCGGCGCATGCGCACGAGGAAATCGCGTACGCCTTGTCGGATCGCCTCGACCTCGCTGGCGACGAGGTTGCGATGACTGGTGACGCCTATCGTCAGCGGTATGGCGGCGCGCGTGGTCATTCCCCTCGCGCGGCCGCCGCGATCAGGCCGGACACATAGCGCATGTCCGTCAACTTCTGCGCTTGTGCCGAGGCGCCGGCGATCTGCTTCGCCGCTTCATCCAGGTCGGCAGCACGCCGCTTGCGACCAGCGGCATCCGCAGGCGCAGCGATCGCGTTTACGTATAGCGCATACGCGAAATCCCGGCAGAAATCCGTGCCATGCGCACCCCCGTGCTGCTGTTCTCGGTAATACGCCAGCGCCGGTTGCAGAGTCTTGTTTGCCTCGTCGTTGCGGCCCTGCAGGACGATCGCGTTGGCGAGAACGGCATCGATCATCGATTTCAATTCGCGCGGATCACGAGTGTCGAACGGGGACGACGGTACCTGCGACCAGCGGCGCGCCAAGGCCTCGGCTTGCGCATAATCGCCGAGTTGGATCGCCGCGCGCGCCGCCACGCCCAGATTGCTGCGCAGCATGTTGATCCGAATGTTGACGCCGGTCGTGTTTTCCGCGGGAACCTTGATCGGTTCGACGTGGGCAATCGCAGCGACAGCCGTTGCCAGCGCAGCCTTCGGCGCACCTTCGAGCAGTTGCAAATTGGCGTCTGAAAGTCCCTGATCGACCACGGCCAGCAGGGTCCGCTTGGCATCGTCCTTTCCGAGTTGCGCCGTGTATTCATCGGTGTCGCGCGCGAACGATTTCATCGATTGCGCAGCCGCCGCAGCGTCACCGGCTTTGGCCTGCATGTCCGCAAGTCCAAGCCATTGATACCAGATCCGCGGTCCGAGGCTGGAAGGCAGGCGCTTGTCCTGCTCCAGCGCGAACAGCGAATGCATCGTGGCGATGGCGTTGCCGACTTCGCCGCGATCGAATTGCTCGTCTGCGGTCCCGCGCAGTACCGTCGCCAAATACCACCACGCCTCCAGATTCGAGGGATCGGAACGCACCCAGTCCTCGCTCGCCTGCACGGCACGCCGTGCGTAGTCGGCAGCGGTGGCGTCGTCGTGGCGACGCTGGGCCAGCTGGCCCAGCAGACCCGCGGCAAGTACGCGGTTCAACAGCGAATGCAGGTCGCTCGGACGTTGTGCCAGGACCTTTTCGGCGAGGTCATACACCTGTTGTTCGAGCGCTTGCGCCTCGGCGTCCTTGCCGAGCGACATCAGGAAGCGGGCCTCGGAATCGGCAGTATCGGCATATGAGGAAGCCGCGTTCAGATCCGACAGGTCCAATGCGCCGATACCGGTCAGCACCTTGCGCGCTTCCTCGCAGGTGTCGACCGCCTTCGTGTTCGACTGGGTGTGGCTGAGGAAATTCAGATCATCGCCATACAGTTGGCGGACGCGTTGCGACGGATTGGCGCCGTACACCAGCGGCCGCAACAGATCGGCCGCCTGTTGCAACTGTCCCGCCGTGCCGCGACCACCGCGGATCACGCTTGAACCCTGCTCATACAAGGCAAGCGCCAGCCCATAGACGACGTCTTCGTCGTGGTTGCCGGCGGCGCGCAGCTGCTCGAACTCGGACTGCGCCTCGCCGAGACTCCGGGTGCCGGCATCCAGTTTGCCTGCCGCATTCAACGATGCGCCTTCACGCACCAGCGCCATTGCGCGGTTGATCCGCGTCTGCGGCGTGACCTGCTGCGGCGGCAGGCTGTCGTAGTAACCGACGGTCATGTGGGCGAGCTTGCCCAAGGTCGACAGCCGCCCGGTCGGCGCCAGCTCGGTATAGAAATCCTCGATCAGGAAGCTCACCAGTTTTTCGGCATTGCTGCGCGAATTCTGCGCTTCGGCTTCCGCGACGCGCGCGTGGCGCATGTTGACGAAACCGAATATCGCACCGGCGATGGCGACCAGGGCGAGCAAGATGCAGGCCGACGCGATCGCGCGTGCACGCACGAGCGCACTATGGATGGCCGCCTCGCGATCGCGTTGCGCGGCGAGCTGACGCTCGGCCTCGTCGCGCGCCTCGCGTTCCTTGCGCAGGTTGCGGCTGGCGACCACCACGCTGCACAGCACGTCGTGGGTGAGTTCGACGCGACGCACGTCGAGGCGTTCTTCGATGCGCAACAGGCGCCGGTTGACCAGTGTCGCAAGCGCGTCAGGCGCGGCGCCGGCCGCAGCCAGGGCTTTGGCCACGCGCTCTTCGGCCAGACTTTCGCGATGACCGGATTCGGTCAGCAGCTCGTCCTCGACCACGCGCCGCACGCCGGCCGGCTGGTCGGCGAGCGCGCGTTCGTAGAATTCGGAAAGGATGGTGTCGCGCGAACCGGCCAGCAGGTCGGCGGAAATTTCCTTGCGCCCTTGCCCTTGCCGCGCCGTGTTGAGTTCGCGGCAGACCAGGCTCAGCAACGACGGTTCGATTTCGGCGTTGGCCAGTTCCGAACCGCCGGCGACGAAACGCACGATGGACTCGGCGACTTCGCGCGACACCAGCTTGCCGCCCGGCTCCAGCACCGCGCTCAACGCCTGCGCACCGTTCATGCGCGCCAGGCGCATGCGGTTCTGGGTGATCGAGGGCATGATGTCCTTGACGCTTTCCAGATGCGCCAGATAGTCCTCGCGCAAGGCGATCAGCACGCGGTAGTCGGCGCGCGCGAAATCGAAATTCTCGGCAGCCGCGTCGTCGCGTTCGATGCGCGCTTCCAGCGCCGCGGGCGGACGGTTCTCGATCAGGTCGGCAAGGTCTTCGAGAAATTGCCGTGCGCGCAAACGGCCGGCATCATCGGCCTGCCCAAGCGTGAAGATCTCCTCGAACTGGTCGAAGATCAGCAGCGGCATGAGCGTGTTGCCGTCGCGGTCGCGCAGCAGGTCTTCGCGGTGGTGCATGAATTCCCACAGCGACTCTCCCTCGATCGCGCTGCCCGGTCGCGTCCAGTGACCTGCCTCCGCGGTGGCGCGGAAAATCGCCTGCTTGATCTGTTCGGTCGGCGCGGGCGATTCCGGCGCGTAGATGATGCGCACATAAACCGGGCAGAATCCCGTGCTGCGCAGGCGCGGTACCAAGCCGGCACGCAGCAAGGAGGTCTTGCCGAGCCCGGATTGTCCGAACAGCACGGCCAGCAGTTTGCGTTGCACGCGCCGCGCGAGTTCGGCCGATTCCTCGTCGCGGCCGTGGAAATAGGCGCGGGTTTCCTCGGAATATGAGAACAGGCCCAGCCACGGATTCTCCGGGTCGAGCGTGACCACGTCGCTGGGCCGGAGGGCGGTGTCGTTCATGCGTTTCTCCCGCTGAACAATTCGCGCAGGCGACGCTGGAACTCCGGCGTCGGCTCGCCGCCGGGCAGGCGGGTCATGTGCACGGCCTTGAAGCTGTCCGGCACAAGTGCCGCGGCTTCGGGCGTGTCGTCGATGCACACCGGCAGGACGAATACCGCACCCTCGGCGATGTTGCGCGCGCGATCCACCGCGTAACTCCACTCGCGGCGGAAGTAGGCTTCGTGCCGGCGCTGGGTCGTTGCCGAGACGATCGGCAGGAAGAAGCTGCAGCGCTGGATATTCGCGCGGATCTTGCGATCGTAGTCGTCGCCGCCTTCGAGACGATCGAGATCAAACCATGTCGTCAGGCCGGCGGCATCCAGCGCCGCCTTGAGATGCTGCACGGCGGGCAGGTCCTCGCGCGCGTAGCTGATGAAAATCGCGTTCTCGGGCATCTCGCGTGCCGGCGGCATGAAACGCTGCGGTGCGCTGCCGCCGTTCGCCGGCGCGGCCGGCCGCTGGCGCGCGCTCCAGCGCCGGTGCAGCTCGGCGACGAAGGCTTCCGCGCCGCCATAGACGCGGGTGCGCACGCTGACTTGCTGCAGGAACGCGACCAGGCGTTCGTCTTTCGAGGTGTGATCGTCGGCGAACACCTCGGTGACATCGCGCGGATCGGACAGGCGCTTGCGCTTGGCCATGCGCAGGAACAACCGCGCCAGCCAGTTGGAAAAATCGCTACCGATCAGCAACAGGTGGTTGTGCTCGAGTTCGTGAAAGAGCTTTTCCGGCGTGAGGTGCTCGGATTGCAGTGCGCAGATGAATTCGAGCATGTCCTCGTCGGACAGCACGTAGGTGGGCGACGCGGACAACCGCCCAAGC
>DATJIL010000263.1:0-4192 GCA_035493385.1 Rudaea sp.
CGACCTGAGCCGGAACTGCAAGCGCGCCCCCGCAGCCGGCCCGCGAATTCTCCAAATTCGTCATTCCGGACGCCGCGGAGCGGCGATCCGGAACCCAGTGACTTTGTCACAACAGAACAGGAAAGACTTTGCCTCGACCCGTCGCTATCCGGGTAACGAATAGCACCCGGATCACAAGCAAACGGCGTCAAGTGTCGCCCCACACCTTGTGCGCGGGATCGAACTCCACGGTGACGCGCTCCGACGCGCGCACGCCGAAGCCGCACACGCACAACGGTCCTTCGGCCATCGGTTCCAGGCCGAACGCCTGCTCGATCTCGACTTCGTTGATGGCGGCGGTGATGAAGGCGCCGAGGTTCAACTCGGTGGCGGCGAGGTACATGGCCTGCGACAGGTGCCCGGCATCCAGGACCACCGCGCGATACGCCTTGGCGTGATTGCGGTACTTCCAGAAATTGCGCTCGAAGCGCGCCACCAGCGCGATCTGCAGCGGCGCCCCGGCGTAGTACGCCTGCGCGGCGACGAAACGGCGCGCCAGCGACGCGGCCGTTTCCGCATCCAGTTCGCGCAACGATTCCAGCGCATGCGCGACCGGGTGGTAGTGATACAACCCCGCCGGCACGCCCTCGACACGCTGCACCAGCAGATACGCTTCGGTCGCGTGCAGGCCGCCCGCCGACGGCACGCCCTTCTTCAACAGTTGCACGCCGGGCGCGTAATCGCTGACCGCGCGCGCACCGAACGCGCGATACAGCACCGCGGAAAACGCATCGAACGACAACGGCGCCGGATCATAATTGCGGCAGGTGACGCGCCGGTCCATCAACGCATCCAGCGGCGACGGCGACGGTTTTTCCAACGACATGCGCGAGGCTGCCGGCGCGCGTTCGGGCACCGCCGGCAGCGCCGGACCCAGGCGTTCCAGGAAGGTCTGCGGACTGGCTTCGGAGAAAAGCCGCTCGGCTTCCTCGGTGTCGACGTCGCGCCAGCGGGTGTGGCGATGCGCGATGGCGGACAACCCGCGCCAGTGCACCGCACGCACCGCACCGTCGGCTTGCGCGAACCGGCGCGGCGCTTCGTCCGCCGGTTCCTGCGCGATCAACAAACCCTTCGCCAGCAATGCTTCCAGCACCGCACGCGGATGCCGTTGCGACAAGTCATCCAGCGATTGCCAGTGGCCAGGCGACAACGCGCCCAGCGCGGCGACTTCGGCGGCGTCCAGCGGAATCTCTTCATCGCAATGCGCGGCCAGCGCCAGCCAGCCGAGCCGTTCGCGCACGCCGGTTTCGCCCAGCGCGAGTTCGGCAAGATCGAAATCGATGGATTCGCGCGGCTCGACCAGCACCATCGCGCAGCGGCGTACTTGCATGTGACCCGGTTCTCGCTTCTACTTGCGCCGCCACGGGTGGCGCGATTCCTGCATTGTGCCATCCACTGCCAACGTCTCGGGGAACTACCATGGCCGATTCAAAGTTGTCGCGCGAGCATTCGCTGGCGCTGTTGCACAAGCTTGCCACCGACGACGGCTTCCGCAGCCGTTACGAGAAGAAGCCCGCCGCCGCGCTGGCCGAGTTGGGCGTGCCGCACGAGACGATCGTGAATCTCAAGGGGTCGTGCCTAGCCCCGGCCACGCTGGCGGACAAAACGCATTTCGTCCAGGCGCATCAGGAATTGTCGAGTGCTGCTGCGGACACTTGCCTAGGTATGTTTCCACCTACTTCCCAGATTTGATCTTGAAGCGGTCAAGCAGTAGCTTGGCTTTTATACCCCTCCCGCCCGGATGGTAGGATTTCGGCTTTCCAACCCCAGACTCATAGACCCTTCACACTGTACTTTCCCGCTACACGTCGCGCAGCGATATCGGCCGTGGCAACATTAAATGGCGCCAGCATTTGCTCGATATTGAACTCCATGTAGGCCTGTCCGCGATGTGATAAAAGCCAGCGGAGTTCGTCCATTGCGCTGTCTTCATCATGGGCGTCAGCATCGGCATCCATCAGCGCAGCATGGGTAATGTACAGCTCGCTGCCGTCGAGCAGGGGTTTGAGGATTGCGATTGCCTTTTGCGGATTTCCCGATGCACGCGCGATTTCAGCTTGCGCTACGTTTCGCAAGTTGTCCAATACTGGCGTATCCTCGTTAGATGCCTTACCGGCGCTGGCGAGGGCATCTTTAGCAAGTTTCACGTCGCTGGCGTGCGCGGCCAGATATGCGGCCAGCACGATCTGGAATTTCAATTCAGCGCGATCCGCGAGACGAGCGTTCGCAAGCACTTTCTGTTCGCGGTCAATGTAGTTGGTGAGCGCGGCCGCTTGTTCTTTGATCGGAGTTCCATCTAAAGCGTGCAGACTTAAGCCGATGCCTTCGTAACGACCCACGAAACGCGGCCCGAGCGATGCGGCTTGCGCTTGAGCTGATTTGAGGATTGCCTTGGTTTCTCGCAAGTCGCCCTGATCCAGCGCCATCGCGATACATATGCTGGAAACGCTAATATCGAAACTGTTCGTGCCGGAGAGCTTTCCCCGCTTCAGGACCATCGCTGCTTCTTTAAACTTGCGCTGTGCCGCATAGGCGCTCGCGTAGTAACCATTCTGCGTATGGAGTCCACCGGCAACTGACTGAGCAAACTCGTGCAGGGCGTCGCGGTACTGCCCGGCTTCGGTATAGAGAGCGCCAAGTAAATACGATGTACCTGCGGTATGAGGGTTCTTCCGCGAAAGCGCCTGTTCGAGATAAGGGATCGCTTGCGTATAGCGATTTGCATATTCCCAAAGAAAATAAGCGTATTCATTCAGTCCCGAAAAAAAATCCGGGTATACGGAGGCCAGCAACCTCCACTTTTCAAGTGATTGCTTTGGCGCGACATAGGTTGCGGCCATCGCTTCGACATAGAGTGCGTCACGCGTCGTCAGGCGAGCGCGATCGGTTTGCGCTGCTTGAATTTCCTGAATCGCCTTCGCCGGCAGATCTTCGGCAGCAAATATCTTGGCGAGAGCGACATGCGCCAACGCGAAATGCGAATCTATCCGCAGAGCTTCCGTTAAGTAAGCTTCGGCATCCTTAAAGTCAGCAGTGTCGTAAGCCCGCTCACCCAGCGAATACGCCTTCAACGCATTCAAATCCGGCGTCGCCACCTGCGCCAGCGGCTGTGATTGCTTGGACACCATCGCCAGCGCTTCGCCCAGCTTGCCGCGCAACTGCTTGCTGACGCTGTCCAGTGAGGGCAGCACGGATTGCGCGCCGAGGCCGTCGGCGGACACCGAATACACGGTGGCTTGGGTGTTGGGGTCGATCACTTCCGCGGTGACGCGCACGCGACCGCCGACGTCGGCGACAGTGGGCAGGATCATGGCGCGTGCGCCTTCGCGCAGCGCAACTTGGGAGCCGATCGCGCGATTGACGTCGGTCTTGTCGGGGTTCAACGCCATCCGCTGCAGCGTCTGTTGCACCGACAGTTCCGGCAGCACGTTGACGTATTGCGACTGCTCCAGGCTGATGCGCAGCGCGGAATCGACCGACTGGTCGTACAGCTTGTCGTCGGTGAGGTTGTGCAGGTTGCCGACCACCACCCAATCGCGCGCGGCGAACGCCAGGGTGGGCGGGCTTTGCAACAGGAACCACGTGGTGACGCCGACGGCGATCAGCAGCATCGCGGCTTCGGCCGCCAAGGTGATGGGACGCCGCCACCACGGCAGGATGCGCTTGGCGGTGCGCACGGATTTCGGCGCATGCAGCGGCGCGACTTCGTCCTCGCCCACTTCCACCACCTCGATGGCTTCGGGCAGGCCCTTGAAGTGGTAGCGGCCGTGTGTTTTCCAGCGCACGCGCTCGGCGGCCTTGGCGCCCAGCTCGCCCTCGGCGCGATGCGCGATGCCGGCGGCGGCCGACGACATGAGGATTTGCTGCGGACGCGCCAGTTGCGCAAGGCGTGCCGCGACGGGTTTCACCAGCCCTTCCACCTCGATCGGCTTGGCGCCGCGCGATACGTCGTCGGGCGCGTTTTCCCAGATCACCACGTCGCCCATGTGGATGCCGACCCGCGCGCGCACCACCACGCCTTCGGCCGCGGACAGATGCTTGAGGCCGCGCTGGTAGTCCAGCGCGAACGCGGCGGCCTGGATGGGACGCTCGAACATCAAGAGGAAGCCGTCGGTCTTGTCGATCTCGCGACCGCGGTGCTGCTCCACCAGGG
>DATJIL010000264.1:0-8543 GCA_035493385.1 Rudaea sp.
CGCCGTGTTCGCGCATGGCCGCTTCGACCGCGGCTCGGTTCACGTCCATGATCTCGGGCTTGGCCAAGGCAGTGTGTTTACGGCTTTCGCCCCGCGCCTGCGCGGCGAAGGCACGGCGCTCGGCCAGCGGTTTGGCGAGAAAGGCGCGCTGCCAGCTCGGATCGCGCACGAGTTTGCGAAACTGCGAATACGCCGCGTCGTCCGTACACAGGGTGTCGCCGTGCATCAGCAGCGTGCGTTCGCCGCTGAGTTCGATAACGAATGGATCTTCGAGAACGGTCATGCCGGCGCGCTCGGCGTAATCGCGACCAAGCAGGAAATCGCGGTTGCCGTGCATGAAGTACACCGGCACGCCGGCCTCGCGAACCTGGCGCGTGGCACGCGCCACGCGCGCATTCAGCGGCGCGTCGTCGTCGTCGCCGATGTAGCTCTCGAACAGGTCGCCGAGGATGTACAGCGCCTGGACTTCGGTGGCCTGCGTCGCGAGCAGGTTCTCGAACGCCTCGACGATGCGCGGGCGCGCATCGTCGAGGTGCAGGTCGGAGATGAAAAGCGTTGTCATGCGCGGCGGGACTGACGCGCGATTACTGCATCACGCTGGCCTTCTCGATCACGATCGGCGTTTTCGGCACGTCGCTGACGAACGGACCCTGCGGACCGGTTTCCACGGCCTTGATCTTGTCGACCACATCCATGCCGGCGACGACCTTGCCGAACACGGCGTAGCCCCACGACACCGGGCCGTTGGCGTCGGCGACGTAATCCAGGCGCTTGTTGTCGACGACGTTGATGAAAAACTCCGCCGCTGCCGAATTCGGATCGGCAGTGCGTGCCATCGCGACCGTGCCGTTCAAGTTGGACAGGCCGTTGTTGGCTTCGTTGCGGATTGGCGCGTGCGGGTGCTTGCGCTGCAAATCCTTGGTCCAGCCGCCGCCCTGGATCATGAAATTGTTGATGACGCGGTGGAAAACGGTGCCGTCGTAGAAACCTTCCTTGACGTACTGCAGGAAATTCTCGACGGTCTTCGGCGCCTTGTCCGGGTACAACTCCAGCGTGATGTCGCCCATGCTGGTGTGCAGCAGCACCTTGGGATTGGCTGCCGGCGCCGGCGTGGACGTCTCGGCTTTGGCGGGTTCGGCAGACTTCGCCGCCGGTTTCGCGGCAGGCGCAGCCGCGAATGCGGCAACGGGAACGAGCAGGGCAAGCGCGCAAATCAGGCGTTTGAACATGATGGCTCCAGGGACGGAAAAAACGGGAAACGCATGATACGCAGATTGACGGCGAAGTGCGCGAAATTCGCGTTATGCGGCAGCGAGTTGCAGCTTGATATCCAGCGATTTCAGATAGCCGCGTTCCTGCTCCAGGTCCGCGCCGGTCAGCGGGTGCGCGCTCAGCCAGATGCGGGGCAGGGTCAGTTGCAAGGTCGTGCCATCGGCACTCAGCACGGCCGGCGGCGGAGCGGTCGGCTCGCGTGAGCGCTGCAACAGCACGGCGAGGCGCAGCAGGGCGATGGCGCGCGATGCCGGCTGGCGCAGGCGTTCGGGCAGCGCGCGCACCGCGGCCACGTCGGGCTTGCGGCGCTGGCAGCGCAGCAGCACGGCGAGCACCTGCTGTTCGTGGCGTGCGAATCCGGCCAGGTCCGAATGGCCGACGATATAGGCGCCGTGCTTGTGGTACTGGCTGTGCGCGATGGCCAGGCCGATCTCATGGACGCGTGCGGCCCAACCCAGCCAATCGCGTTCGGTCTGCCCGAGTTGCCAGGCCGCGGCGACCTGCTCGAACAACGCCAGCGCGCAGGCTTCCACGCGCGCGGCATGCGTGCGGTCGACGGCGTAGCGTTGCGCCAGCGCGGCGATGCTCGCGCTGCGCGGATCGCGGTGTTCGGCGCGCCCGATCATGTCGTAGAGCAAGCCTTCGCGCATCGAGGTTTCGGCCACGCGCATGCGCTCGATGCCGAGCGCGGCGAAAGCCGCTTCCAGGATCGCCACGCCGCCGGCAAAAATTCCGGTGCGATCCTCGCTCAGTCCGGGCAAGGCGATATCGTCCACGTTGCCGCAGGCGATCACCGCGTCGCGCAGGCGTTCGATGCCCGCGCGCGTGATGCCAGCGTCGCTCCAGCCGTTTTCGCGCAGCACCGCATCGATCGCGCGCAGCGTGCCGGACGAGCCGATCGCCTCGTCCCAGCCAAAGGCGCGGTAGTCGGCGGCGAACTGCTGCAATTCCACCGCGATATCGGTTTGCGCCTGCTGCCAGCGCCTGGGCGTGATCCTGCCGTCGCCGAAGAAACGCAGCGTGCTCGCTACGCAGCCGACTTGCAGGCTTTCCTTCTTTAACGGATCCAGGTGTTCGCCGATGATGAATTCGGTGCTGCCGCCGCCGATGTCGACGACGAGCCGCCGTCCCGGCGTGTCGGGAATGCCGTGGGCGACGCCGAGATAGATCAGGCGCGCTTCCTCGCGCCCGGAAACCACTTCGATGGGATGGCCGAGCGCGAGTTCCGCCGGCGCCAGGAACAGTTCCGGCACGCGCAACTGGCGCACCGCGTTGGTGGCCACGGCGCGAATGTGCGTGGCCGGCATGCCGCGCAGGCGCTGGCCGAAGCGGGCGAGACAGGCCAGCGCCTTTTCGCGATGGGCATCGTCGAGGCTGCCGTCGGATTTGAGTCCGGCGGCGAGGCGGACGTTTTCGCGCAGGCGATCGATCACGCGCGGTTCGCCATGCTCGTAACGCGCGACGATGAGATGGAAGCTGTTCGAGCCGATGTCCGCGGCGGCGAGCAGCTCGCCTTCGCCGATGCGCGGCGAGGCGCCTGCGGCCCTGCTTTTCAGGCTTGCATTCATGGGCACAGCCTCGCCAGCAGCGCGGTCTGTGCCGCATGCGGCGTGTCGTCGCCCGGGGTGGCGCGCACGTAGCGACCGTCGGCTTGCAGCAGCCAGGCCTGGGTGTTGTCGGCGAGATAGGTTTCCAGGGTTTCGTGGTACACGCGCCGCGCGAGCTCGGTGTCGAGGATGGGAAAGCACACTTCGATCCGGCGCAGCAGGTTGCGCTCCATCCAGTCCGCGCTGGCGCACCAGGTTTCGGCGTTGCCGCCGTTCGCGAACCAGTACACGCGGCTGTGTTCGAGGAAGCGACCGACGATCGAGCGCACGCGAATGTTTTCCGAAAGACCCTTCACGCCGGGCCGCAGCGTGCAGGCGCCGCGCACGATCAGGTCGATGCGCACGCCGGCCTGCGATGCCTTGTAGAGCAGTTCGACCACGCCGGCTTCGTTGAGCGCATTCATCTTTGCCACGATGCGCGCGGGCTTGCCGGCGCGCGCGTGCGCGATCTCGCGCTCGATCATTTCCAGAACGCGCTTGTGCAGGGAGAACGGCGATTGCAGCAGGCATTTGAGACGCAGCGCGGGGCCAAGGCCGGAAATCTGCTGGAACAGGTCGTGCACGTCGCTGCCGATCTCCGCGTTCGCCGTCATCAGGCCGAGGTCGGTGTACAGGCGCGAGGTCAGGTGATGGTAGTTGCCGGTGGACAGGTGCGTGTATCGGCGCAGCGTGCCTTGCTCACGGCGCACGATGAGCAGCATCTTGGCGTGGGTCTTGTAGCCGACCACGCCGTAGACCACCTGCACGCCGGCTTCCTGCAGGCGGTTGGCGAAGGCGATGTTCTGTTCCTCGTCGAAGCGCGCGCGCAGTTCGACGACCACGGTGACGTCCTTGCCCGCGCGCGCCGCGTCGATGAGCAGGCCGATCATCGGCGAATCGGCGCCGGTGCGGTACAGGGTCTGCTTGATCGCGAGCACGTTCGGATCGGCACTGGCCTGGCGCACCAGCTCGAGCACCGCACCGAACGATTCGAACGGATGGTGCAGCAGGATGTCGCGCTCGGCGATCGCCTCGAACAGGTTGCGCTCGGCGGCAAGCGCGTCCGGCATGTGCGGCGTGAAGCGCGGGAATTTCAGGTCCGGGCGCTCGATCTGGTCGTAGATCGCGACGACGCGGTGGATGTTGACCGGTCCGTTGCAGCGGTAGACCTGGGTCTCGTCCAGCTCGAAGTTGCGCATCAGGAAATCGGCGACGCTCTTCGGGCAGGTTTCGGAAATCTCCAGGCGCACGGCGCGCGCGAAACCGCGTCCGCGCAATTCGTCGCGCAAGGCGTGGGCGAGGTCCTCGATTTCCTCCTCGTCGACGAACAGCTCGCTGTTGCGGGTGACGCGGAACGGATACGCACCCTTGACGCGCATGCCCGGGAACAATTCGTCGACGAACTGCAGCAGAATGCTGGACAGGAACACGAATTCGTAGGGTTGCGCGCAAACTTCCGCGGGCAGGCGCACGAGGCGCGGCAGCGAACGCGGCGCGCGCACCAGGGCGATGTGGCCTTCGCGGCCGAACGCATCCGTGCCGCGCAGGGCGACGGCGATGTTGAGACTCTTGTTGAGGATGCGCGGGAACGGGTGCGCGGGATCGAGCCCGAGCGGCGACAGCACCGGCAGCACTTCGCTGCGGAAATAATTCTGCAGCCAGTCGCGCTGCCTGGCGGTCCAGCGCGCGCGCTCGGGAAAGCGGATGCCTTCGCGTTCCATGTCCGGCAGCAGTGCTTCGTTCCACAAGGCATACTGGTCGCGCACCAGTTCCAGCGCGCGCGTGCGGATGCGGCCCAGCACTTGCGTGGGCGGCAATCCGTCGGGACCGGGAACCGCATCGCCGAACGCGACATGGTGGCGCAGGATCGCGACCTGCACCTCGAAGAACTCGTCGAGGTTGGAGTTGGCAATGCACAAATAGCGCAGGCGTTCGAGCAGGGGTGCCTGCGTGTCCTGGGCCTGCGCCAGCACGCGCACGTTGAATTCGAGTTGGGCCAGCTCGCGATTGAGGTGCAGCTCCGGAGCCTGGGGTTTGCGTCGGGCGGTCATCTGCCCGGCATGATACCGAAAGCGCGCCAGCGCAGGTTTCAGTTTCGTTTCAGTGCGAGCTTGCCCTGGTCGGCTGGCTTGATCTTGTGCCGGCGCAGTTCCAGCACCACCGGCGTGATCTGCGCTATGCGCGCCTCGATGCGCGCGCGCTGGTAGTAGTCGAGGTCGCTGCGCTTGGTCAGATCCTTGAGCTGATTCAGCGCGTCTTCGGCGCGGCCGTTCAGATAGGCCGCGTCGGCATGCGCCTCGCCCGCGCGCACATGGTCGCCGGCCAGTTCGCAGGCGCGCGCGAACACGGTCTGCAGGTCGGGATCCTCGTCATCGTTCGACAACTGCGGACGCAGGATTTTTTGCGCCAGCCTGGCGCTGGCCAGGTCGTTGACCTGCAGCAGCGCCTGCGCATGCGCGAGCACGAGGGCGCGGTTGTCGGGATAGTCGCCTTCCAGTGCGGTGTAACGCTTGAGCGCCGCATCGCGCGCGCCGGACATCGCCTCGGCGCTGCCCGCGGCCAGTTGCAGCACCAGTTGATCCGGATGTTCGCTGGCGAGTTTGCCGGCGAGCGGCACGGCCTTCTTGGCCTCGCCGGCACGCACCAGCGCAAGCACCTGGCCGTAGCGGTTCGGAACGGTGTCGAATCCCGGTGTATTTTGCAGGTTGTCGGCGTAATAAGTGGCGCTATGCGTCGGCTGGGTCGAGGCCAGCACGCGCACGCGCTCGCGCATGAGCTCGTAATAGGCTTCCGAGCGTGCGCGCTGTTGCGCCGGGGTTTCGGAAGGTCGCGCCAGCTCCGCCGCCATCGCGCTGGAACTGATGTGGCTGCCAGGGAAACGCAGCAGCGGCGATACCTGCGCACCGATCGTGCGTGCGCTGGCCAGGGCGGCGCGGCGCTGCACTTCTTCCTTCTCCACGACCAGCGCGCGTTCCTTGGCCTCGCTGATGCGCTTGAGCGTGACCGGATGGTCCATCAACAACGCCGGCACGTCGTTCTCGTCGAAGCCCGGCCGCAGCGCCCGCTGCATGCGCTGGAAGAATTCAGCCATCGCGTCCGGGTCGAAATTCGCCTTGGCCAGGGTCTGGATGCCGACGCGGTCGGCTTCTTCCTCGTCGGCGCGGGTGAAGTTGATCTGCATCTGCTGCGCCAGGCCCGTGGCCGTGGCGATCGCACCCATGTCTGCGTTGCTCGTGCTGTAGGGGCTCGATTTCGCCGAAGCGACGATTGCGCCGACCATCGCCAGCACCATCAGCGGCGCGTATTTCTGCTCGGCCTCGACGGTGCGCACCAGGTGCTGTTGGGTGATGTGCGAAATCTCGTGGGCGAGCACGGCGGCGAGTTCGTCTTCACCCGTGGTCGTGGTGATGAGTCCCGCGTTGACGCCGACGAAACCGCCGGGCAGGGCGAACGCGTTGATCGACGGGTCGTTGACGACGAAGAACGTGAACGGCTGGTTCGGTTGCGGGCTGTAGGAGACGAGGCGATAGCCGAGCGTGTTGATGTAGTCGGTGAGCAGGGCGTCGTCCAGCACCATGCCCTGGTTGCGCAACTCGTGCAGCACGTAGAAACCGTACTGACGTTGTTCCTCGGGCGAGGCGATCGACGCCGCGGAACTGCCCATGTCCGGCAACTTGGTATCGACGGCATGCGCCGGCGTGCCGGCCAGCAAGGTGCAGGCAAGGGCGAGTGCGGGGGAAAACAGTGAATTGCGCATTGCGACACGATAGCGCAGACGGCCAATGGCGGCCATTGTCGCGCGTTCGTCGTTTCGCCGGCGTTAATTCGCGGCGCAGACGCCGTCGCCGGCACGTGGGACAATAGACACGGGCTTTTTTGCGTGATGCGCCATGCCGAAGATCGAAATGTACACCAGTGCCAACTGCGCTTATTGCGTGGCGGCGAAGAACTTGTTGAAGAGCAAGGGCCTGGATTACGCCGAAATCCGCATCGACGCGGATCCGGTGCGACGCGAGGAAATGCTCGCGCGCGCACAACGGCGCACGGTACCGCAAATTTTTGTAAACGATCGCCTCGTCGGCGGCTACGAGGACCTCGTCGCGGCCGAGCGCAGCGGCGAGCTGGCCAAACTGATCGGGAGCGGGGCATGAGCGGCAAGCGCGTGGAGGAATTCGTCGCATTCCGCAAGCGCATGAACGAACGCATCCTCGAGCACGACAACCAGGTCGTGCGGCGCTTCTTCGCGCTGGATACGCAAACCTACAAGGAGGGTGCCCTGCCGGCGAAGACGAAGGAAATGCTCGGCCTCGTCTCTTCACTGGTGCTGCGCTGCGACGATTGCATCGGCTACCACGTCGCCGAATGCCGGAACGCCGGGGTGACGCGCGACGAATTCTTCGAGATTTTCAGCGTCGGTCTCGTCGTCGGCGGGTCGATCGTCATACCGCACCTGCGCCGCGCGGTGGACTTCCTGGACGAACTCGAAGGCGTAGCTAAGGCGTAATCCTGAGCAAGTGCACGGCCGCGCCATTCGCGTCGGTGCCATCCATGCGTCCTATCGCCACGGAATCAAAGTGGCTGATCGATCCATCGGCAAGATGCAGGCTGCACGATCGGGGGGTCGGGTTCTGTGCTTGCGCTCCGCGCGTGCAGGACAGCGCGACGGCGCCGTCGGCCGAGGCGAGTTGGAAATGCCGTGCGTCCAATGCCTGGTAGCCGTTCAATTGCAGGCGCTGCGGCACCGCATCGATGGCATCCGCGACCAGCACCCACTCGCCTTGCCAGGTGCTGCCATCGACACTGGCCGCCAGCGGCAGGCGCGAGATTTCCAGCGCGCGTAGTTGCAGTGAGCCGTCGCTGCGCATCCGCGACAGCCAGGCGTGTGCGTGCGCGGATGCGGAGAACTGCAAGTCCAGCGCCATCGCCGCATCACCGTGGGGCGAGGACAGCGCTGGCGCGAACGGCGCGTTGCCGCCGGACAAGCGCAGCATGGAAACGTGGGCGACGCGGCCGTCGTAGGGCGCGCTGCCGAAAAGCCAGGCCGGCTGGCCGTCCGCATCGTAGCTGAGCAGGGCCGCACTGAGCTGGCCACTCTGCAGCTCCAGGCTGAGCAAGGTGCGGTCGTCGCCGTCGCTCGACCAGAAACCGGTTTCCGGAGTTGTCGTCGCGGCGTCTGCCGCGGACCGATCGATCAGCGCGAAGGCGCGCAGTTGCGGCTGCACCTGCGCGCCGTCGGCGGCGTAGAAACTGACGCGATAAACGCCCGGCGCAATTATGGGGCGTTGCAAGGCAAGCGCCGGATTCAGTTCGACCGAGTAGGGCGTCGGCTGGCGTGCGCACAGGGCGAGCACGGAACGCGCGTCGATGCGCAGGTCGTTACCGTCCAGTGCAACGGATTGCAGCACCGGCGGGCATTGCGTGTCCCACAGTCCTGCGACCGAAAGGCTCCAGATCGGCACGATGGCGTTCGGCAGGGTCAGGTCGCGCGAGGAGACCAGCGCCGGTCCGGCCGTGGCCAGCATTTGCGCGTACGCCGGAATAACGAATGCCGCCGCCAGCAGGCAGCAGACGGTTCGCAGCGTGACAGGGCGCAGTTTCACAACGGCAGATTCACGACAGTATTTCTTGTCCTGACGACGAGTCTACACGATAATTGTCGGCTCATTTATTTCTTGTTAACGCTGA
>DATJIL010000265.1:0-3524 GCA_035493385.1 Rudaea sp.
GCTTCCTCGACCGGCGTCGTCACCGCGACGACCATCTGGGTGGCAGGTCGGTCGCCCGCGTCGATGTCCACGCGCACGCGCGGAAACGAAACGTCCGGAAACAGTGCGACCGGCAGGTTGAACACCGATGCCAGCCCGCCCGATGCGAGCACCAGGACCAGGAACAGCAGCGAACGACGGTGCGCCTGGAACCACGTGGCGATGTTCATCGCGCGGCGGTTCCCTGCGGCGCACCGCCCGTCGGCGCCGACGCGCGCACCGGATCGCCGTCGGAAACTTCATAGCTGCCCAGCGTGATCACCGGCGCCCGTGCATCCAGCGCGCCTTCGACGCCGATCCGGCTGCCATTCGGCGCGAGCACCTTCACGTCGACGCGCTTGGCCTTGCCATGTTCGACTTGATAGACGAAGTCGCCTTGCGCGTCGTTCTGCAGGGCATTGCGCGGTACGGCCCAGGCCTTGAAGGGCCTGGCGACGATGCTTCCGGACAATGCGGTGCCCGCCGGGAACGACACCTTGGAATCGAGGGTCGCGATCACGTCGACCATGTGCGATTGCGGGTCCACCGCATCGCCCACCATCGCGACGGTGCCGTGCAGCGGCGACGCATCGTGGCCGGCGTATACCGGCATGAGCATGACCGGCATGCCGGCGCGGACGTTGGCGACTGCACCCGGATCGACACCGAGCTGCGCCTCCATTGCCGAGGTCGGCGCGAGCTGCAGCAATGCGGCGCCCGCGGCGACGCGCTCGCCACGCTGCACGGCCAGCGTGGTCACGACGCCATCGGCCGGCGCACGCAAATTGGTGGTCGCCTGTGCGCCGCCGAGCTTCGCCTGCGCGTTCAGCGTGGCCTGCGCATCGGCCAGGGCCTTGCGCGCGGCATCGAGTTGCGCGTTGGTGGCGAGGTTCTGCGAGCGCAGGTGCCCGGTGCGGGCGAGTTCGTCACGCGCGACCTTCAACGCGCTTTGCGCCTGAAGGTAGGCGCTGCGCGTGGCGGGATCGGTCTCGAGTACGAGCAATGTGGCGCCGCGTTTGACGCGCTGCCCGGCGATAGTCTCGATCGCGGTGACCTGTCCGGCTTGCGGCAGGGTCAACGTGAGGGCGTTGCGCGTTCCGGCAGTGAGTTGGCCGAACGCAGCGATGCCAGCATGGAAAACCTGCATCTTCGGCATTACGGCGCGCACCGCCATCGCGGGTTGCAGTTCGGCCTCCGGCGCGCCGGCGGAGCAGGCCGTCAAGAGCAAAGTCAGTCCGCCAAGCAACGCGAATGAGCGCGCATATCGAAAGGAAAGGATTACGAGCCTGCCTTTGTTTGGGTTCTTTGCGTTCATTCGTGGACCACGGCTTTTGATCGTTTTTCTGCAAGCGAAGCGTCGGGCCAGGCGCCCACCAGCGCGTCAAGTGCGATCGCGGTTTCGTGGGTGTTCTGGTCCAGCACCAGCAAGGCCGTGTCGGCGGCCAGCGAATTGCCGCGGATCGCGAGGTACGTCGGCCAGTCCAGGCGTCCGGCCGCGTAGTTGGCCTTGGCCGCGTCGCGTGCGCGCGCAAGTTGTGCGGCGTGCGCGACCAGCGCCGTGCTCTGCGCGCGATCACTTCGCAGGTCTGCCATCAGGCGTTGCACGTCGTTGCGATCGGTCAACAGCCGCGCGGCGTATTCATCGTGCAGTTGCTGGCGCGTGGCGCGCTCGATCGCGATGTTGCCGCGGTTGCCGTCGAACAGCGGCAGCGACAACGAGACGGACAATCCTTTGCTGGAGATATTGCCGTTGTCGCGCGCCTTCACGAACCCGACGGTAATCGCCGGGAACTGCGTGAGGATCGCTGCAAGCAACTTTTGATCCTGTGCGCGATAGCCCGCCTGCAACGCCAGCAGGTCGGGACGTCGCCTGGACATGTCGCCGAGTGCGCGCTCAACTTCCCCGGTGTCCGGATTGATCGAGAACGGCTCGCCGGTCAGATGCAATGGCACCGATGCGTCGAATCCCAGCAGGCCGTGCAGGTCGTGTTCGGCCATGTCGAGCTGGCGCCGGGCATCGCCGAGTTGGTTGGCGACGTCGGATGCCGCGTTCAAGCCACTGCCGGCGGTATCGTACGAGAGGTCGCCCGACTGCAAGGCACGCTCGATCGCGCCCTGCATCGGCGCCAGCACGGACTGTTCCTGTTCCAGCCGTCCGACCAGCTTGCGTTGGTAGTACACGCGATCGAACAAGGTGCGTGCTTCGGCGATCGCCTGCCATTCGCTCCACAGCAAATCGAGATCTACTTGGCGTGCGCCGGCTCGCGCCGACTTTACGCGCGCCGAACGCGTAATCAGGTTGCCGAAGTCGAACGTCAGCCCCGCCGTGTAGGCATCGGTCGTGCCCGGCGGGTAACTGCCGGTCGGACGGTCGTGCTCGTAGTCCAATTGCGGGTCCGGCAGGAGACCCGCCGCGTAGGCCTGCGCCTGGGCGACGCCCGCCGCATCGCGCTGGATTTTCAGGTCCGGATCACGGGCGACCGCGAGCATCACGACTTCGGTGGCGTCGAGGCCGTTCGAGGGATCGAACGTATACGCGCGCAGCCCCGGCGTCGGCATGGTTTGCGCCGGGACGGTGATGTCCTTCGCCCGCTGTGGTCCACGGCCGCTCGCCAGCGGCAGCGGATGAAACGTGGCGCAGCCGGCCAGTGCGGCGAACGCGATCGTCGGGAGCGCGCGCAGTGGACGCGCCGGAAAGTCGGGCATCGCGACACGCTGTCAGCACACGCTTAGGGGGCGCTTAGGAAGCGATCGGCTTGGCCTTGCGGGACAGCAACGCACGCAGTTCGCTTTTCTCGGAGTCGTCGAGCACCGCCTCGGATTGCTTGCGGATCAATGCGTCCAGCCGTTGTTGCGTGGTCTGTTCGGCAAGCTTGTGCAAGGCATCCACGAACTCCGCACGCAGTGCTTCGGGCTCGCCCGGAAATTCGGTGAGCGCGAGCTTCTGCAAGGCGCCGGATTCTTCACGCCCCGCGAAGTGTTCCAACAACAGCGCGGTGTTGATGCCGGGGCGCTCCTGCAGGAAGTCGAGCAATTCGGTCAGCAGCGGAATGCCCGGTTTGTCCAACGCCGCGAACGCATAGGGAAGCGTGACTTCCTGCGCGAGTCCGGGGTTGGCCAACAACATCGCGATCACGCTGCGTACCAGCGTGCGACGCGGCGCATTGTTGGCAGGCGCTGGCCGATGTGAAGCGGACGGTACGGCGTGTGCAGGTGCGCCTTGCACGCCGGTGCGCTTCTCCAGTTCCGCAAACATCAGGTCACGGAATGCGCCATCGGGCAATTTCGCAAGCAACGGTTTTGCGTGTTCGGCCAATCGCGCGCGGCCGTCGAGCGTAGCGATGTTCACGTCGTGCGATAGATAGGCGTAGAAATATTCCGACAGCGGCGTCGCGTTTTTCAGTCGCGCCTCGAAACCCGCCTGACCTTCCTTGCGCACCAAGGTGTCCGGATCTTCGCCTTCCGGCAGAAACAAAAAGAAGGCCTGCCGCCCGTCGCGCATTCGC
>DATJIL010000266.1:0-9404 GCA_035493385.1 Rudaea sp.
GGCGACGAGCAGGCGATGTTCCAGCGGCAGCAGGCGCCTGGCGAGCGATTCGGGCGTGTCGCCGGGAAGTATCGGCATTTCCGCCTGCGTGAATACCGGTCCGCCGTCGAGCTCCCCGGTGACGAAGTGCACGCTCGCGCCATGCATCCTGTCGCCGGCTTCAAGGGCGCGCGCATGCGTGCGCAGGCCGGGAAATTTCGGCAGCAGGGAAGGGTGGATGTTGATCACGCGCCCGCGCCACGCGTCCACCACGGCCGTGTCGATCACGCGCATGTAGCCGGCAAGCACGATCAAATCCGGCGCGTAGCCGGCGACGCGTGCGAACAAGGCGCGATCGAACGCGGCGCGATCCGGGAAATCCGCGGGCGCCAAGGCAATGGCGTCGATGCCGGCCTCGCGCGCGCGCGCCAGCGCGAGGGCCGCAGGTTTGTCGGACAACAGGGCGCGAATGCGAATGGGCACCGCCGCTTGCCGTTGCGCTTCGAGCAGCGCGGCGAAATTGCTGCCGCGGCCGGAGGCGAGGACGACAGCGTCGAGCACGGTGGACTCAGGCGATGTGCACGCGCTCGTCGCGCGCGGTCACGATCTCGCCGATGGTCCACGCGGGCAAGCCGAGCCTTGCCAGCGCGGCGATGGTGGCGTTCGCCGCATCGGGCGGCACGATCAGGGTGTAGCCGATGCCGCAGTTGAAGGTGCGCCACATCTCGCTTTGCGCCACGTTGCCCTCGCGCTGCAGCCAGTCGAAGACCGCGGGCAGTTTCCACGTCGAGGAATCGAGCGCGAGGCCGAGTGCTTCGGGAACCACGCGGACGATGTTTTCGGTCAGGCCGCCGCCGGTGATGTGCGCCATGCCGTGCACGACTTGCGACTTCAGGAATTCCAGGATCGGTTTCACGTAGATCGTGGTCGGGGCCATCAACGCATTGGCGAGTTTGGTGCCGCCGAGGTCGAGGTCGAATGGATTGCCGGCGCGCGCGGCGATCTTGCGGATCAGCGAATAGCCGTTGGAATGCGGGCCGCTTGAGGCGATGCCGACGATGGCGTCGCCGGCGCGGATCTTCGCGCCGTCGATGAGCGCGGATTTTTCCACCGCACCGACGTTGAATCCGGCCAGGTCGTATTCGCCCGGCGCGTACATGTCCGGCATCTCGGCAGTTTCGCCGCCGATCAGGGCGCAGCCGGCGAGTTCGCAGCCTTTCGCGATGCCGCCGACCACGGCGACGGTGGTCGCGACGTCGAGCTTGCCGGTGGCGAAGTAGTCGAGGAAGAACAGCGGTTCGGCGCCCTGCACCAGCACGTCGTTGACGCACATGGCGACGAGGTCGATGCCGATGGTGTCGTGGCGATTGAGTTGCTGCGCCAGTTTCAGCTTGGTGCCGACGCCGTCCGTGCCGGAGACCAGCACCGGCTCCTTGTAGCGCCCGGCCAACTCGAACAGCGCGCCGAAACCGCCCAGTCCGGCCATCACTTCTTTGCGGAACGTGCGCGCGACCAGCGGCTTGATGCGCTCGACGACTTCCTCGCCGGCATCGATGTCGACGCCCGCGGCGCGGTAGGTCAGGGCTTCTTTCGACGAGGACATGCGGCAGAGATCGCGTAAAAGTGGTGTGCATGATAGACGTTCGCGCCGCGATTGGGCAGACTGGGCGCCATTCCGGAACCTCGCCATGACCTTCGCCGCCTTGCGCCGCTTCGCCCCGATGTTGCCGCTGCTCGCCCTGGCGTGGCTCGCGCCGAGCGCACCCGCGCATGGCGAAGGCCTGTACAGCGGCCAGGTGCCGGTCAACACGCAGTCCGACGCCGAACGCGCCGAGGCGCTCAAGAGCGCGCTCGCGCAGGTCGTGGTCAAGCTCACCGGCGGCGACAACGCGGTGCTGGCCAGGCCCGAGGTGGCGCAGGCTGTGGCCAATGCCGCCAATTACGTGCAGCAATACCAGTATGCGCAGGATGCGGCCACGACGGCCGACGGCAAGCCGCAGGTGCGCCTGAGCCTGGTCGCGCAGTTCGACCGCACGGCCGTGGACAAGTTGATCGCCGATCTGGGCCTTAACCAGGCTGGAGTCGCCGCGCCCGATTCCAAGGCCGCGCAGGCGATCGCCGATACCCAGGCGCAATCGTTCCGCGTCTGGATCGGCGGCCTGCATTCCGCCGTCGATTACGCCCGTGCGGTCGGCGCCTTGTCGCGCAACGAACTGGTGCGCGGCGTGAAGGCCGAACAGGCGCGCGGCGATGGCGTCGAGGTGCGTGTGGACATCACCGGTCCGCTGCAGCGTCTACTCGATTCGCTGGCCACCTCGCCGTTGCAGGTGGATAACGCCAAGCCGCCGGTCGACGGCATCGACGCGCTGCTGAGCCTGCGGCCACAGTAACCATGACCGAGGCGACCGCGACGGTGTGGCGGCATCTGCCCAACACGTTGACGGTGTTGCGCATGGCCCTGGTCGTGCCGCTGGCCTGGATGATCCGCGAGACACGCTACGACGAGGCGGTCGTCGTCGCCGCGATCGCGGGCCTGACCGATGCACTGGATGGCTTCCTCGCGAAACGGTATTGCTGGCAAAGCTGGCTCGGCGGCGTGCTCGATCCGATCGCCGACAAGCTGATGCTGGTCGCCTGCTTCGTCACCCTCGGCCTGGTCGGCGCGCATCCGGACTGGTTGACCGGGCTCGTGGTCGGTCGCGACGTGGTGATCGTCGCCGGCGCCGTGGCCTGGCACAATCTGATCGGGCGCATCCACGCGCAGCCCACGCACCTGTCCAAGTTGACCACTGTCGTGCAAATCGTTTACGTGCTGGCGCAACTGCTGCACCTGAGCCACTGGCTCGAGTTGCCGCCGCGCCTGCTTGAAGTCCTGATCGTTCTCACCGCCATCCTCACCGCTGCGAGCGGCCTGCAATACGTGGTGGTGTGGTCGCGCAAGGCGCTGCGCGCGCGCAAGGCGGGTACATGACGACCGCAGTGCGCTGGCAACTGCTTGCCCTGGTGCTGATCGTCGGTGCGCTGTTGTGGTTGCTCGCACCGGTACTCACGCCGTTCGCAGTCGCGGCGATGTTCGCTTACCTGTTCGATCCCGTGGTCGAGCGCCTGCAGCGCTGGCGGATGGGACGCGGAACGGCGGTTGGCATCGTGTTCCTGGTGTTGACGGTGCTGTTGATCCTGGTCCTGCTGTGGCTGATCCCGTACCTGCAGCACCAGGTGGCCACCCTGATCCGTCGCTTGCCGGACTGGATCGATTGGGTGCAGACCGACGCCGTGCCTTGGCTCAACGCGAAGCTCGACCTCAACCTCGAGTCGCCCGACGCGCAGCAACTGGCGGCCGTCCTGCAGCAGCACTGGAAGGAAGCTGGCGGTCTGGCCGCCACGATCCTGACCCGGGTTTCCCGATCCGGATTTGCCCTGGTGACCTGGGGCGTGCACGTGCTGGTCGTGCCGGTCGCTTTCTACTACCTGCTGCGCGACTGGCGCGGCATGATCGCGCGCATCCACGACCTGCTGCCGCGGTCGATCGAGCCGGTTGCGGTGCGCCTGGCGCGCGAATCCGACGAGACCCTGGGCGGATTCCTGCGCGGCCAGTTGTCGGTGATGCTCGTGCTTGTCGTGATGTACGCAATCGGCCTGTTCGCGATCGGACTGGACGTCGGCCCCCTGATCGGCATCATCGCCGGCCTGATCAGCTTCGTGCCCTACCTCGGCGCCATCATCGGCGTGCTGATGGGCATGATTGCAGCGTTTGCGCAATTCCATGACTGGATCCATGCGCTCGGCGTGCTGATCGTGTTCGGCGTCGGCCACGTCATCGAAGGCTACGTGCTGGTGCCGCGCCTGGTCGGCGAGAAGATCGGTCTGCATCCGCTCGCGGTGATCTTCGCCATCCTGGCCGGCGGCGAACTGTTCGGATTCCTCGGCGTCCTGCTGGCCTTGCCGGTGGCCTCTGTGGCGATGGTCGTGTTGCGCTACGCGCATGAACGCTACCGCGCCAGCGCGCTCTACGGCAGTGGCCACGCCGCGATGGTTGTCGTCGAATCTTCCGTCCGCGAGTCGCCGTCGGACTCACCATGAGCGCGCAGTTGCCGTTGTTGCTGCGCTGGCCGGCGCAACAGCGATTCGAGACATTCTTTCCCGGCACCAATGGCGCGGCGCTCGCCCTGCTGCAAGAAGTGGCGACGAGTGCGGCGGCGCCGTGGGTTTTCCTGAGTGGCCCTGTCGGCAGCGGCAAGACCCACCTGCTGCTGGCCGCCTGCGCCGCTGCGACCGCGGTCGGCCGCGGCGCGCAGTACCTGTCCCTAGCGAAAACGCAGCAGCGTGCGGACGCAATCCGTGCCCTCGGCGGCAGTGAGCTGCTCGCGCTCGACGACATGCACGCCAGCGCCGGCGACGGAACTTCCGAACACGCGCTGTTCGATCTGTACAATCGCTGCAAGGTGGAAAAATCCACATTGTTGTTTTCCGCAGCCGCGCCGCCCGCGCAAATCGGTATCGGCTTGCCGGACCTGGTTTCGCGCCTTTCCGCCTGCACGCAGGCGCGCCTGGCCCCGCTTGACGATGCGGCGCGCCGCGATTGGCTGCGCGCGCGCGCGGGCACGCGCGGGCTGATCCTAGACGACGGCGTGCTCGATTGGCTGTTCGCGCACCATGCGCGCGACTTGTCCAGCCTTGCGGACTTGCTCGAACGCATGGATCGCGCCGCGCTGGCCGCGCAGCGGCGCGTCACGGTGCCGTTCCTGCGCGATCTATTGCGCGCGTAGGCGCGCATCGAGTTCAGCCAGCCGCTGCGGCGTGCCGATATCGCTCCACGCGCCGCGGAAATGCTCGCCGGATATCCCGCTTGCACGCATCGCGGTGCGCAGGATCGGCACGATGCCGAATTTCCCGGGCGCATGCCCCGCCAGCAATTGCGCGCGATACACGCCGATGCCGGCGAAGGTCAGGCGCGGCGCGGGCTCGTCGTGGAGCCATCCATCGCGCAGGACGAAATCACCATCCGGGTGCTGTGGCGGATTGTCGACCACGACGAGGTGCGCAAGTCCGGGCGGATCATGCGGCAATGTGGAAAAATCAAAATCCGTCCGGATGTCGCCGTTCACCGCGATGAACGGGTCGGTCCCGAGCAGGGGCAGCGCGCACAGCATGCCGCCGCCGGTTTCCAGGGGTTCCGGGCCTTCGTAGGAGTAATGGATGCGCAGGTTCCAGCGCGATCCGTCGCCGAGTGCAGGCGGGAACTGTTCGGCGAGGTGCGAGGTATTGATCACGACCTCGCGCACGCCCGCACGCGCGAGGTCTTCCAGGTGCCATTCGATCAGGCGCTTACCGCCGGCGCCGAGCAGCGGCTTGGGCGTCGCATCGGTCAGCGGCCGCATGCGTTCGCCGCGACCGGCTGCGAAAATCAGCGCGCGCTCGATCATGGCGCCGCCGTCGCTTCCTGCGCGCGCGGCAGGGCCAGGTCGCGGCCGGCAACGGCACGTTGCAACAATGTGGAAAAATCCACAAGTGCCGGATATTGCCGCGCCACCTCGACGACGTAGGCGAACACGCGCGGCAGGTCGGCCAGATAGCCGGGCTTGCCGTCGCGGTAGTTGAGGCGGCAGAAGATGCCGAGCACCTTGATGTGGCGCTGCAGGCCGACGAGATCGAACCAGCGCCGGAAAGTCGCGGCAGGCACGCTGGCGGCGACGCGCTGCCGGTAGCCCTCCACCCACGCCAGCACGCGTTCGATCGGCCAGGCGATGTAGCAGTCGCGCAGCAGCGAGGCGAGGTCGTAGGCGATGGGGCCGAGCATCGCGCCTTGGAAATCGATTATCCCCGGACTCGAGAATCCGCCGGGGATGACGGCCGGATTGCTGTCATCGACGATCATCAGGTTGCGGCTGTGATAGTCGCGGTGGACGAAACAGCGCGGCTGCTCGAGCGCCGCGTGCAACAGGTGCGTGGACGCGGCTTCGATCACGTCCCATTCCTCGCAGCTCGGGGCAAAGCCCAAATGGCGCTTGAGGAACCATTCGGGCATCAATTCCAGTTCGGTGACGAGTTGGGTGCGGTCGTAGGCCGGCAGACCCGATGCATCCACCGCCTGCATGCGCGCCAACGCGTCGAGCGCATCCGCGTACAGCGCATCGGCGCTCGCCGCGGTGAGTTCCGGCAGGTAGGCACGATTGCCGAGGTCCTCCATCAACACGAAACCGGTCGCCGTATCGGAGGCCAGGACCTGCGGTGCATGCAGGCCGGCGCCGCGCAGGCGTGCGGCAATGTCGAGCCACGGCGCGATCGGCTCCTTGTCCGGCGGCGCATCCATCAGGATCAGGCTGGCAGAGCCGGCATGCACGCGCCAATAGCTGCGGAAACTCGCATCCGCCGAAGCCGGCGCGATGCGAAAATCGGCGGCCGACTGATGCCTGCGGACGAAGTCCAGCCGTTGTGCGGCTCTGTCGTTTGCGCTCATCGGCGTAAGCATATCCGCTTGCGTTGGCTTGCGGGTGACGCCATCATGCCCGGCCTTGCAAGCCGCAACATTGAACATGTCCGAACTGTCCACGCTCGACCGCCTCGAAGCGGAGAGCATCCACATCCTGCGCGAAGTCGCCGCCGCGTTCGAGCGGCCGGTGCTGCTGTATTCGGTCGGCAAGGATTCCTCGGTGCTGCTGCACCTGCTGCTCAAGGCCTTCCGCCCGGGCAAGCCGCCGATGCCGATGCTGCACGTGGACACGACCTGGAAATTCCGCGAGATGATCGCCTTCCGCGACCGCACGGCAGCCGAAACCGGCATGGACCTGATCGTGCACATCAACCAGGACGGCGTGCGCGACCACGTCGGCCCGTTCACGCACGGCGCCAGCCTGCATACCGAGATCATGAAGACGCAGGCGCTCAAGCAGGCGCTGGACAAATACCGCTTCGACGCCGCCATCGGCGGCGCGCGCCGCGACGAGGAAAAATCCCGCGCCAAGGAGCGCGTGTTCTCGTTCCGCGACGCGCAGCACCGCTGGGAGCCGCGTCGCCAGCGTCCGGAATTGTGGAACGTCTACAACACGCGCGTGCGCAAGGGCGAATCGGTGCGCGTGTTCCCGCTGTCGAACTGGACCGAGCTCGACGTGTGGCGCTACATCGCGCGCGAGAACATTCCCGTCGTGCCGCTGTATTTCGCCGCGCCGCGTCCGGTCGTCGAACGCGACGGCCTCATCATCATGCGCGACGACGAACGCATGGCATTGTTGCCGGGCGAAGAAGTGCGCAGTGAACGCGTGCGCTTCCGCACGCTGGGCTGCTATCCGCTGACCGGCGCGGTGCGCTCGACGGCGACGAACCTGGACGAGATCATCGCCGAAATGCGCGCCTCGCACACGACCGAGCGCCAGGGCCGCGCCATCGACCACGATCCGAAATCGAGCATGGAAGCGAAGAAGCGCGAGGGTTATTTCTGATGGCCAGCGCAAACACACACGACCTGTTGCGCCTGATCACCTGTGGCAGCGTGGACGACGGCAAGAGCACCTTGCTCGGCCGCCTGCTGCACGACGCCGGCCTGCTTCGCGACGACGAGCTCGCCGCGCTCGGCGATCCGCCGGATTTCTCGCGCCTGCTCGATGGCCTTGCGCTGGAACGCGAGCAGGGCATCACCATCGATGTCGCGTATCGGTATTTCAGTACCGAAAAGCGCGACTTCATCGTCGCCGACTGTCCCGGCCACGCGCAATACACGCGCAACATGGCGACCGGTGCCTCGACCGCGTCGCTCGCACTGGTGCTGGTCGACGCGCGCAAGGGCGTGCTCACGCAGACGCGCCGGCACAGCTACATCTGCGCGCTGCTCGGCATCCGCCGCGTGGTGCTGGCGGTGAACAAGATGGACGTGGCCGGTTTCGACGAAGCCGTGTTCGCAAGCATCGAACGCGAATACCGCGAGCTCGCCGCCAGGCTCGGCATCGACTCCGTCACCGCGATCGCGCTGTCCGCACTGGAAGGCGACAACCTCGTGCAGCGCTCGCCGCGCATGCCGTGGTATCGCGGGCCGACGCTGCTCGAATATCTCGAACAGGTACCCGCTCAAGCGGATGCCGATGCCGCGCCGATGCGCCTGCCGGTGCAGTGGGTCAATCGCCACGGCCAGGATTTTCGCGGCTACGCGGGCAATCTGGTGTCCGGCCGCGTGGCCGTTGGCGATGCCGTGGTCGCGCTGCCCTCGGCACGGCACACGCAGGTGACGCGCGTGTTCGACGGCGACAAGGACGTGACCAGCGCCGTCGCCGGACAGGCCATCACCCTGACGCTCGCCGACGAAATCGACATCGCGCGTGGCGATGTCATCGCCGCGACGCACGATGCGCCCGAAGTCGCCGACCAGTTCGCCGCGCACATCTTGTGGATGGACGAAGCGCCGCTCATGCCGGGGCGGCTGTATTTCCTGCAACTGGGTCCCGCCTCGGCGGTCGCGCGCGTGACTGCCATCCGCCATCGCGTCGACGTCGATACGCAGGAAACGCAGCCGGCGACGCGGCTGGAAATGAACGAGGTCGGCTACGTGCACCTGAGCCTGGACCACGCCGTCGCGTTCGAGCCGTATGCGAAGAACCGCGCGCTCGGAGGCTTCGTCCTGATCGACCGCCAAAGCCTTGCGACTTCGGCCTGCGGCACGCTGGATTTCGCCCTGCGCCGCGCAGCCAACATCCATTGGCAGGCGATGAGCCTGGATCGTGCGGCGCGCGCGGCCAGCCTGCAGCAGCATCCGCGCTGCCTGTGGTTCACGGGCCTGTCCGGTGCCGGCAAGTCGACCATCGCCAATCAGGTCGAGCAACGCCTGCACGCGCTCGGCCGCCACACCTATGTACTCGATGGCGACAATGTGCGCCACGGGCTGAACCGCGACCTCGGCTTCACCGACGAGGATCGCGTCGAGAACATCCGCCGCGTCGCCGAAGTCGCGCGATTGATGGTCGATGCGGGACTCATCGTGCTGGTCAGCTTCATCTCGCCGTTCCGCGACGAGCGGCGCATGGCGCGTGACCTGTTCGGCGTGGGCGATTTCGCTGAGGTCTACGTCGACACGCCGATCGAACTGTGCGAGCAACGCGATCCGAAAGGCCTCTACGCCAAGGCGCGCGCCGGCGAACTGCAAAACTTCACCGGCGTGGATTCACCCTACGAAGCGCCGCTGGATCCCGAGCTGCACCTGCACACCGAAAAAGAGTCGGTCGATGCACTCGCGCGCCGGATCGTGGAGTTTATCGAGCGCGTGTAGCGCCGCGGCGGTGTCAGCACCCGCCTTGCTGCACCTTCTTCTTGCGCCGCCAGCGGTGCAGCACCGGCTCGGTGTAACCGTTCGGTTGGGCTACGCCGGTGAAGATCAGGTCGCGGGCGGCCTGAAATGCGCAGGATGTGTCGAAGTGGCCGGCCATCGGTTCGTAGTCCGGCGT
>DATJIL010000267.1:0-3864 GCA_035493385.1 Rudaea sp.
GCGCCGGACGCATGGTCGTGATCGTCGACGACGAGGATCGCGAGAACGAAGGCGACCTCATCATGGCCGCGCAATGCGTGCGGCCCGAGGACGTCAATTTCATGGTCACGCACGCGCGCGGGCTGGTCTGCCTGTCGCTCACGCGCGAGCGCTGCGCGCAACTGCGCCTGCCGCCGATGGTCAGCGCCAATGCCTCGCGCCACCATACCAATTTCACCGTCTCGATCGAGGCGGCGGCCGGCGTCACCACCGGCATTTCCGCACACGACCGTGCGCACACGATCCGCACCGCCGTCGGCGCCGACGCCAAACCCGCCGACCTGGTCCAGCCCGGCCACATCTTCCCGCTCGCCGCGCAGCCGGGTGGCGTGCTCACGCGTGCGGGGCACACGGAAGCCGCGAGCGACCTGGCGGCTCTGGCCGGCTGCGAACCTGCCGGCGTGCTGGTGGAAATTCTCGCCGAGGATGGCCAAATGGCGCGACGTCCACAGCTCGAGGTTTTCGCCGCACGCCACGGCCTGAAGATCGGCTCCATCGCCGACCTGATCCGGTACCGGCTTGCGACCGAACGTACCGTCGTGCGCATGGCCGAACGCAAGGTGGAAACCGCGTTCGGCGCATTTCGACTCATCGGTTATCGCGATGCACTGACGTCATTGCCACATTTCGCGCTGGTGCGTGGCCGCGTCGACGACGGCGCGCCGGTGCTTGCGCGCGTGCATGTGCGCGATGCGCTCGCCGACGCGCTGCAACTGGCGCGCGCCGATCATGGCGTGACCTTGGCCGCCGCGCTGCACTGCGTCGCCCAGGCCGACCGCGGCGTCATCGTGCTGCTGACCGAGGCGGACGAAGCGGCGAACGCGCTCGAACGCCTCGTGCAACCGGCGCAACCGCGCTCCGATGTTGAAGGCGAGTGGCGCCGCCACGGCATCGGCGCACAGATCCTCGCCGATCTCGGCGCACGTCGCCTGATCGTGCTCGGCACGAAGCGCCGCTTTTCCGGGCTGTCCGGGTTTGGTCTGGAAATTGCCGGCTATCAGGACGCGGAATAGCGATGCCAGCAAGCGCGCGCGGTGTGCTGTACTGCGGTTCCGGCGACCTGAGCGGTTACGGCCAGGCCGCGATCGCCTATGTGCGCGCGCTGGTCAATGCCGGCGTACCGGTACAGTGGGTGCCGCTGGACTGGCTGCCCGGGCGCATGGCGGTCGGTTCGTGGACAATGCCGGACGGCCGCCCCCGCGGCCTGCTCGAGCGCTGTGGAACGCACGGCCATCTGGCGGATTTGACCGCGCTGGTCGAGCGCACGCGCGCGCCGGTGGCGCACGACACGGTGGTCGTGCACTCGCCGCCGGAAGCCTGGCCCCAGATTTTCGAAAGCGGCAAGCGCAACATTGGCGTTACCGTGTGGGAAACCGATCGCGCACCGGCGCACTGGTTGCCACTGATGCGCCAGGCCGACCGCGTGATCGTGCCCTGCGAATTCAACCGCGTGGCGTTCGTGCGCAGCGGGCTGGACAGGCCAATCCATGTGGTGCCGCACATCCGCCGCCACACTTGGCGCGAACACACACCGGAGGACATCGCCAGGGCGCGCGCGCAACTCGGCATTGCGCACGGCCATCGCGTGTTCTACACGATCAATGCCTGGGACCCGCGCAAGAACATGCCGGCGCTGGTGCGCGCGTTCGCGCGCGCCTTCGCCGCGGATGCGCCGGTGAGTCTGCTGATCAAGACCGGAATGACCGGGCACGGCGGCCTACCCTTTTATCCGAACGTGCCCACGCGCGAGCTTGTCCTGCAGGCCATGCGCGACGCCACGGCCGAAGTCGGGCGGCCTTTGCCGCAGATCGTGCTGGTCGATGTGGAGCTCGACGGCGACGGCATCGATCTGATCCACGCCATCGGCGATGTCTATGTCTCGCTCACCCATGCCGAAGGCTGGGGCCTGGGCGCGTTCGAGGCGGCCACGCTCGGCAAGCCCGTGCTGATGACGGCCTGGGGCGGGCAGTGCGAATTTCTCGGCGCCGACTGGCCCGGCGCGATTCCTTGTGCGCTCGAGCCGGTGCCGCTGTGGCCGCCGCACAAGCCTTCGTATTTCCCGAGCCAGAGCTGGGCGACGCCCGATGCGGACGCCGCCGTGGCGCTGCTGCGCGCGGCGGCGGACGACGGTGCTCCAATGCAGGCTGCGGCGAACGCCATCCGCGAACGCATCGTGCGCGACTATGCCGAACCGGTCGTCGTCGACGCTTTGATCGAGGCGATCGCATGAGCGCGCGGCGCGACTTCCACTTCGTTTTCGGCCTGCGCGAGCAACGCGAGCCGTTCCACATCCTGCATTACCTGTGCCTGGCGTCGTGCCGCGCGGTGAACCGGCCCGACACAATCCATTTTCATTACCGGCACGAGCCATTCGGGCCATGGTGGGAAAAGATCAAGCCGCATCTGCGCCTGGTGCGCGCCCCGGATGTCGTGGAAGGTTTCGCGCCGGCGCGTTACGCGGACAGCGCGGAAGGCCGCTTCATCGATCAGCTTGGATTGAGCTATGCGCACGAAGCGGATTTCCTGCGCCTGGACATCCTCATCGTGCACGGCGGCGTCTACTGCGACATGGATACCTTGTTCGTGCGGCCGTATGCGGACGCATGGTTCGCCGAGGATTTCGCGATCGGCGAGGAAAGCGCGCCGTTCGCGCGCGGACAGGTCATTCGTCCGACTCTGTGCAATGCGGTGATGTTCGCGCGGCCCGCGTCGCGCTTCGCCCGCGTCTGGCGCGAGCGCATGGTCGCGGCGTTCGACGGCAGTTGGAGCGGGCATTCCTGCCACGAAGCCGCGCGGCTGTGGCGGGTCATGCCGGATGCCCTGCGCGTGCTGCCGCGCGAGTACTTCTACCGCTACGGCAGCACGATTGCCGGATTGAAGAGCCTGCTCGAGCAGTCCGACGTCGAGCATTCCGACCTCTACAGCATGCACCTGTGGGCGCACCTGTGGTGGGAGCAGTCGCGCCAGGATTTTTCCGCAGTGCACGCCGGACAAATCGACGAAAACTGGATACTCACACGCGATTGCACGCTGGCGAAGCTGGCGCGTAAATTTCTCGATTAGATGTCAATGTGCAGTGCGCCGCCCGCATGCGGCATGCGCAGGGCGCCGAGCGGCGGCGCGTATTCGGCCAGATGTTGACGCAGCAGCGCTTCGCGTTGCACCAGCGCAGCGTGACCCAGTGCCTTGGCGCGCGCGATCGCGGCATGATGCGCGCCGTCGAACGTGTTGGCGCCGTGGTAGACGTAGACCGAACTCCACCCCGCATCGCGCACGCGCGCGATGGCGCTGCCCTGGCGCAGGATCTTCATCAGCGCGTCGGTATCTTCGCCACGCGCAAGTTGCGCGTAACGCGGCATGCGGTCGCGCCGGCCGAGCAGCGAACCTTGCACCACGTTCAGCGGATACGCTTCGCGGTTCCAGTCGTCCCAGTACAGCTCGCCGCGCGCCGGGAACCAGTGCAACTGGTCGCACAGAAAACTGAAATCCGCTTGCGCTTCGTTCAACGCGCGCCACTGCAATGCCAGGCGTTGCGGATGGTAGCGGTCGTCGTCGTCCCACTGGCAGACGAATTCGCCATGCGCCGCATCGACCGAGGCATTGCGCAGGGCGCCGAGCGTCGAACCGGGCGTGTGCCGTACGCAGCGGATCGGCGCCGTTTGCAGGTTCGCGACGAGCCCGCTCAATTCTGCGTGGCAGGCATCGTCGCCATCGTGCACGATCACCAGCTCGCGTTCGGCGTGCGTCTGCGCCGCGAAATCGCCGATCGCGAGTTTCGCCAGCGCAAGGCGCGAGGCCTGGGTTATCATCAAACAACTGATCATG
>DATJIL010000268.1:0-3428 GCA_035493385.1 Rudaea sp.
CGTGTATCCGGGCGTCTGCGGTGCGGGCGCGCTCTCAAGCTTTGTCGCGAGCTGGTCGGGCGCGTTGCCGGATGAGCGCGCGATGTCTGCCGCCACGTGCGCATCCGTTGCATTGCCGGCGGCCGATACCTGAGTGGCAGCAGAAGGCGCGCTGCCGAACATGCTCTGCACCTTGGCGATGCCCTTCGCAATGGTCGGATTCTCGGCAAGCGCGGAGATGCCAGCGCCGAGCGCCTTGCCGACACCGAAACCTGCCGCGCCAGCGCCAGCACCTACTGCGGCGTCGCGCGCAATCTCGGCGCCGGACTTGTTGTCTGCGATTGCAGGCGTCGCACCCGCGACTGCACCGCCAGCAACAGCGGTCGGCAGCGATGCGCCACCTGCAGCGACATACGGCACGGCCGAGCCGACAGCACCGGCGACCTTGCCGGCCACGCTGCCGCTCGTGTCGCGCGCGACCTGCGTATTGATCTGGTTGCGCGCGTTGACCGCCTGATTCGCGAAATCATCGGCGCCAACCATCCGGCCGCCAGCCGCAGCGATATCCAGCAGGCTGCCCGCGATACCGCCGACGCCGCGTTCTGCCACATCGGAGAGCGTTGAGCCGTTCTGCGCGGCGGTAGTCGGGTTCTGCGGCGCGCTCGGCATGGCGCTGGCTGGAAGGCCGGTCGAGCCAGCCAGCAGGCCAAGCGCCGAGCCGTTGCCGCTATCCTGCGGTGCCGCACCCTGCGGCATCACCAGCGAACCGTCCTGCAAGCCCTTCTGCACGACCGCAAGCTGATCGGGAGCGAGCGAGCCCGCTTGCAGCGCGGCGAGCGTCTGCGGGCCGATGGTCTTCGGAGTGGCCGGTTGAGCAGGCGCGGCCGCGCTCTGAGCCGCGTCTGTACTGGGTTCGGGGGTGGCGGATCGAACCAGTTGCGACGGATCGACCGCGATCTTCCCGGCCTTCACGCGCGCATCTACCGCGTCCATGTCCTGCGGCGACAGCCGGCCGGCGTTGTAATCGGAGACGATCTGCGCGGTAACGCCAGCGCCGGGCGCGAGTGGCGCGGCCGCGGGCGCGACAGTCTGCGTCGGCTGCTGCTGCGCGCCGGCATCCGTGCCGACCACCGAAGGATCGAGTCCGTACGATGCCGCGCTCGGCAGCGGCGCGGCAGGGATGGGATCAGCCTGACGCGTGTCCTGTCCGCCGCCCTTCGTGAACGCCGTCATCACGCGGTTTGTGTACGCGCGCGTCTGGCCGCCCCAGTTCGCCGGGTCAGTGCCGCCGATGTACTGCGTGACCGCGCCGGCCGCGCTGCCCGTGCGCTGGATGCCTTCCTTCAGCAGGTAGGCTGCGCCGAGCGCCGCGGCTTCCGGGGACGCAGTCGGATCGATTCCGTATTTCTTGATGATGAGCGCGCGAGTCGTCGGCGTGATCTGGTATGGCGTGGTCGCACCGGCGCTGCTCACCTGGTTGGCGTTCGACTTCTCGCCGGCCAGTCGAATGCTCGACAGCAACCCAGGAGGAATGCCGGCCGCATCCGATGCCGCCTGATCGGCAGCCGCGTACACCGGATCTTTGTACGAAACGGGAAAGGTCGGATCGCTCATTGCGTCGGATCGAAAGATTGAGCACCGGGCGCCGTGTAGTAGCTTGGCGCCACCTTTTTGCTGAACTGCGTGAAGCTGTCGCCCTGCTTGACGAATGCCGCACCGTTCGGCGTCTGCACAGTCATGTCGCGATACGCCGGCCCGAACGAGCCGTTATTGCTGCGAGCCCAGTCGCCGCGCGCGTTGGACCATGCCGCCTTCGACGCGAGGAACTTCTGCCGCGCCTGCAGGTAGCTCGCCCACGCCTGCGGGCTGTCCGTGATCTGCGGCACGTTCTGCACCGCGCGTGCGGTCGATGCGTCGGTAAAGTTGCCGTTGACCATGCTCGCGGTCTCGGCCTGAGTGACAAGGCTCGACGCTTCCTGCCGCAGCTGCTGCAGCTTCGACGTGTCGCCAGTCCAGCGGCGGCCGGCCTGATCCCATGTAGCGCCGAGCAAACCACTCGTGCCGCCGTTCTGGATCGCGCTGAACGCGCCGGCGAGCTCGCCCGACTGGTCGGAGAGTTGCTGGTTGGTCTGGCCAGCGTTGTATTCCGGCTGTGCTGCGGAGATGGCTGCCGGCGGCGCGGTGATCTGCTGGTTGACGAGTCCGGTATTAGCCGTCGTCAGCGCAGTTCCAGCCTGCGTAGCGTTGATGCCCGCTTGTGCTTGCGCCGGCGCGTAGGCGGCCTGTGTTCCAGCCACAGAAGCACCAGCGTTTGCCGCTGCGATCTTTGCAGGGACCGTGTTCTGCGCAACTGCCGCGCCAGCTTGGTTCGCCTGATTCGCATACAGTTCCCCTGCCGTGTTCGCGCTGCCCGCGTTCAGGATGCTCGATGCAAGCTGCTTCGCGCCTTCCGGATTCTGGTTGATCAGCTGCTCGAACGATCGCGTCTGCGCGGCGCCCGCGGTGTCGCCTGAGTTCTCCTGACGTACCGCACGAGCCTCGAGCAGTTCAAGTGCGCCGGGCACATCGTTCGCCTGCAAGCGCGCCTGCATCCCGGCTACCGTGGCGACCGCATCGGACGACATGCGCGTACGGACGTTCTGCCAGTTCACCTGCTGCTGGTTCGTATTGGCGTTGACCTGATTCGCGAACTCAGGATATTTCTGCGCGAGCGCTTGCCAGTCCTGAGTCGTCGCCGCTGGATTGCCAGCCAGCGCGGCCGATTCCATCTGGAAGGACTGCTGACGCTGGTTATTGCTGATCTGCAGCCCAGCATTCGAAGCAGTCGCAGCATTTGCGGCGTTCGTTGCACCGACTCGTCCCGCCGCAGTCTGCGCGTTGAAGCCGAGCTGCTGCCCAGCCTGCGCATCGTTCGCCAACTGCGTATCGATGCCTTTTCCGAGATCCGAGAAGTCGAACATCAGACCATCCCTCCGCCGCCAGCAAAGGCATTAATGCCTTGTGTGATTGAGCCGATTCCCGAATTGAAGGAATTCGACAGGGCCTTGTCGTACATCGAACTAGCATTGGCCGAATTCGCCGTCGCGGCGTTGGCATTGTTCTGAAACACGTTGCTCGCAGCCTGCGAAGCGCTGATCGAGTTCAGGCCATTGCCCATCAACTGGCCGTAGCCAGCGAGGCGCTGCGTGATCAGGCCGTTGAGCGTGTTGATGGAGGTGTTCGCGAGGATGTTGCTCGTATTCGAGCCACGCAGGCCGCCAGTAGCCGAGGCATTCGCGAGAATGTTCTCGTTCGCCGTCTGCATGTCGCCCTGGTATTGCGCGCCGTTCTTGATGCCGCCGATCGCCGCGCTCTGCGCAGCGTCGCCATTCGCACCGAGCAGGTCGCCAAAGTCCGTGAGCCCGGTCTGTCCAGCCTGAAGATATGGCTGGATCTGCCCTTGCATCGTG
>DATJIL010000269.1:0-6684 GCA_035493385.1 Rudaea sp.
GCGCCGCTTCACCTTCGCGCGCCTGCTGATCGGCTATCTCGCCGTGCGCCAGATTCTTTCCATGTTTGGACTCACCGGCATCGCCGGACATGCACAGACCGTGCGTCCGCTGCTCGCGCCGATGGCCGAGGCGGCGGCGGAAAAAATCGACCCGGACATCAACATCGACGAGCGCGAACGCATCCGCGCGTTTGCGGCGGCCACCGACAACACCGGCCTGTTCTTCGGCGAGGACATCTTTATCGCGTTTGGTGCGGTGCTGCTGATCCAGGGTTTCTACGCGCAGAACGGCATCGTGCTGGACCCGCGCCACATCGCTATCTGGGCGCTGCCGACCGCGATCGCGGCGTTCGTGGTGCAGAGCTTGCGCGCAATCAAGTTGCAGCAGCGGCTACGCGGCAAACGCGATCAAGCAGGATCACGAAAATGATTTTTCGCGTCGAATACGTCTACTGGCTGTGCGGCGTATTGCTCGCCGCGAGTGCGCTGCGCGAACTGCGCATGCGGCGCTGGACGCACGCCGCGTTCTGGGGAATTCTCGCCGCGATCTTCCTGCTCGGCGACGCCATGAAATCCATCGCCGCGCACGGTAACGCGCTGCCCGAGCAACTCGCCGGCGTCGGCGTGATCGCGCTGGGATTGATCGCCGGATTCCTGCGCCGCGCGCCAGTCACGGAGTCGGCGCAGGAGCACGAACATCGCAGCGCCAGCGCGGCTCGTCTCGGGCATCGCTTGTTCGTGCCGGCGCTGATCATTCCGTTCGGCACGCTGGTATTCACCCTGCTGCAACCGTTCGCGCATTTCGGCGGGATCGACCAACTCGGCCGCGCGGATGCGACCCTGATCGCACTCGGACTCGCCTGCGTGCTGGCCGGATTCGCCGCGCTCGCGCTCACGCGCGCGCGTGCACGCGACGCCATCGCCGAAACCGGACGCCTGCTCGATGCGCTGTCGTGGGCGGCGCTACTGCCGATGCTGCTCGCCATGCTCGGCGCGGTGTTCGCCGTCAGCGGCGTGGGCGAGGCGATCGCGCACCTCACCGCCGCCGCGATTCCGGTGCAGTCGCGCCTGGCCTGCGTGCTCGCCTTCGCCGCCGGCATGGTCGCGTTCACTGTCATCATGGGCAACGCGTTCGCCGCGTTTCCGGTGATGATGGCCGGCGTCGGCCTGCCGCTGCTGATCGGCCAGCATCACGCGCAGGCTGCCGCGCTCGGCGCGCTGGGCATGCTCACTGGCTACTGCGGCACCCTGCTCACGCCGATGGCGGCGAATTTCAACATCGTGCCGGCCGCCTTGCTCGAACTGCGCGATCCGAACGGCGTGATGCGCGCACAAGTGCCGACGGCGCTGTGGCTGCTGGCGATCAACCTCATTCTGATGTGGTTTTGCGCATTCCCATGAGCCACCGCATGCCCGTTGCCCTCGTCACTGGCTTCGATCCCTTCGGCGGCGAAGCGGTCAACCCTTCGCAGCAGATCGTGCAGGCACTGCATGGGCAGATCGTCGCCGGACATCGCATCGTCGGCGCGACTTTGCCGACCGAGTTCAGCGCAGCGCCGCCTGCACTTGAAAAGCTGCTGGCGCGGCATCGTCCCGCGCTGGTGCTCGCGCTCGGCCAAGCCGGTGGACGCGAAGGCATTTCGCTGGAACGCGTCGCCATCAACCTGATCGACGCACGCATCCCCGACAATGCCGGCGCGCAACCGGTGGATGCGCACATTGTGGACGATGCGTCAAATGCCTACTTTTCCACTTTGCCGATCAAGGCGATGCTGCAGCGGTTGCGCGATGCCGGCATCCCCGCGTCGCTGTCGCAAACCGCGGGCACGTTCGTGTGCAACCAGGTCTTCTATGCCCTGATGCACGCACTGCGGCGGCGGCGCGCACGCGGCGGATTCGTGCACGTGCCGTACCTGCCCGAACAGGCGGCGCGGCATGCGAACGCGCCAAGCATGCCGCTGGAAATGATGATCCGTGGCGTGGGACTCGCGCTGGAAACTGCGCTGACCACGACTGCCGACGCGCATTACGCAGCCGGCAGCCTGGATTGAGTCGCGTTTACTGCGCGGGCGCGGCCGGGGCGGCAGGCGCCGACGGCGTCGGATCGGCGAGCGGCTCGAGCTTGCCATTCGCGTCCACGAGCGCGTCGATCTTCTGCGCCTGGGCGGTGATCGCGAGCAGGTGCTTCTGCTCCGGCGTGGCGCGATCGGCGTCGCGCAACACGATGCCGGTGATCTTCTTGCTGTCCTTCAGCTCGCCGATGTAGCCGAACAGTTCGGCTTTGCCAAGGACATAGCCGCCGGTCGTGAACATGTTGTTCTTGGCCGGCTTGACCAGCAGGTTGCCGTTGTCGACGGCGTCCATGCCGGCGAAAGCGGCCGTGGAGGCGAGCAGCAAGGCGGCGGTCGCCGCGACGATCGATCTGTGCACGATGTGTTCTCCTGTTGCGATGCGCGCCGCGTTGGCGGCGCTATTTGACGATCTGGATGACTTTCAGGTGCCCGTCGTTGTCGCGCACGTAGCCGGTGATCTTGAGGTCGCGACAAATGCTGGCGAGCGCGGCGACGTGCTCGTTCTTGATCTTCTGCTTCTCGCCCGTGGTCAGCAGGATGCTGTGCACCGGCTTGCCGGTCTCGGCCAGGTAGCGGATATGCCCGGCGAGATCCTCGCGGGTGAGCGTGGCGCCCTGGTATTCGAACTGGCTGTCGGCGTCCGCGGCCACGGTCAGGTCGAATGCCGTCGGCGAGTTCGCCGTGGCGACGTCCGCAGTACCCTTGTTGATCGCGTCACGGCCGCCGCAGGCGGCGAGCAGCGCGAGCAACAGGGCAATGAGCAGCGCCTGCACGCCACGAAAAATGTACAATTTACGCATTGTATACTCCTGGCCTCAGGCCTTGGGCAGGGTTACGCCCTGCTGGCCCTGGTATTTGCCGCCGCGATCGCGGTAACTGGTACCGCAAACCTCGTCGGATTCGAAAAACAGCATTTGCGCCACGCCTTCGTTCGCGTAGATCCGGGCCGGCAGTGGCGTGGTGTTGGAAAATTCCAGCGTCACGTGGCCTTCCCATTCCGGTTCCAGCGGCGTCACGTTGACGATGATGCCGCAGCGCGCGTACGTGCTCTTGCCAAGGCACACCGTCAGCACGCTGCGCGGGATGCGAAAGTACTCCACCGTGCGCGCCAGCGCAAACGAGTTGGGCGGGATGATGCACACGTCGCCCTTGATGTCGACGAAACTGCGCGCGTCGAATTCCTTGGGATCGACGATGGTCGAATTGATGTTCGTGAACACCTTGAACTCGTTCGCGCAGCGCACGTCGTAGCCGTAGCTCGACGTGCCGTAGGAAATGAGTTTGCCGCCGCCTGCGTTAGTGCGCACCTGGCCGGGCTCGAACGGCTCGATCATGCCGTGCTTTTCCGCCATGCGGCGGATCCAGTGGTCCGATTTGATGGTCATGGATTGATGGTCATGTGTTCTGGATGACGATCTTGGGAAACTGAATCGATTTGCTGCGCGCGTGCAGGGCGAGCTGCGCCGCGGTCTTGCGCGCGATCTCGCGATACTGCGCGGCGACCGCACCGGCCGGATCGGCCGCGACCGTCGGCGTGCCGCCATCGCCTTGCTCGCGGATATGGATGTCGAGCGGCAGCGATCCGAGCAACGGCACGCCGTACTGCGCGGCCATGCGTGCGCCGCCGCCGGCGCCGAAGATGTGTTCGGTGTGGCCGCAGTTCGAACAGGTGTGCAGGGCCATGTTCTCGACGATGCCGAGCACCGGCACGTCGACCTTCTCGAACATCTTCAGGCCCTTTTTCGCATCGAGCAAAGCGATGTCCTGCGGCGTGGTCACGATCACCGCGCCGGATACCGGCACGCGCTGGCACAAGGTCAACTGGATGTCGCCGGTGCCGGGCGGCAGGTCGATGACGAGGTAGTCCAGGTCCACCCAATTCGTTTCGTTGAGCAGTTGCGTGAGCGCCTGCGTCACCATCGGGCCGCGCCAGATCATCGGCGTGTCCTCGTCGATCATGAAGCCGATCGACATGGCCTGGATGCCGTGCGCGAGCTTGGGTTCGATGCGCTGGCCGTCCTTCGTGTCCGGCTTGCCGGAGACGCCAAGCATGCGCGGCATGGATGGGCCGTAGATGTCGGCATCGAGCACGCCGACGCTCGCACCTTCGGCGGCGAGCGCGAGGGCGAGATTCGCCGCAGTCGTGGATTTGCCCACGCCGCCCTTGCCCGAGGCCACGGCGATGATGTTCTTCACGTTCGGCATCGGCGTCAGGTCTTTTTGCACCTTGTGCGCGAACACGCGCGAGGTCACGCCGACCGCCGCATCCGCGATTCCCGCCTGCGCCAGTTTCGTGCGCACTTGCTGCGCCAGCGCATCGACGAAGGTTTTCGCCGGATAGCCGAGCACGATGTCGACGGCGACCTTGCCGCCATCCACGCCCACGCCCTTGACCGCTGCGGACGCCATGAGGTCCTGGCCGGTATGCGGGTCGATGATCTCGGCGAGCAGGCGTTCGACCTGCTCTTTCGTGGGTTGGGTCATGGCGGGAGTCGTGCGAAAACGATCGTCCATTGTAGCCGAGCGCGCGCTGTGCCGCATGCGCACGCGTGCGTCCGCGCACGGCAGGAAACGCGATTTGCACGGCAACGGTGCGCTCGATAAGCTCGGCGGATTGTCCATGTCTTGCGCGCAGGCACCCGCTGTTGCCCTCTCGAAAGCGAATTTTTCTTGTCTCCTATCCGCGCTCGGGCAGCACCTTGCTGCGCAAGTACTTTGCCCTGCTACAAGGACGGCCGCAGCCAAGCGTGTACAAAGACGACATCGTCGACGCAGCCGCCGGCCCGCTGACGAGCGCCCTGGATGGCGTCGACCTGATCAAGAGTCACCAGCTGCCGGGCGGACACGAAGACGTCGTTTACCTGGTGCGCGACGGAAGAAACGCCACCATCTCCTTTCTTTACATGAAATTCCTGTTCGGCAATCACCGCTTTTCCGAACCGCGGGAATTGCGCGATGCGCTGCAATACATCGATGTGGACGAAGGTTCCTGGGCGCGCCATGTGAAGGCAGGCCTGGCGCTGAGCGAAGAGCGGCGCGCATTGTTCCTGAAATACGAAGACCTCACCCTGCGACCGGAATGGTTCCTGCGGCAGTTGCTGGAATTCGCCGGCACGCCATTGCCGCCTTCCGTTCTCGACGAATGCGTGCGCCTGGAAAAACAATCCGATGCCTACATGAGGAATCCATACAACGGCTTCATGTACCGGCCGCAGCCAGGCTCCATCTACGACCTGCTCATGCGCCATCGCACGGGGGATTACTGGCGCTACCTGTTCGATGCGGCTTCAAAACGCTATTTCCACGATCAGGGCGGGACGCAATTCCTGCAGCACTTCGGCTACGAAGAATCCTCCGACTGGTGGCAACGGCCGTCATTGCCGAGATGACTCGCGTCCGGAGGTCCACGCCCCGACAATGCTTTTCGGCGCGTAGGCTGTGGATCGCAACTCATCGCCACCGCCCACTGAAACATCCGTTCGATCGCTTATGATGGCGGCATGCGCATCGCCGCCATCGTCCTGCTCGGATTCGTCGCGCACGCGTCCGCGCGCGGCGCCTCGCCGGTCGGCACCTGGCAAACCTTCGACGACGATACGCACACACCCAAGGCGCTGGTGCGCATCGAGGATCATGCCGGCATTGTCTCGGGCCGCATCGTCAAGCTGTTCCCGGCGCCGGGCGACGATCCGGATCCGCGCTGCGCGGATTGCCGCGGCGAACGCCGCGATCGGCCGGTGCTCGGCATGACGATCCTGTGGAATTTCCGCCGCGACGGCGAACATTGGGACGGCGGCGAAGTGCTGGACCCGGAAAGCGGTGACATTTACCGCGCGACCCTGCGTCTGCGCGACGACGGCACAAATCTCGAGGTGCACGGCTACATCGGCATTCCCCTGCTCGGGCGCAGCCAGGTCTGGACGCGCGTCGCGGATTGAGCGGGCACCAACGCATTTTCCAGTATGATTGCGCGCCCGAAAAACGGGCGGTATCGGCGCACGCACGGGAACAGTGATGATTACGCGAAACATTTTTCTTGCCGTCCTGCTGACGGCGCTGCCGCTGGGCAATGCCTTTGCCGCCACATGGATCGTCACCGGAACCGGCGACACCGCTTCCGCATGCACGGGCAATAGCTGTCCGACGCTGCGCGATGCGATCAATACCGCGGTGTCGGGCGACACGATTCAATTCGACCCCAGCATCGACGGCGGCACGATCGCGCTGAGCCAGTACAGCAACGACACATCGGTGGGCAGCACCGAATTCGGCCCCTCCGCATTCTTCGTCGCCCACAACACAACCCTCTTCATCGACGGCGAAACCGGCCTCACGCGCGGCATCGCGATCGCGCGCGATACCAGCAAGGTGCCATTCCGGTTGTTCGACGTCGAAAACGGCAGTCGCCTGACCCTGCACGGCCTGACATTCAAGGACGGTCTCGCCCAAGGCTTCGGCAGCGACTCCGGCGGCGGCTCGCTTGGTGCGGGCGGCGCTATTTTCAATCAGGGCACCGTAGACATCGATAGCTGCACCTTCACCGGCAACGCGGCGCAAGGCGGCGGTTCCATCATCGTCAGTAGCACCTCCGGCGGCGGTGGGGTCGGTGCGA